>CALDZP010000046.1 GCA_937944105.1 uncultured Ignavibacteria bacterium
ATCCTTTACAAAAACACAAATATGCAAAATGAAAATTTTTGCCATGACCAGAAAAGATTGCTTCCCCGCCTTTGGCGGGTCGCAATGACAGTTCCTTATAGCAGTCATTGCGAGGAGTGAAACGACGAAGCAATCCTTTACAAAAGAACAAAATTGGAATTTTTACTCGTAATTACTTTTCCAATTAGTCTGTCATTGCGAGAGACAGCCTCTGGCTGTCTCGAAGCAATCCTTTACAAAACAGAAACATGTGGCATTTTGGGAAATTATTGGCTTAACCACAAAGGATTGCTTCGCTCCGCTCGCAATGACTGGTATTAGACAAAAGATTGCTTCGTTTCGCTCGCAATGACTGATATGAGAGTAAGGATTGCTATACCGATCTTCATCGGGACTCAAAATGACAGGTATTAGAGAAACGGCTGCTTCCTCGATTTTCATTAAGACTTAAAATTACAAGTAAAAGAAAAGTATGGATTAGTTATACTAAAAATGTCTGATGCATATGAAGTAAAAATCGCTTTGTATGATTTAATCAAGTTTTACAATAAAATTCTATCAATTTTTAAAAATCTTACTCATCTTTTCATCGACTTTCTTTACAATCTCTTCGTTCATTCTCAATGGTTTTGGATATCCAACTTTCCATGTTGCATCAATCCCCATCACACCTTTGTAAACAGGACTAATTCCAATTAATGATTGTTCCGTAAAAACTATATCTCTTTCGGCATCAAAACGCGTAAAAATTCCCCAGATTGTCTTTTCTTGATTGAAAATCTCAACATCTTCACTCACTACAGCAATGATCTTGAATGATTGTAATTCTTTTTGAACGACAAGTTTTTCAATTGTTTCTCTTCCATCTCTATCTACTTTTATTACCAATAATGTATCTTCATATGTGTTAAATTCTCTGATTGCTGGATCAACCTTCATTAAAACTTTCTTAATTCGATCATAATCATGATAATCCGATTTTTCTTCGATGTTTTTCGAAAGTTCATCCGACGTTGCATCAATGATCATTTTACTCCCTAAATTCATTTTGAAACTCGTAAAATCAAGTGTATCAAGAGGTACTTTAGGAATCATTATAAAATCATAGTGAGGATCAAAATTTCTTTTTATTTCACGAAGTACCGATCGAAAATCGCGAGGATTAATTCCTCGATCAACAAGAATGACACATTTTGTTAAAGAAAGCTGTCCTTCTCCCATAATGCTTAAAGCTGTTTTAGCAGCTTCTTTATGATATCTTTCATCAACCGAAACAACAAGAAGATTATGAAATCCAGCTTCATAGTAAGCCCACAAGGATTCAACTTCAGGATGAATTAATTTTATCAAAGGACCAAGAATTTTCTGTGTTGCATCTCCCAGAAATTTATCTTCCATTGGTGGGATTCCCACAATGGTTGCAGGATAAATGGGATTTTTTGCTGAAGTAATTGTTTTGATTCGAAATATTGGAAATTCAGCAGCAGCAGAGTAATGCCCAAAATGATCGCCAAAAGGTCCTTCCATTCTTCTGAAATTTGCCGGAACATATCCTTCTAAAACAAATTCGGCATTTGCAGGAACTAAAATATCCACTGATTTTCCTTTTACCATTTGTGTTCTTTTCTTTCTTAAAAATCCTGCAAACATAACTTCATCAATATTTTCTGGAAGAGCAGCTATAGTTGCAAAGAGCATTGCCGGATCTGTACCGAGAGCAACAGCAACTGGCAAATCTTTCCCAAGTTTTTCAGATTGATAAAAATGAAATCCTCCACCTTTTTGGATTTGCCAGTGCATCCCTGTGGTTTCATCATCAAAAACTTGCATTCGATACATTCCAACATTTCTCTTTTTAGTAATCGGGTCATAAGTAAAAACTTGAGGTAATGTAATAAATCTACCCCCATCTTCGGGCCAGCATTTTAATACTGGAAAATCACTTAATCGAACTGGAACAATTTCACTTTGTGAATATGAGCCACCTGATTTTGAAAATGTTGAAAGAACCCTTTTTAGAATTTCTCTTCTTTTCAAAATTTCATTAAATCTTGGTGGCATTAACAACTCGACAAATTTTAGAAGTTCATATCCGAGTTCATCTGGATCCTTTAAGAGCGCTAATTCAACTCTTCGCTCTGAAGCGTATGTATTCATTAATAATGGATATTTAGAACCAACTGGTCTGGTAAAAAGTAAGGCTGGTTTATTCATCAACAATGCACGATGTGAGATTTCTGTAACCTCAAGAATTGGATCTACTGGCTCGTCAATTATTAGCAATTCGTTTTCTGATTTCAATTTTTCAAGATATTCTTTAAGATTTGAATAACTCATACTCACACCAATTTTAGTAAGAAATAATTGTTTATTGCAATTTAATTTATTAAAGATGTGCTTTCAAGGATTTGGAAATCTTATCACACTACAAATCAAATTATAAGAATAAATTAGTCAAAGTATTAGTCTGAATTTTCAAAATCACAACACGGAATAAAAATTTTCTTTATCAAATATAAAACCAATCTGATTCCTCGTATCATCACAGTAAAAACTTTTTTGATTAAATTAGAAAAACTAAATGAAAATTTTCTATAACCAAATTTCAAAGAAATATCATGTTAAATAAATCAGACATTCGAAAACACTTTAAATATATCGAAAACGGTATTATTTATTTTAATCATGCTTCCATTGGTCCAATCCCCGATTTTACTATAGATGCTTTGAACAATTATTTAATAGAAAGAAGTCAAAAATCAATAGATAATTACGAAAAACTTTTAAAGATCAATAATGAAACAAAAATTCTTGTTGCACGCTTTATAAACTCAAGTCCGGATAGAATAGCTTTTGTTGATAATGTTTCGAATGCAATGAACTTACTCGCTCAAGGATTAAAATGGGAACGAGGTGATGAAATAATTCTATTTGATATTGAATTTCCAGCAAATGTTTATCCTTTTCTAAACTTACAAAAGAAAGGTGTAAATGTAAAAATTTTGCCTTCTAAAAATGGAATGATTGATTTACTTGAGATTGAAAGAACAATTACAAACAAAACGAAGCTTTTATCCATCAGTCATGTACAATTTCTCAGTGGTTATAGATGTGATCTTGAGTTAATTGGGAAACTATGTAAAGAGAATGGAATTATCTTTTCAGTTGATGCTATTCAATCATTCGGCGTTGTAAATATTGATGTTCAAAAAATGAATGTAGATTTTTTAGCTTCGGGTATTCAAAAATGGTTTCTTGGTCTTGAAGGGTTAACTTTCATTTTTATTTCAAAAGAACTACAGGATAAAATAGATCAGCAATCTGTAGGTTGGTTAAGTGTAAAGAATCCGTGGAAAATTCTCGACTACAAACTTGAACTTGATGATACAGCCAGAAGATTTGAAAACGGAACATTAAATTTTTCTGGGTTAATTTCCTTTAATTCCAATATTAAATTCTTCTCTTCTATAGGTATAAATGAAATTGAAAAATCTGTTCTCAACAACTCAAAGCTCTTAATTCAATTGCTTGAAAGGGAAAAATTCGAACTTCTTTTCAAACCAAATTCAGATAATGAGATTGCAGGAATTGTTACGATTAAAATTAATAATCCCGATGATGTTCACAAAAAATTAAAAGAAAGGAAAATTATCACTTCAGTGCGTGAAGGTTACTTGAGATTTTCTCCACATTTTTATAATACGGAAGAAGAAATTTACTCCGTCTTTAAGGCTTTATGTGAAATAAAAAATTAAAATTTAGGTTGATAAATTGATTCTTATAATAGATAATTATGATTCTTTTACTTATAATCTTGTTCAGCAAATCGCTACCCTTAAACTAAACTATTTAGTAATGAAAAACGACGAATTAACCACGGAATTAATTAAAGAGCTTTCTCCAGAAAAAATTTTAATTTCTCCAGGTCCTGGCAGACCTGAAAATTCTAAATCCTCACTAATTGCAATAAAAGAATTTTATAAACAGATTCCGATTCTTGGAGTTTGTCTTGGTCATCAGGCAATCGGTTATATCTTTGGTGCAAAAATCATCCGGGCAAAAAGAATCATGCATGGCAAAATTTCCATGATTAAACATGATAATAAAACAATATTCAAAAACATACCTCAAATATTTAAAGCCGCTCGATATCATTCACTCGTGATTGATGAAGCTACACTTCCAGATGATTTTGAAATATCTGCAAGAAGTGAGGATAATGAAATAATGGCTATTCGTCACAAAATTTATCCTGTTGAGGGAATTCAATTTCATCCTGAATCTATTTTAACTCAATATGGTAACGAAATAATTTATAACTGGATAAATCAATGATCTTTAAGAATATCGACATAAAACTTTTTTTAACAACAACCATTACATTAATCACACTATTTGGAATTGCTATCGGAAGTCTCCCAAAACTTAGAATGAACAGAGCAACTATTTCACTGGTCGGTGCAACTTTCCTTATTTTAACTGGAGCAATTACTTTAGAAGATGCATACACTTCAATTGATCTGGATACGATTTCATTATTACTCGGTATGATGATCATTAATGTAAATCTTGGTATCTCTGGTTTTTTTCAATTCATTTCATCAAAAATTATTCATTACTCAAAGACACCAATTGATCTCTTACTATTAATCATTTTTTCATCCGGAGCTCTTTCCGCTATTTTTTTAAATGATACCATATGTCTTATGCTTACTCCACTTATCATTGAAATTACCACACAACTTAATAGAAATCCTGTACCTTACTTGATAGCTCTTGCTACATCAGCTAATATCGGGTCGGTGGCAACAATAATCGGTAATCCACAAAACATGATTATTGGAATGAGCTCCAATATTTCCTTTATTCATTTTACAAAAGCTTTGATTATTCCTTCACTTCTCAGTTTGTTTATTTTGTTTTTAATAATCGTAACCATATACAGAGGAGAATTCTCAAAATCTAAATTTGTTCAAAACCCTGAATTTAAATTTAGAATCTACAAACCTTTATTTAATAAAAGCATTTTCTCAGGTATTATATTCATAATAATGATTATTACCGGCTATCAGTTACCTCTTGCTGCTTTAACTTCCGCTTCAATTTTACTGATAACAAGAAGATTAAAACCCCAGAGAGTTTTTATTGAAATCGATTGGTCGTTACTTGTTTTCTTCGCGAGTTTATTCGTAATAACTGGCTCTATTGAAAGAAATGCTCTTACTCAAAAGTTATTTCATTTAATTGAACCAATGACAAGAGGAAACAGCCACCTATTTGTTTTCTTTTCAGCAATGTTAAGTAATCTGGTTTCTAATGTACCTGCTGTTATGTTAGTCAAACCATTTATTATTCAATTTGTAAATCCTGAAAAAACGTGGTTATTACTTGCTATGTCTACAACTTTTGCAGGAAATTTAACATTAATTGGCTCAGTGGCAAATTTGATTGTTGCCGAATCGGCTAAACATTATGGTATTAAATTAAATTTTGGAGAATATTTAAAAGTAGGTTTATTAATAACAATAATTTCAATAGTAATTGGCACATACTACCTCGAGTTTATCTACTAAACCACCAATTCAAAGATTAATTTAAGCGATTAAATAATTAAGATTTTATTCTACCATGAAATAATTTTTGCTTATTAAAATTGCTCATATTTCTCCGAAAGCAAAATTTTGAATAATTCATATAAATCAAATCCAGAATTTTCATCTAAATCATTTATTAAAACCACAAAATGATTTCGGAATCTTTAAAACCTAATAGGTCATTCCGCACGTGCTTCTGAATCCAAAAAGATGCTGAACCAAGTTAAATATGAAAGTTAAGAAAAGATACTGAAATATATCCATCACAAGGTTCGAAACATAGCTTTACTATTAATTTTCATTATTCACCCCTTTCTGATGAATATTAGTGTTTTTTCATAATCTAAATTTTGATGATGAGCTAAAAACATAAACTAATTCAGAAAAATCGAAAAGTTGACAAAAAGAACTTTTTGAACAATCTCAAGCTTAAAAATATACAAGCTAACAAATGATTATTTAAAAATTCGTTTAGTTATTTTTTGAATAATAATAGATTCCCTTCGATTCATTATTTATAACTATCTTTAATTGATAAAAAAAACCTTTCAAACTATATTTGTATACTTTGTTTAAGTAAAAAAATGATTGAAAAGGAGAAATTCGAATGGCAATTATGACTAAAATGCGGGATAATATGCCCGCAATTTTAATTGGTCTTGTAGTAATGTTTTTAATTACAATTATATTCGATTGGGGAATGAACTATCTTGGATTAACCTCACAAAGGCAGGACCCAATTGTTGGTATTATAAATGATAAAGAAATTAAATTTTCTGAATTTAATCAGATTGTTGATCGAGCAAGAGAAAATCAAAAAGCTCAAAGCGGTCAAGATATTGAAGATGATCAACTTGCAACATTTAGAGACCAGGTCTGGGAATCCTATGTTAATCAAATTCTTATTGAACAAGAAGTTCAAAAACTTGGAATTAAAGTGACTGACGATGAAATCTACAATATCATAACAGGTGAAAATCCTCCGGAATTCTTAAAAAGGAATTTCATAGATTCACTTGGTAATTTTAACAGGCAAATGTACCTTCAAGCGATAATGGATCCAAGAAACAAAGAGGCTCTTGCTCAAGCAGAAGAATTTGTCAAACAGCAAAGACTACAAGAAAAACTTATCTCTTATCTTAAAGCAACAATTATTGTCCCGGAAAATGAAATAAAGAAAAGATTTTATGAACAAAATGTAAAAGCAGATGCTAAATTTGTTTTACTTGATTTAAATTCTATTAAAGATAATGAAGTAAACTATACCGAAGAAGATTTGAAAAATTATTACAAAAAGAATATTGATCAATTCAAAGTTGAAGCTCAACGAAAATTAAAATATGTAATATTCAGGCGGCAGCCAAGCAAAACTGACTCCCAATCGGTTTTTAAAAGTCTTATTGCAATTGCAGAAGAAGCAAAAAGAGATACAGACTTTGCTGGAATTATTAAACTTTATACAAACCAGAATTATTCAGAAAGAGCAATTTTACATGGTTCACTTCCCTATGAAAGTGAAGTTCAACTTTATAAACATAAGGCCGGTGATGTTGTTGGTCCCGTTCTCACGTACTCTGGATACTCTATCTTTAAAATTGTAAGAGATAGTATCGGTAATGATGAATATGTCCATGCTTCGCATATTTTAATTCCTGCATCCGTTGATACTAACTCTGCCCTCAAAAAAGTAAATGAAATATTACAACGGATAAAGAACGGGGAAGATTTTGCAAAGCTTGCAAAAGATTATTCACAAGATCCAATTTCTGCAGCAAGAGGTGGAGATCTTGGTTGGTTTGGTAAAGGAATGATGGTCCCACCATTTGAAAAAGCTGCATTTGGTGGAAAAGTTGGTGATGTAATTGGTCCAGTTAAAACCGATTATGGTTATCATTTAATTAAAATTCATGATAAAAGTAAGAGAATAATTATTGCCTCTGAACTCAACATGCCGGTTAAATTGTCAGCACAAACTGAAGAGGAACTTTATCAAGCTGCTCAAGATTTTGCATATATAGTAAAGAAAAATGGAAATTTTGAAAAAGAAGCAGAATTAATGAAATACCAGGTTCTTGAAACAACCCCATTCAACAATAAAGCAGAATTTATTCCTGGCATTGGAATGTACAAACAACTTGTAAAATTTGCATTCGATAATAAAGTCGGTTCAATTAGTGATGTATTTCCAACTTCACAAGGATATGTGGTTGTCAAAATTTCTGATGCAACTGAGGAAGGAGTAAAAAGTTTCGACGAAGTCAAACAGCAAATAATTCAAAATGTAATTAAAGAGAAAAAATTTGAAAGATTAAAAAAGAAAGCTGAAGAATTAAGAAATAAAATTCCTCAAGGTCAAGGACTTGACTACTTAAGAACAATTGACACTACCATAGTCGTAAATCAAACAGGGTTATTTAATTATGGACAATTTGTTGGTGGTGGAGTTGGAAGAGATTTTAATTTCAACTTTGCCGCTTTCAAATTAAAAGTTGGTGAAGTATCGCAACCTGTAAAAGGAAATCGTGGTTACTATTTGATTGAACTTGTAAGCAAACAAGATTTTGATAAAACCGCTTTTGATGTTCAAAAAAATTCAATACGCAATCAGATTTTACAGGAAAAACAAAATATGATTATTAATAACTGGGTAAATGAGCTTAAGAAAAAAGCAAAGATTGAAGATCTCAGATATAAATATTATCGTTAATAAAAATTCTTGTGTTTGTTTAAAATGGACGGTTATCCGTCCATTTTTTGTTTTTAAAATAACACTGACTAATAAATTATGCTCGCAAACTAAAAACTTTGTAAAAATATAGTTAGAAAATTATCAAATCAAGTTTACCGAAACATTTAATCTTTGAGATTATTACTTTTTCAACTTGACAAACTATAAACTTAATTAAGTTTTAAAACTTCAAGGTATAGATTATGCCCCACTTCAGATTAAATAAATTAAAACTAAAAGCAGTAGAACTGGATGAGAATGAATTTATTTCAAAGCTAAATAATTTTTTACCTTCAGAACACAAAATTAAAAAAGAAATTATAGGGGGAATAAGTATTTACAAAACCAACTTCCCTGTTGGTAAATTATTAGAACACGCTCTTGGTTATATTTACATTCAAAGCAAATCATCCATGCTTTCGGCAATTACACTCTCACCAAAAAAAAATGAGAAAGTTTTAGACTTATGTTCAGCTCCTGGATCAAAGACAACTTTAATTGCTGAAATGATGAACAACGAAGGTTTCATCCTTGCAAATGAAATTTCTCTAGATAGAATAAAAGCATTAATGTTTAATGTTGATCGACTGGGTATCTTAAACACAACTATTTCAAATAACGATGGAATCAGAATAGCTAATTTATTTCCTGATTACTTCGATAAAATTTTGGTAGATCCTCCCTGTACTGCCTTGGGTGACACAAGATTTACACCGAAGAAACAAATAGAAAGAAATCTCTCGAGAATTGACAACCTTACTCAAATTCAGTATCAGCTACTTGTTGCTGCAGCAAAAATGGTTAAAGTTGGTGGTGAAATTGTTTATTCAACCTGCACAACAACACTTGAAGAAAACGAGTATCTAATTGATAAATTTATTACTAAATATCCTTTTGAAATTACTAAACCAGAAATTTCTGAATTAAAGTTTGAAAACTATACTGGCAGAAACATCAGAACTGATTTGTTTCACTCTGTAAGAATTGATCCAACCGATGATGATGAAGGTTTTTTTATTATCAAACTAAAAAAGTCAGATGAATTTAGTTACGATAAACAAAAAAATAAAGAATTAAAATCATCCAATACAGAAATTTATTTTTATGATTCAAAAAAAATTTCTTCGATATTAAATCAAATTTCGATCAATTATGGAATAGATGAAAATTTCTGGAAGAGTTTTCTTTTTGTTTTGCGCAGCGGGGATATATTTTTCTCTGCATTAAATGACTTTGATTATTCCAGATTGAAAATTCTACGCACTGGAATTAAACTGGCAACTCTTGATAAGAAATCAGGATGGCGGCTCTCTTCTAATGCGGTTCAAATTTTAAGTAAACATATTCAAAAAAATATCATTGAATTAGAAACCAAAGAACAACTTATCACTTATTTCATGGGACATAAAACAAAAGTGAAATTCCACGATTCGGATTTTGTTACAGTAAAATATGGTAATTATTATTTAGGTAGTGGAAAAGTTAGAGATTCAATTTTACTTTCTTATTTTCCGAGAAGTCGAAGAACAACTGAAATTGATTTTTCTTTGATTGTTTAATCTAAATCAACGTAAAAGTCTGACCTACTTCAAAAATCATAACTTTTGTTTTATAATTCGGTGAAGAAGACCTTAACCATTGAATAGGTTCTTCGAACGGTTCTCTACCATGAGGAAAAGTTCTTGTATGCATTGGTAAAAAATATTTTGCGTTCATATCATCCGCCATTTTCAAAGCTTCCTCAGGATTACAATGCGATGAAATCCATGGTTTATATGCTCCAACTGGCATCAATGCAACATCAATATTCTCGTCTTTGAGTGATTTAAAGGTATCAGTAAATGCTGTATCACCACCAAAAAATATTTTCTTACCTTTCTTTTCAATTAAATATGCGTTATAACTTCTACCATTTACAAAACCTTTTGAACGATCATTTTCCCAGGGATAACGCCATCCAAAATGTTTTACTTTAATAGCTCTTATTTTTAAATCGAGAACATCAGTTGATTCATCCCAATCCAGTTCAATTATTTTTTTGAATGGAAGATCTTCAATTACATCTTTTGTCTTAAAAGAAGTAACAGCTAAAACTTTATCTTTAAATTTTTCTGAAAAAAATTTAAGTGTTGGATAATCCATATGATCAAAATGTGCATGAGAGAGTAAAATTAAATTTGGCTCAGGAATTTCTTCAGGTCTTATCGCAGGAGCAACAATTCTTTTTGGTCCTAGATTGCTGATTAAAGCATATAATCCTATTCGATTTGAAAATACGGGATCAGTTAAAATTATTGTTCCAAAAAAATTAATCAAATATGTAGAATGTCCAATCCAGCAAAAGTTAATTTTTTCATCTGACCAAATTCTTAAATCAGGTTTGTATGGTGCCTCTTTTGGTTCTAAACTTTTACTGACAAAAATTTTATTTACTGGATTTGTTAAGAGAATAGAAATCGAACTCAACGAAAAAAATTTCAGAAATAACCTTCTGTTCATTATTCGCTGTTCTAATTTTTTTTAAAGTTTTGTCTTCGCTTTTCTGCTATAATTGTTCGAACTGATATTGTTGACAAAATTATCAATCCTCCTAAAATTGCAAAAGGTGACGGTTTTTCTCCATAACCTAAATAAACCCAAATAGGATTCATAACTGGTTCAATCATTGCAATTAAAGCCGCTTCTATACCTTCAATCCTTTTTATTGAATAAGTGAAAACAGCATAAGCCAGACCGATCTGAAATACTCCTAGATAAACTACCATCAATAAATTTTTTGAATCAATATTAAATTCAGGATACACAGAATTAAAACACAACATTGGAATAAAAATATTTCCCCAGAAAATCGCTGGGACACGATAACTCTCATCGCTTTTTCGAATTCCGAGTAAAAATGCGGCAAAGCAAATTCCTGATAGCAATGCGACAATATTTCCTTCAAAGTGTGCGGGTGAAAGTTCACCAACAAAAAATAATGTCATCCCAAGAAATGCAAGAAAAACTGACACTACATTAATTCTTTTTAGTTTTGTTTTTAGTATGATTGGTTCTAATATCAAAACATAAATTGGTGCTGTGTATTGTAAAAAAATTGCATTTGCAGCGGTAGTAAGTTTTGTGGCAACTACAAAAAGAATTAAAATGCCTGCGTAAAAAAGACCATTCAATAAAATTGAATAATTAAAAACAAAAACTTTTTTTCTAAACAAAACTATAAACGTTAATGCTGAAAAAATTGATCTGTAAAATGAAAGTTGATAAGCATTTAGTGAAATTAATTTTATAAAAAGACCACCCGTGCTCCATAATAATGCCGCAATAATTATGGCTATTATACCTTTTTGATGTTCTGACATAACATTTCATGATTTTTTATATACTTACATAAAAATAAATATTTCATTATCAATATCCTTATATCTTACAACTCAATTAAATCTGACTGAAATATATAAACATTTTTGTAACCTATCCTTACTTAAAAATAATATTCTATAAATTTGCTAAATTAAAATTAATAATGTCATAATATTAAAAGCTAAATCCAGTTTCTGAAAAAAACACTTTTAAAAACTCTACAGAAACATTATAAAAACTAAACTACTTAGAAAGAATTTTCTATTGAATTTCTCAGCTTTTTTAATCATTATTAATTTACAAAAATGATAAATGGAGTTTTTATGACAAATAAAATTATCCTCTTACTAATTTTTTGTTTTTCTTTTTACAATATAGGTAATACACAATGGGGACTACTGAGACGAATGGGAATTGGGGGTGGTATTCATTTTGGAATTCTAAATCCATCAATGGCGGATTTAAATGAAGAATTAAAAAAATATGATCTACCACAATTAAACAAATCACTTTTTGGATTTGGAGGTGGTGGCAATCTAACCATTGGTGGTATTAGAATTGGTGGTTTTGGAATAGGTGCATCAACTGAAAAAGAAAAAATTCGTTCTCTTTACGGAACTAACTATCATTCAAAAGTTAATTTAGAATACGGAGTTGGATTCGGAACAGTTGGTTACGAACTATATCATTCAAAAAAGTTTTCAGCAAATGTTGATCTTGGAATAGGTGGGGGTTCGCTTGATTTATATATATCTGATAAAACAACAGATTATAATTCTTGGAACGAAATTCTTTTAATACCTGCGGGAATAAACAACATCACTCGTAAATTAAGTTATTCATTCTTCTCGCTTTTACCTATAATTACACTTGAATATTTTTATGGAAATTTTATTAAACTCTTTTTATCTGGAGATTATAATATTATTCTAAGTGACAACTGGTCAAAAGATAATGATTTAAAATTAATTAATGTTCCAAAAATGAATTTTCGTGGTTTATCTATTCGGTTTGGTATTTATACTGGATTATACTTTTAATATCTTGAAAAAAATAGGAGAAAAAAATGAAGCGCTTAATTTTTATCTCATTAATTTCTTTAATATTCTTTTTGGGGTTTGAACAAAACTATAATGGTGAAATAAAATTAATTTCTAATGGCGATATACTGTATAGCTCTAATGAAATTATTGTAAAATTTAAAAATGAAATTAATGATAAAACTAATCATCTTAATCTCATAAGTTCATTTCTGAAAATATTTAATGTCACAAATGTAAAATCCATTGAACCTGTTTTTACAGATAGAAGTAATTTATCATTAAAAGCATCATTTGGATTAACAAGAATCTATTCTATCAAATTCTCAGGGAACGTTGATCCATTAATACTTGCTAAGAAAATTAGTCAACTTGAAAATATCGAGTACGCCGAACCTCGCTATATATATAAAATCGATTTTTATCCTAATGATCCATTAATCGGCTCACAAAATTATCTATCAATTATCAAAGCTTTCGATGCTTGGGATATTTCCAGAGGTGATTCTTCAATCGTTATTGGAATTATCGATACTGGAGTTTATTGGAATCATCCAGATTTACAGTCTAATATATGGATAAATAGTGGCGAAATTCCTGATAATAACATTGATGATGATGGTAATGGTTACATTGATGATATCCGCGGTTGGGACTTTGGTGGCCTTAATGGAAATCCCGATAACGATCCAAGAGAAGATTCCCCCTATCACGGAACGCATGTCGCTGGTATTGCATCAGCTGCGACAAATAATGGAATAGGTGTTGCAGGAGTTGGGTTTAAATGTAAGATAATGGCAGTTAAAACTTCTCGAGATGATAAAAAAGACCCAGGTTCTGGCGCTCCTTATATCTGGTATGGTTATGAAGGCATTGTATATGCTGCAGATAATGGTGCTAAAGTCATTAACTGTAGCTGGGGTGGCGGTGGATTTTCACAGTTCGGACAAGATATTGTAAACTATGCTACCTCTAAAGGTGCACTTATAGTTGCAGCTGCTGGTAATGAAAATTCTGCAAGTGATCATTATCCATCAGGTTACGAAAAAGTTTTATCTGTCGCTGCCACAGGCTCAGATGACAGAAAAGCAAGCTATTCAAATTATGGGTACACAATTGATGTATGTGCTCCGGGTAATAACTTATATAATACGTGGTCCTCAAATACATATTCTTTTTTAACAGGAACATCAATGGCATCACCAGTTGTTGCAGGTATTGCAGGTCTAGTTAAGGCAAGATATACTAATTATTCTCCTGAACAACTTACAGAAAAAATTCGTGTAAGT
Source organism: uncultured Ignavibacteria bacterium (assembly GCA_937944105.1). Taxonomy (GTDB): domain Bacteria; phylum Bacteroidota; class Ignavibacteria; order Ch128b; family Ch128b; genus Ch128b. Next base: position 14,012 of record CALDZP010000046.1, read on the forward strand.
TGTGATAATATATATAATGTAAATTCATCATATAATTATAAACTTGGTAAAGGTAGAGTCAACGCCTGGAAAGCATTACAAGATTCAATAAACACCGCAGTCAGAATGTTATCTTATGAATTAAATGATAATCCTCCATTCGGAAATGGTAACGGAACATTAGAACCAAATGAACAGGCTGAAATAAAAGTCGTTTTCAAAAATATTCTTTCTCAAACAAGCAATTTAAATATAACATTGAGTTCTCTTACGGCAGGGATTTCAGTAACAAATAATTCATTTAATGCCGGCTCAAAATCAACAAATGAAATTTTTAATAATTTTAATTCTCCATTTAGAATACAAGCAAGCAATTCAATTGGTTATGATGTAAGTGTTACTCTTCTTATTTCATATTCAGATGGAAGTTACTCGGATTGGCAAATAATAAACTTTGTAGCAAACCCAAGCTATGTAGTTTCAAATAACAATAACATTACAATCACAATTGGAAGTAAAGGGAATCTTGCTTTTAATGATTATCCTAATAATACTCAAGGCAAGGGATTTAAGTATAAGTCAAGTAACAATTTACTATTTGAAGGTGCATTGATAATTGGAACAAGCCAATCGAAAATTTCAGATGTGGCACGAAATCAATCGGGTAACGCTCAAAATCAAGATTTCACAATAGTTACTCCAATTAAATTATACCAGCCTGGTACAGTCGCAGATATGCAAGCCGTTTCTGTTTTCAATGATAACGGTGCAGGCAGTAATAAAATAGGGATCAAAGTAGTTCTCAATTCTTATTCATATTCTGATTTTCTAAACTCAGACTATGTAATTCTACATTATAAATTTATTAATACTACTAATACCACTATTTCTAACTTTCACGCTGGATTATTTTTTGATTGGGATTTAATTGATGGAAGCGGTGCTGATGATATTGCTCTATGGGATTCTCTTAGCAAAATGGGTTATGTTTATAACCAACCAGGAACAACTCCTTACTTTGTTGGTTCTGCATTGATCTCTCACTCAAATTATCATTTCAGAGCTATAAATAATGCTGGCAATGATGGAGGATGGGGAATTTATGATGGTTTCACAGATTCGGAAAAATGGCAGTCAATTAGTGGTGGTGTTTCTAAAACACAAGCAGGTGCGGGAGATGTTTCGTTTGTTGTAGCAAGTGGACCATTTACAATCAATGCTGGTGACACATTAAATATTTCATTTGCTGTTTTAGCAGGAAATAATTTAAATGAATTACGATCGACCTTATCATACGCCAAACAAAAATGGAATCAAATAATTACTTCAGTAAATGAAGATCTGCAAGAACACTTATCTTTCAACCTTTATCAGAATTATCCAAATCCATTTAATCCAAAAACCAGCATTAAATTTACACTTCCAGAGAGTGATATAATCACACTCAGAGTCTATAACTTGCTTGGTAAAGAAGTTGCAACACTTATAAATGCCCGAAAATTTAATCCTGGTTCTTATGAATATAATTTTGATGCCTCAAATTTACCAAGCGGAACTTACATTTACGAAATCAGAACCAGCAAATATCAACAAACCAGGAAAATGGTATTAATCAAATAAAAATACTTAAAAAAGATTTATTAAAAGTTATTCTATTAAAAATTAATCAGATTTGAAACTTTTCGATAGAGGAATCTTTTTATTTTGAAAAAATCAAAACATTTAATAATTCCTAGAAAGGGAAAATACACTAATACTTAATAATTAACCTTCAATTTTTATTATAAAACTTTTATAAAATAGTCTCATTATAAAAATATTCAGTGAAATATTCTGAAAAAGTTAATTTTCTTTTCTCGACACTCTATTTAAATTTTAAATAATCCATAATAGAATGAACTCACTCCCGCAGAACTTAACATATATATTATTACAAGAGATAAAAGAGACTTGTATAACTTTAATTTTCAATACGAATTTATTACAGAATCAAAATTTTAAATTTTAAGTAAAAATAAAACTCGCTCCAGATAAATAATAATAGATTATGATAATCTTACTACAGAGATAGTTTTATTTTTGCTCCAGTGATTTTTCCAATATCTTTATCAAATTTCCAGCGAAGTCTCATCTTACAATAGTTATTCATTTCATATCTATAGTAATTGTATTGTATAGTTTTTTAAAATAAAAAAGCCGTCCAAATTGGACGGCTTTATCAGTTTGATCGACTCAATTATTTCTCAAGCAATTCAATTACAAGTACTCTTCTATTCTTCCAGTATTCTTTTCTAACTTTTGTAACTGGTCTTTCTTCACCAAACCATTTTGTCATAAATCTGTTCTTATCAATACCTTGACTTACTAAGTATTTATAAACTGTATTTGCTCTTCTCTCAGAGAGTTTCATATTATATGCAGCAGGTCCAATTGGACATGCATGACCTTCGATTGAGAACATTACATCTGGATTTTCTTTCATAAATTTAACAGCTTCATCAAGTTTAGCTTTTTCTTCTTTTCTTAAATCATATCTGTCAAAACCAAAGTACACTGTTACCTGATAAGCTTCTTCTTTTACTGGACAACCGTCTTTATCTACTTTCACACCAGCAGGTGTATCTGGGCATTTATCTAAGTAATCTGGTACTCCATCACCATCGCTATCAACTGGACAACCATTAGCATCTACTTGAACACCAGCAGGAGTATCTGGGCATTTATCTAAGTCATCTGGTACTCCATCACCATCGCTATCATCTGGACAACCATCTTTATCAACTTTTACACCAGTAGGAGTATTTGGACATTTATCTAAGTAATCTGGAACACCGTCACCATCACTATCAACGGGACAACCATCTTTATCAACCTGGACACCTTTCGGAGTATTCGGGCATTTATCTAAGTAATCAGGTACCCCATCCCCGTCACTATCAATTGGACAACCAAATTTATCAACTTTTACACCTGATGGTGTATTTGGACATTGATCGTATTTATCGGGAACTCCATCACCATCTGAATCAACACCTTTAACAAAAGTAAATCCTAATCCTAAAGTAACCGTTGCATAACCATCATTTGATTTTCCACTCTTTATACCTTCAAAATAATCCTGACCACCAAAGTTATAAGCACCTGCGAGATTTAAACTAAACATATCTGATAATAAATATTTTAAACCAGCTTCACCATAAAATCCCAAAGCTTTATTATCATTTGCAATTTTCTTTGAATGATAAAAAGTATAATTCAATCCAGCACTTAAATATGGTAACCAATCTGAGCTCCCATAAGAATAAAGTGCTCCAAATTTACCATCGTAAACAAAATTTCTTTGAGCATCGCCAGTCATATTCTTAAACTGGAGAAAATTATATCCCACAAGAAATCTCAAACCAAATGCATGCCTATTATCTGTTGAAAAGAAATATTCTAATCCTCCCCTAATAGTTGGTAAATTCACCCGGTTACCTGGATCTACTACAGAAATATTTATACCACCATCAAGTGTAGCACCGAAATATCCACTTAAGGGATTATATTTAACTTGTTGTGCTTTTAAATTCAGACTAAAGCACAATACTACCACAAAAAAAGTAAGTATTATTTTCTTAAACATTTTAATCCTCCAATTTTTGTTTTTAATATAATAAATTTATTTAATTTTTGTAATAACAACTCTTCGATTTTTTTGACGTCCTTCTTCTGTTTTGTTGTCAGCTATTGGATAATCTTCACCCATTCCTTGAGCTATTAAAGATTTTTCTGGAATACCTAAACTAATTAAATATTTCTTCACTGCTTCAGCTCTTTCTTGTGAAAGTTTTTTATTAAACTCTGATGAACCCTGACTATCAGTATGACCTTCTATTCTCCAAAATGAATTCGGGTATTTTTTAATTTTTTCTGCCAGTTGTTTAAGTTCTTTTTTTGCATTCTCTGTCAAAGTCGATTTACCAACTTCAAATGTTGTCATACTCTGAAGAATGAAAGTTTGTTCCTCCTGTTGAATATTAATTAATTCTTCAGGACACCCTTCGGAATTAACTTTAACTCCAGTTGGTGTATCAGGACATTTATCAAATGAATCCGGGATCCCATCACCATCTGAGTCTTTTGGACAACCTTTATCATTCACTAAAATATTTCTTGGAGTATCTGGACATTCATCGAATGGATCAAGAACACCATCACCATCAGAATCCAATGGACAACCTTTATCATCAACAGGGAAACCAGTGTGAGTACCAGGACATCTATCAAGATAATCCGGGACACCATCACCGTCAGAATCTATTGGACATCCATCTTTATTAACAACAACACCTGAAGGAGTATCAGGACATTTATCAAATTCGTCTTCTACTCCATCCAAATCCGAATCCTTCTTAACACGAACAGGACAACCAAATTCATCAACTTTTATATTAGGAGGCGTATTTGGACATAAGTCAAATCTATCAGGGACTCCATCTTTATCAAAATCCCTCAAACCTCCAAAATACACTGAAAAACCTGCAAGACCAGTAACAAATAAATCTTTTTTTGAACTTATCCTTCCATCAATTTCATCTGTATTTGGATAGTTAACTATACCGGAAAGATTTAGAGTTAATCCATCAGCAAGTTTTATTTTTAATCCACCCTCACTAAAAAATCCTAATTGAATATTCCTTTTGGTATTGAAAGCTTCATTTCTTAATTGATCCAAAACTTTTATCCAGTAAGTTGTATAACCACCGAAAGTAACATAAGGAATTAATGTATTGTAATTTAGCAAAAATGATAGTCCCACACCTGCATCAAGGAAATAAGTCAAAAAATTCATAGAATTTCTTTGAGGTGAGCCGATAGATAAAGGATTTGTATTTTCCCCTGAAAGAGATCCATATCCCGAAAAAACTTTTAATCCGAATAATGATTTTGCTTCTGATTCAAAAAGATATTCAAATTCACCACGACTATAGAATTCAGTATTAGATTTAGAAAAATTTCCTTTGTAATAATTTAAACCACCACTAACTCCTAACCAGAATGAATTACTCAAAAAATTTGGATATTCTCTTATTTGTGAAAAAATAAATAGAGGTAAAAAAAAGTAAAAAATTAAAAATGGTTTTTTCATTTCTTCACCTTATTCTTTCTTTTCTAAATAAGTGCATCGATATTCCAGTTGTTATAGTTATAAATGAGTCATTTTTTCGAGAAACAAAACCATCAAATTCATCTATCGCACCTTTGAAATATTTTACAGATATATTATAACTAAAATCTTTGTGAATGAAAGTTCTTATTCCAAATTCACCAGAAAAGGTTAAAAATGGACTCCTTTTACTATTTGTAAAAAGCGAATAACTATTATTTTCAAGTGGAATAAATGCTAAAAAATAATCAGCTCCAACTGCTAAATATGGTATAAATCTACCTTTACCCAAAGCAATCGTAAATGAAGGTTCTAAAAGCACAAAAGGTGTATTAAAAGTTTTTACTAATCTTCTTAGAGTTCCATCACCACTAAGTCGACCGGTATTTGATTCTCCTTTTAATTCACCATATGAGCCATGTAATCGTAATCCAAATGTTAAAAAAGATTGAGATGGGAAATAATACTCTAACCCCGCCTTCCCTATATACCCTACACTAGGAGTTTGAAAGTCACTAAATGGCATCGAAAGTCCTACTTCAAAGGTTCCTACCCAAAATTTATCAAGTGAATTATATTTTGATCTTAATTCTATTATATTTTCCTGTGACATCAAATTATGAATTGTTACAAAAAAAATTGTAACCGTTAAAAATATTGAAAATTTTTTATGTCCCTTATTCACCTTTTAACTCCAATTTTAATATCAATTTCACAAAAAAATTATTGTTTGTCAAGTGACTATAATTTTTTTTAATGTAAAAAAATATTGAAACTATTGAAAGTAGTAAATGAAGGCATTGCATTTAACTTTTGTTATTATTAGCAAATGAAGTTAAAAACATTAATAATGCTTTGATTCTTTAATATTTAATAGCAAAATAAATAGACTGCCAGAGAGGAGGGAAACTCTGGCAGTAGGAGAATTACGAATTTAAGGAGGTCTAAGGAGGAGGTTTTATCTTCTCAAATTCGTATGCAAATTTCTAAATTTTTTTTGAATATTTCAAATTGATGTTTGGTTTATTTTTAAAAGAAAACTAGCTTTGTAATTGAAAAGGAATTGTATCTATGGACGTAATGACTGAATTAAATTTGAAACAAGAAATAAAAATTTTAAAAAAAGAACTTAATGCTATAATATTAGCACACTATTATCAAGAAGCAGATATACAAGACTTAGCTGATTTTGTTGGCGATAGTCTTGAGCTATCCAAACAAGCTGCTAAAACAAATGCTGATGTGATTGTTTTTGCTGGTGTTCATTTTATGGCAGAAACTGCAAAAATTCTAAATCCAACCAAAAAAGTTATCATTCCAGATATTACAGCGGGATGTTCACTTTCCGATAGTTGCCCTGCTACATTGTTTAAACAATTCCGTGACAAGCATCCAGAATATTACGCTGTTACTTATATAAATAGTAGTGCTGCTGTTAAGGCTTTGAGTGATATAATTTGTACATCTTCAAATGCTGAAAAAATAATCCGTTCTATTCCTGAAAATCAAAAAATACTTTTTTCACCTGATAGAAACCTCGGTAGATATTTAATGGAAAAAACAGGTCGTAAGATGCTTCTTTGGGACGGAACCTGTATAGTTCATGAACAGTTTGTTCAACAGAAAATTGAAAAGATAAAATTGGAAAATCCTGATGCATTATTAATTGCGCATCCAGAATGCGAAGAAAAAGTCCTTGATATTTCTGATTTCATAGGTTCAACGAGTCAATTACTTAAGTTTGTCAAAGAAAACCCTGCCAAAAAATTTATTGTAGCTACAGAAGTAGGTATATTACATCAAATGAAAAAAAGTTGTCCAGATAAAATTTTTATCCCAGCTCCACCTGAAAATTCAACCTGCGCTTGCAACGAATGCCCTCACATGAAAAAAAATACACTTGAAAAACTATATTTATGCATGCTAGAACTTCAACCTGAAATAACCTTGCCTGATGATTTAATTAAAAAAGCGTATATACCAATTAAAAGAATGATGGATCTAAGTTAATATAAAATTAAATTTTTTTTAGTACGATTCTCATTACACTCCCTTTTCCAGGTGTGCTCGATTTAACGAAAATTTTCCCCTTGTGATATTCTTCAACAATTCTTTTTGCTAAACTAAGACCAAGACCCCAACCTCTTTTCTTTGTGCTGAATCCTGGTCGGAAAATTTCTTTTCTGAATTTTAAATCAATCCCTTTGCCAGTATCTATTACATCGATATAAATATTTTTCTTGTCTGACGATAGTTGATAAATAATTTTTCCTGATTTTTCTTCTATTGCATCAATTGAATTCTTGGTAAGATTTTCTATTACCCATTCAAATAGTTCTGAATTTATTCTGGCAGTAAAGTTTTCTTTATCCGATTTAGTACCATTTTTCAACTCAATCTGAAGTTCTATATTTTTACCTGTTTGAGGAATTCTTCTCTCAAAGTAATTAATCACTCTTTCAATCAATTTAACTAAGTTTTCATTTTTCATTTCAGGAATTGATCCAATCTTCGAAAATCTATTTGCAACTTTCTTTAATCTTTCAAGATCATTTTCCACTTCAGAAATTAAATCATTCACTTTATCAGGATCTCTATAGTTTAATTTTAAAAGTTCAATCCAGCCCATCAGACTTGAAAGTGGTGTACCAAGTTGATGAGCTGTTTCACGAGATAAACCAACCCAAATTTTACTATGCTCATTTTTTTTAACATAACTAAATCCAATGTAAGCCATTAGAATAAACGCTGCTGCAATTAACAATTGAACATAAGGATAATATTTTAATTGTTCTACAAGTTTCGAGTTACCATAATGAATCTTACTTAAAACAATTGAATCTGCATAAGTTACCAGTATTGGTTGATGATCTTTATCCATCTTTTCAATTAGACTTGAGATAAATCTTATTTTTTGCTCACGAGTCCAATTTGAATCAATTTCAACATTTCTAATTTCAGTGGGATTATCTGGATCAAAATTATTTTCAGAATCTGTCAAAATTAATGGGAAATCAATCTCCTGGATAATGTTTTCAAAGATGAATGTATAGTCTTTTTCAGGTTCATTTGAATTTGCAACATACTCAAGACCTTTTGCAAAAAGAGTAGCAACTCGTTTTTCTCTTTCTTGCAATTGCTTTACTACATTATTTGTGTAAATCAAAGTTGATGCGGCAATTATTGTTGCAATGGCAAGAAGAATAAATTTAATGTACAAAGGGAATTCTCTTTTAAACTTTATCATTCTCTAACTTTCTCCAGAAATTCAATTAATGCTTCTTTAATCGAACGAGCAATTTTTAACTGAAAATCTTTATCCATCAGGAGTCTTTCCTGTTCAGGATGAATAATAAAAGTTGGTTCTACAAGAATTGAGATCGTTTCAGGAATTCTACACATATATAAGTTATCCCAATACATTCCAAAATCAGGTAAACTTAAGTTTTCTTTTAATTTTTCGTGCAGGATTAAAGCAAAATCTCGAGCATTAGGATTATAATAATAAACAGAAAAACCATTATGCTCTAATGGATTAACTCCATCAGGTACAGCATTGTTATGAATGCTAATTGAAAAATCAGGTTCAAAGGAAATAACTTTTGAATATCTTTCACGAAGTGGTAATGGATTATCTTCTCTTGTTAAAAATACTTTTGCTCCTTCTTCTTCAAGAACTTCTTTCGTTATTTTTGCTAAAACCAGATTAATATCTTTTTCTTTTAAACCAGAAGGACCTACAGCTCCATCATCTGCATTGTGACCTGGATCAAGAACTACTTTTATGCCTTTCAAAGGACTCCCAAAGAACAAAAACCTTTTCTGAATTTTTGGTGTTTTCTTAACTTTCAATACAAGAATATTCTCTTCGTATCCAATTGAATATCCCCAGAGATGTTTCTGATTTAAAGCGATATTAATCTCTAACTCCTCATCATTAACTTGATTCCAGGTAATATTTGTAATTAAATTTTGACTTCGGTCATAATAAATCCAGTCTATATTAGAGATTGCATTATAAATATTTAATTTGATTGATAAGGGATTTTCATTTTGTTTGATTTTATAAGGGAGTTTTTCTTTCAATCCAATTTCCACACGGACAAAATCTTTTTCATCTGTGGTGCGAATTACTTCTACAGTACTTTTTGGTGGTATGGTTCCGTCGGGTAAAAACTTTACTGATGTTTTTGGAACATAGATCGATTGATTACTCGTTAGCTTTAATTTATAGAATCCTTTACTTTCTCCATCAAAAACTGCTTTAACACCTTCTGGCAAGAACAAGTTATAACCAAGCATTGGTCCAGTTCGACCGATCACAAGATTTTGTTCTTTCAAAATTTTAACAATTTTTAAAAACTTTTCTTGATTGACCGAGATTCTTGATTGTAATTTGAATTCTTTCTTATTCAGTAAATTATGTTCAAGTACAATTTTAATCTCTTTATTTTTCCAAGGTTTATCTGGAACTATTAGATGCCCAACATAAATTCCCTTAACTGTATCTTTTGAGAGTTTAAATCCATTTCCAAAAACTGCTTCGCCAAGATAATATTGGTTGGTAATGTATGTTTCTGTAAGAGGATACTTTTCAGATTCTCCATCTATCATAAAATAACCGGTGCAATTTGGTGTTGCTTTAAATTTTATTTCTAAAATCTCACCAGCTTTAAGCAATAAATCTTCACCAGGTTCTACAGAAAAATTATCATCAATTCTTAAGTTATCTTCGGGGAGTGTTCTCAATGGTTTATTTAAATTTACTGGAAGCAAGAAAGTATCAATAGTTTTATCTGAAATAAATCTAAACTCAAAATAGCCTTGAATTAATTTCCCCGATGAAAGATAAAGTGAATCATTAATTTCTGGATATATTACTCTTGTATAATGTAAGAAAGAACCATTCTGATCCACATTAACTTTTTCATCATTAATGTATAACGAGTCAATTTTTTTATCTACTCTACCCAAAACTAAACAGTAACCATTTTGATCAGAAATTACTTGATTGGGCTTAGGATAAACTACAATTAGTTTATTATTACTTTCATTTCCACCTTGAAGCGGAGAAAAATTTATTAAGCTAAAGAACAATAAAATAATTGATGTCATAATTGATTTAAATGATAATTGTATCATTTCTCTCAAATCCTGTCGATATTATTTTTATTTTAACTTTAATGTTTTCTTCAATGAATTCCAGATATTTTCTTGCATTAGCTGGTAATTGTTCAATTTTTCTTAATCCCTGAATTGATGTTCCCCATCCCTCAAATTCTTTATATACTGGTTCTACATTGTACAAAGTAGTTGTATCAATTGGGAAATAATCAATAATTTCACCGTTAAGTTTATATGCAGTACAGATACTAATTTTATCAAGTTGACTTAAAACATCAAGTTTAGTAATCGCAAGAGAATCGAATCCATTTATTTTTGCAGAATATTTCAATGCTGGTAAGTCGAGCCATCCGCATCTTCTCGGTCTACCAGTTGTTGCTCCGTATTCATTTCCATATTCTCGAATATGATCACCCATCTCATTGTTAAGTTCCGTTGGGAATGGTCCATCACCTACTCTTGTACAATAAGCTTTCGTTACCCCAATTATTTCCGAAATACGTTTAGATGGAATTCCCGTTCCCGTGATGGCACCGCCAATAGTAGGATTTGAAGAAGTAACAAACGGATAAGTACCATGATCAACATCAAGTAAAGCTCCCTGAGCACCTTCTAACAGAATTTTTTTACCTTCCTCAAGTAATCTAGAAACAATTGTAGAATCCTTAACAATGTATTCTTTCAATTTATTTCTTATCTCGAATAGATAATTTAAAGTTGATTCGAATGAAAATTCATTAACCTCATAATAAGATTTAGCTAAAGAATTTTTTATAGCAAGATTCCTCTTTAGAATGTTTATTAAATAATCATCGTTAAATAAATCAATTGCTCTTATGCCTAGACGATAATATTTATCAGTATACGCAGGACCAATACCTCTGCCTGTTGTTCCAATTTTATCGTTTCCTTGTTCATTTAATTTATCAATAACTTTGTGAAATGGCAGTACCAGATGAGTATTAGGAAGAATTAAAATTCTATTACTTGTCTTAATCTTATTATCTTCAAGAAATTCCAATTCTTCGAAGAAAGCTGTTGGATCCAACACAACACCATTTCCTATAATACACAAAATATTATTTCTAACAATCCCCGATGGTATTAAATGCAAAACAAACTTTTTGTTGTTTACAAAAATTGTATGTCCAGCATTTGCACCGCCCTGATATCTAACAACTACATCAACCGACTCACTTATTAGATCAACTATTTTCCCTTTCCCCTCGTCACCCCATTGAGAACCAACAACAACAATTACACTCATATATAACCTCATTTTTTCAAAAAAAAATCCGTATTAGTAAAAAAACTAATACGGATGTAGGTTTATGTAAAAAATAAAATTTTTAGTTTTGGTTTTGATAACTTTTAACAGCTTCTTCAACTGATTCGTAATGTTCAAATATGGTAATTAATTTAGTTATCATAAGAAGACTTTGAATTTTCTCAGTCACATTAGCAAGTTTTAAATTTCCACCACCATTTTTCATTGTAGTTAATGCACTAATTAGAATTCCAAGCCCTGAGCTGTTAATGAACTTAACATTTGAGAGGTCAATTACAACATTTTTTTTACCTTCATCTAAAAGTTTATGTAAAAGAGTATTTAATTCGGCAGCATCGGGGCCACCCATTACATTTCCATGAAGTTCAAGAACAACGGCGTTGTAAAGTTCTTTTTGTTTAATTTTCATAAAAAGCCTATAATTTTATTGAAATATATTTACGATTCAAAGAACATTCAAGTTACATTTATACTTTTTTCAAAATTCTTAAAATTCAATTTTCCCTTTCTTTCTTTTCATCGACCAATCATATACTGTAGCAGATGCAACATAAATTGATGAATATGTTCCAGTAATTATACCAACCAGGAATGTAAAAGCAAACCCTCGGTTTACTTCTCCACCGAAAAGGAGCAAAGCAAGAACAACCAAAAATACTGTACCCGATGTAAGAATAGTTCTGGAAAGAGTTCTATTTATACTCATATTAATTAAATCCTTCAAATCCATTGTTTTATGGATTTTTAAATTTTCTCTTATCCTATCAAATACTACAACCGTATCGTTAACAGAAAATCCTACCAGTGTTAAAAATGCTGCTATCACCGATTGAGTTATTTCAAGGTTTAAGCCTGGTAATAATCCATTAAAAAATGAAACAATACCCAGCGTAAACAAGACATCATGAAAGAGTGCAATAACGGCTCCAAATCCGAATACAAATTTGAACCTAAATCCAAGATAGATAAGAATGACAATTAAGGAAAGTAAAATAGCTATAATCGCATCTCTTCTTAGTTCTTTTCCAATTTTTGGACCTACTTTATCTTCTTTAATAATTTCAAATGAATAATCCTTAAATTTTTTCTTTAAACCTTCTCTAATAAGATCAGATATTCCAACTCTAACAATGACATCTGTGTTAGTTTCTTCTTGAGAATATAATCCTGCTTGAAAACCTTTAGCAAGTAAATAATCCGTCACAATATTTGCTGAATCTGGCGAAGGGAATGTAAACACAATTGAGTTAATAGTTTTTTCTTTTATACTAAAAAGTGTATCAGGTATTAATTCAGTAATGGCTGCTTTTAAGTTAGTTACAATTTCATCGAATTGTTCTGAAGTAATTTCTTGAAGTGGGGTTCTGATTAAAACATTTTCTGAAGTGGTTCCAAAAGTTTTAACCTCAACATTACCTATTCCAATTTGACTTGCAGCCATTCGGACATCACTGAGCTCAACGGGTTTATTAAAACTAACAATTACTTCTGTTCCACCTTTAAAATCAATTCCATAATCTAAGCCTTTAATAAGAACAGTCAAAAGACTTAAAAGTAATAAACTCGCAGAAATTTTATAGAATAATTTTCTTTTGCCGAGAAAATCTATATTAATATTTTCAAATAGTCTCATATTTTCTCCTGAATTCTAACCGAAGTTTGGTTTCTTACCTTGTTCTACGAATACATCAAAGATTAATCTAGTAATAAATAATTGTGTAAATAATGTAGCAGCAATACCAATCATTAAAGTAAGAGCAAAACCTTGAATGGGACCACTACCAAATTGATAAAGGATTAATCCAGTAAAGAATGTCGTAATGTTACCATCAAAAATTGCTGAGAACGCTTTGGAATAGCCCGCATCAATTGCTGCTTTAATTGTTTTACCAGTTTTTAATTCTTCACGAACTCTTTCATTCACAAGTACATTAGCGTCAACAGCCATACCAATAGTTAATATAATACCCGCAATACCTGGTAATGTTAGAGTTGCACCAAAACCTGCAAGTACAGCAAGGATAAAAAAGACATTTAGAATTACTGCGAAATCGGCAACACCGCCTGCAAATCTATACCAGAAAACCATAAAAATAATAACAAGAACACCACCAAGTAATGCCGAGGTTATACCTTTCTGGATCGAGTCTTGACCCAGAGAGGGACCAATTACTCTTTCCTCAATGATTTCCACTGGTGCTGGTAATGCACCTGCTTTCAAAACAATTTCGAGAAGTTTAGCTTCATCAAGAGTTCCAATATTTTCAATTTGTGAACGGCCCCCTGTAATTTTACTTCTCACTGTAGGAGCTGAAAAAACAACACCATCAAGAATAATTGCAATTCTTTTATCAATGTTATTACCTGTGATCCTTGCCCAATCGCGTGCTCCTTCTGCATTCATTTCCATAGTTACTATAGGTGAACTTGTTTGCGGATCGAGTGTTGCTCTTGCATCTGTAATTACTCCACCTGTTAGTTCAGGGGTAGCTTTAACACAATATAATCTATAAATTCCCTGACCCTCTGCATAAAACTCTGGTCTGGCACTCCATACGAATTTCACATCTTTTGGAATTACATTTTGAACCTCTGGTCGATTTAACATCAACTCTACTTTGCTTCTGTCGTTTTCCCTGACAAATAAATCTGCTGTTTGAGATTGAGGATTGGGCATGGCTACTGTAAACAATGGATATTCTTTTGCAAACTCTTCCTGTGTCATTTGTTCAGGTGATTTTTTAGTGGTATCGGTTTTAGTAGTATCACTTTGAAGGGTATCTTCTATAGATTTTCCAGCAAGAACTTTATTGATTTTTTCAAGGAGTGAAAATGTAAACTCAGGATCTTTTACAAGATTAAATTCAAGTAACGCTGTTCCTTGAAGTAACTGGCGAGCTTCTTCTTTTCTTGCAACACCAGGTAATTCTACTATAATTCTGCGTGAACCTGATAAATGGATACTTGGTTCAGAGACACCATATTGATCAACTCGATTTCTAATAATTTCTTGAGCCCGGGTAACTGCATCTTCAGCTTGCTTTTCAAGCATACTGACTATTTTGTCATCATCATCTCTTATTTCTCCAAAATATCTGCTCAATCTGATACCTCTTTTTTTCGCTTCTTGAGCAAATACTTGTACAACTGGTTCCTCACTAATTTTTACAATATTTTCAGTTGCTCTGAGAATTTCATAAAAGTTCTCATCAGGGTTTTTAGCAAGCTTTTCCAAGAGTTTTAATGTATTAACTTCAAGAACGATGTACATTCCACCTTGTAAATCAAGACCTAATTTTATTCTCTTCTCTCTAGCTTTTTTAATAGAGGGGTTAGCATTTCGAATACTATCTTCAACTTGAGTTAAATATTTGTCTAATTCAGTAGGTTTTGCATTGGGATTTTCTTTTAAGAAAGATTCTTTCCGTTCTTGAAGGATTCTTTTAATTTCTTGTGTATTATAATAATCCTGGATTGTGGGATATAAAAAGTATATTCCCAAACCAATTATAGCTAATGTTAGAATGATTTTAAATCTGTATTTTTTCATAGTAATCCACTCTTTATATGAGAAAATTTAGCCTTCAAATATATTATTTGAGGCTCTGAAAAACAATTAAAAAATGAATTTTCACTTTTTTAAGTAAAATCTTTTGTGGGTTTTCTGTTAATTTTTCGATTTAATATCAACAAATATTTCAACTAAATTAAATCAAGCTTGAATTTTTAAAGTAGATTTTGAGAATCCTCATTAATTTAATAAATAAAAATTTTATTCAAGTTCAGTCCTTTGATTGTTATAATTATAAATTAAATCTTATTGTTTTTTAATGAGAGCTTTGCTGAATGATTAAAATTAAGTCGATAATCGCAATATTAAATTATTTTTAATTATTTCTTGAAAGGTAAAATATATTTCTGTTGAATATCAATTGGATATAATTCAAAGTTATCAACCCATACTCTTCCTCTTCCTATCAAGTTACATTTCACAATGATATACTGCAAGTCAGGGTTAATGGTTCTTACCCATGTGGTTAAATGATTCCAATCATTAGTACCTTTTAATGTATCGCTGAATGCTTGGGCTAATAAACTATCTTTATTGGACAATAATTCAATGCTCAGAAAAACAGCATTTACATTTTCAGTTCTAACTTTAGCATTAAAAATTAACTTTTTATTTATGGGAAAGTCAAAAATTTTTTGTTCAACCCAAAGATTTGTATTGTCTAAATCTGAAGTGATGTTCAAACTATAATTACCTTCAAATTTTACTATTTCATCAACAAAAGCAAAATATTTCATATTATTTCTAAAATTTTTCCACCAGTGTTCTAAGTCACCTGTTTCAAATCCAGGATTTTTTAACTTATTAACAGTAAATTCAACTTCGTTTACTGATTCGTCGATGGTTTTTCCATCCCTTGAAAAAATTACAGCTAACATAATAATTATTGCTATTGCTAATAAGCTTAGAATTACTAGAAATTTTTTATTGTTTTTCATAGTGTATCTATAATTGTTAATTTTATAAACAAATTTATCTCTAATAATTCTGATAAAAAATTTATGCCTAGACTTTCACTTATAATTTCATTTTATAATCGAATTGATTATTTGAAACTTGTATTTGCCGGAATTGAAAATCAAACTTTTGAAGATTTTGAAGTAATTATCGCTGATGATGGTTCCAATGAACTTATTGTTCAGGAGCTTAAAAGTTTTATTCAAAGATTCAGTTTCACTACAATTCATTTATGGCATGAAGATCAAGGGTTCAGAAAAAACAAAATCTTAAACCACGCAATCAAACAAAGCAAATCAGATTATCTTGTATTCATAGATGGCGATTGTATACCCCATTCGGAATTTCTGAAAGAGCATTACGAAAATCGCGAAAAAAAGATTTGTTTGACCGGTAGACGAGTAAACTTGTCAAAAAATATTACTGAAAAATTAACCCCTGATCTAATTAAAAATAAATTTCTGGAAAACAACAATTTGTTGTTATTTCTCGATAGTATTTTTAACAACACTGTTGATCCAGAAAAAGGAATTTATATTAAATCAAAATGGCTTAGAAAGATATTGAATAGAAAACAAAGAGGATTGCTCGGTTGCAATTTTTCAATTCATAAAGAGGACATACTATCAGTAAATGGTTTTGATGAAAGATACATATATCCATCTATTGGAGAAGATAGTGATTTACAATTTAGACTTGAGTTGAACGGCGTAAAAATAAAATCATTAAATAATATTGCAATACAATATCATCTTTACCATAAATTGCAGGATAGGAGTAAAGAGAACCTTAAAATTTTTGAAGAAGTAAAAAAATCGCGAATTGCCTATACACCATTTGGCATTAAAAAACTAATTGTGTCTGATCACTAAGATATCACCATCTTTAACAATATATTCTTTCCCTTCAAGTCTCCAGACTCCATGTTCCTTAGCTTTTGCGAAAGAACCATACTTAATGAAATCATCATAATGAACAACTTCAGCACGAATGAATTTGTGATAAAAGTCAGAATGAATTTCACCGGCTGCTTCTTGAGCATTCATACCTTTTCGAATTGTCCACGCACGAACTTCTTCTTCCCCTGCTGTAAAGAAAGATTGTAAACCCAGCAAGTCGTATGATTCTCGAATTATTTTAGATAACGCAGATTCTTTAATTCCATATTCATCCATAAAAGATTTAGCTTCATCATCAGATAGTTCAGATAACTCCATTTCAATTTTTCCATAGAATGCAATTGCACGAGTATTCCTGGAAATTTTAGTTTTTATTAAAGTATCAAAAAATTGATCTTCTTTATTTATTAAAGATTCATCAAGATTAAGAGCGATAAGCATAGGCTTAAGTGAAAGTAATTGATAAGCGCGAAGTATTTTTATTTCATCTTTTGTGAAATCTGCATCACGCAAGGGAATCTCTTTGTTTAGAATATCAAGACACTTTTCAAGAATGGGTATTTCCTTTTTTAGATTTTCATCTTGAGTTTTTTGAATTTGCTTTTTGATTTTCTCCAGACGATTTTCAATAATCGATAAATCAGAAATTATAAATTCAGATTCAATAATATTAATATCTCTCATCATATCATTGGAACCATAAGGATGAGGTGCATACTCATTTTCAAACAACCTGACAACTTGAATTAAGGCATCGTTATTTTTAACCTTTGCTAAAAAATTTGTTGTAAATTGAGGAGTACCTGTTTCTCCCTTTTGAAGTCCCACAACATCAACTATTTCAATAGTTGCATTTACTTTTTTCTTTGGTTTGAAAATCTCATATAATTTATCAAGTCGTTCATCCGGTACTTTTATTACTGCTTGATGTGTTTCGCCTTTCATCAATGAACTCTGATCTATATGTGTTTTTGTTAAAGTCTGAAACAAAGTCGTTTTACCTGAAAGTGGCAAGCCAATAATCCCTATTTGCATTATTTCTCCATTATTAAATTGAAAATCAAACTTAGACTAAAAAAGCAATTAATTATAACATGCAATTACATTACAAAAATATTGACGAACTTCAGTTATAACAAAAAAAGAATGACCTGTAAATCGTGGTATGATTTACAGGTCATTTTGAAAGGAGGCATTAAAAAGATGTAATTAGAATAATAAATTATCTAAAGCACCAACTGGTAAAATTGGTAATCCAAGCTGGTTGTATCCTTTAACCAAAATTAAACTACCAGGTATATTAGCAACATTAACCAATGGAATATTAGCACCCCATTTTTGATTAATTACTTTTATAAATTCATTTGCAATTATTGCATAACCACGACTCGTTGGATGTACACCATCAAGGCTGAAAAGCCCCCCGGTTACATATTGAGTTGTAAATTTAATTCCATTGACCGTTAAGCCTTTCTTAGCATTATTAAGTAAGGCATTGGCATCAACCAAACCAAATCCCTTAGCTGTTGCCACAGAAGCTATAGTTGTGTTATAATCATTAATAACATTTTTAACATTTAAAGCTTCCAAAGAATCGAGTACAACGGAATTTGGTAATGGATTAGGTTTGCTCAATCCTTTGCCTTGATTAAGTAAATCAATGGCTTTTAGTGTCAAATAGTTTGTCATTACATTCACCGGGATGGTATCACCAACACCCCTAACAACCCATACAGCACTAATCCCTTGTGCAGCTAAAGTTGGTCCGACTGTTGTAAAAAATGGAATCGCTGTAACATCTGGAATATTTGCCACAACAACTTTTGCACCTGTTGCAGCAAGTTCATTTGCCAATGCATTATAAAGAGCTGCAAAATTTACACTTGGTGTATATGGAACTGTTGCTCCACTTGTAGCATGACCTAAAATATCATTATTTCCGATCCATAAAGTTACAACTGTTGGATTGAGAACTTTTGCTTGCGACAACATAGATCCCTGTCCTCTTAAAACAAGATCAAATAAAGGATTAGCCTGTCCACCAAAAACATAAGAGTAACAAGTTGTACTACTTGTAGCGTTTGCAACATCATATAAAAATGCACCAGGTACAGCGAGATTGTTGTATGGACGATTCAAATTCAAATTTTTCGGTTGACCTTGATTAGGATTTGTGTATATTTTAATTCCAGTAGCAGTCAATGCTTCAACTTCCAACCTTCCACCAGTTCCAGGATCAGAAACTATTGGTTGTTCAAATGGGATACCAACCTGATCAGCAATCAACTTACCAATAGAATACATTTGAGAAGATTCATAAAGAGCGCCATTTTGATATGCTGCTGTTAAACTATTACCAAGCGTTACAAATGTTGAAAAATTGACCTGTCCAGTTGAAGGTGGAGCTGGTGGAGTTAATTCGCTTCGGTCTTCACAACCAATTGCGAATAAAACTATAAGAATTAAAAAGATTGATAAAACTTTTTTCATTGTCATCTCCTTTCTCTAATTAAAAATTATATGTGACATTAAATCCAAAGAGATGCGTTGTAGTATTATAAGTTCCATTAAATGGATTACTTCCAGAATAATAAACTTTGGAACTTGATATAGTTCTTTCAGCTACTCTCAAAAACATGTAAGAGAAGTCTAAAGTTATATTTTGCATCTTATAACCTGCACCAAAAGTAAATCCTAATCTATCTGAATCTGGTAATGTAGGATCTACATATTCATCCCTTATTGGGTTTTTGTCATAAAGCATTCCAGCTCTTAAATCCAGGTTTGAAAGGAGATTATATTCACCACCAAAACGAATGATATATGAATCAAACCAATTTTTCGGTGAACTTAAGTCTGGCCATTTTGGGTCCACGAAATCCACTTTAAGGTCACGATATGATGACCATGTTACATATTGCAAAGATGCAGCAACTAATAACTGTGGATTTACTTTATATGCTAATCCAAAATTAAAATTCTGTGGAGTTGTCAATTCAGTTTTTACATCGCCGTTTGGTAAGTTATTTTGCAATTGAGCTGGACCTTTTGTTTCAGCTGTACCTTTGAATTTTAATCTGACATCGCCACGATAAGAGAATCCAACTGATAAATCTTTGAGAGGATTTGCAAGAATACCAAAGCGATAACCGAAACCGGTACCACTTCCTTCAAGTTTAACATTACCTTCGCCTGCGAAGGGAGCAAGGTCAGCTTTTCTTTTAAGTAAAACCTGACCATAAACAAAATCTAAACCCCAGCCTACTGAGATATCTTCAGTAACTTTATATGCAACAGATGGAGTAACAAAGAATGTTCTGAGTCTTGTTTCAGTTGCGAGAAATCTTCCGACCCAATCTTCAGGCCATTTAGTTCCAAGTCCAAAAGGATTATTTAATCCGAGCCCTACAACTAACTTATTAGTCAATTGATAGCTCCCGTATAAATTAATCGGGTAAAAAATTTGCTTCACCATTTTATGTTCGTCAACACTTGGAGCTGGACCACGGAAAGTTGTTCTTGGTGCAATGAATGTCGCTCCTAACATAATCTTCATTCCTTTTAACTGGGCTAAGCCCGCGGGATTAAAATAGATTGCCGAAGGGTCATTTGCAACGGCAATGAAGGCACCACCCATACCCATTGCACGGGAACCATGTTCATTTACTTGAAATCCGCCTGCAATTATTAATGTATGGGAGAAAACGAGGAGAGCAATTGTAAGAAGTTTTTTCATTTATCCTCCAAATTTTTTTTACTTGCAATAATAGTCAAGATATTTAATAAAAGTCAAATATCCCTAAAAGTTACGACTTATAATTATT
The DNA here is from genome assembly GCA_937944105.1 of uncultured Ignavibacteria bacterium. Lineage (GTDB taxonomy): Bacteria > Bacteroidota > Ignavibacteria > Ch128b > Ch128b > Ch128b. Next base: position 34,803 of record CALDZP010000046.1, read on the forward strand.
ATGTGCAGAAATCACATTTTTATTTGTAAATAAATTTTCAGCAATTACGGACTTGCAAATGGTAAGAATTAAATTCTTTTCTTTGTTTATTTCCTTGGAAAAATTAACATCTCAAAAAATTTGAATAGATTGATTGAAAAATATTATATATATCAGTCATTCTTAGCCCAAATTAAAATCGTGAAAGCGATCTTTTTTTCTTACAAGTCTATTAAAATTAAGCCAAGCAATCTTATCTCTTTGGTTAATCATTACGAGCGAAGCGAAGTAATCTTTTATGTTTAAACCAAAAATTTCAAAAATGTCTTTTCTGCTCTTTTATTAAGGATTGCTTCGTCGTTTCACTCCTCGCAATGAAAGCTACAAGGGACTGTCATTGCGACCCGCCAAAGGCGGGGAAGCAATCTTTTCTGGTTACGGCAAAAATTTTCATTTTGCATTTTTATGTTTTTGTAAAGGATTGCTTCATCGTTTCACTCCTCGCAATGACATCTACAAAGAATTGTCACTGTGAGTGAAACGAAGCAATTTTTTGTGGTAAAGATGTTTACCACAAAAATATTTTTTATTTATCACAAGCTGAAGCCTACGGGTACCGTAATCTTTTTTCTTAATTTTCAATCATATTCATTTTACAAAAACAATCATTAATTTTACAATTCATGTAGCCGCAAGATTTAGCTTTCGAACGTTCTGAGTTAGAACATTTTTATCTTAAATTTCGCCTTTTGCTTTCTCGATAGAAATTCCTGATGATTTACTTATTTGTTGAAGATCGTTTCGTCGTTTCATCCCTCGTTATGAGTGGTTAACAAGTGAAGGTATGCTTCTCCCAACTTGTTTGGTTCATAATGACTGAATGAAAAGGGGGAGTTATTTTAACTACAATAGAATTGGAATCTTTCAATTACGAATATTTTAAATAGTTCATGCTTGCGATATAAGCCAAAAATATTTCTAATTACAAACTCGTTTAAAGACTCTTAAAAAATTTTCGCCATAAATTTTTCTTATATCAGATATGGAATAACCTCTACGCAGAAGTGCTTCAGTTAGATTTGGAAACTTCGTCACATCCTCAAGTCCAACAACAACTCTTTCGATGCCATCAAAATCTGATCCAAGCGCTATATAATCAACACCAACAAGATTTTTAATATAATCTATGTGTGCAATTACATTATTAATTGTAGCTGTGGAAGAACTTGTCAAATATGGTGGATAAAAAATTACACCAATTACACCACCTTTCTGAGCTATTTTAATTATTTGTTGATCAGTAAGATTCCGGTAATGATTCCTTAATGCTTTAACACCCGAATGTGTTGCAATTATTGGGTTAATAGTTGTTTCCAAAATATCATCTATTGTTTTTGAACCAACATGTGAAACATCTATTATCATTCCGAGAGAATCCATATGTCTGATTACCTCTCGACCAAAATCAGATAAACCTTTTGTTGCTGCTTGTGGGTCTTGCGCTGAAGTTGCCCAGGTCGTAGAATTATTCCATGTAATTGTCATATATCTTACGCCAAGTTTATAAAGTGAATCTAGTTTATAAATATCGTTTTCAATTGCATGACCACCTTCAACACAAAGTACCGCAGCAAACTTACCAATCTTCACAAGGCTATCGATTTCTCTCGAATTTCTTGCCTGAACAAATAGATTTTGATATTTATTTAATTGAATTTTAAATGAATCAATCATTCTTATTATTTGCTGAAAAGGATTGTTTGGATACAGGGTTGGACTAACCCATAAAGCCATAAATTGAACATCAACGCCACCTTTATAAAACCTTGGAAGATCAGAATGATTAATTGAGTTCCATTTCCCAAGATCATATCCATTTACTACCTTTTCAAGAACATCGTTATGTAAGTCTATTAAAATTGAATTTTGATGAACTGTTTCAAGAGAGAAAATAACATGATGATTTTGAGAATTATCAATTTCTAATGTATCGGGAACATAAAGAAATCTTTCAGCTACGAGATAATAATTACTTGTAAAAATTTTTTTCAAATCAGAAAAAGAACTAACATTTTGATTTTGGATTTTTAATCCTCCTCCCTTTTGATAGCCAATTTGAATAATTTTCTTAACTATAGTTTGAGAATTAGTTCTAAAAACTAAAAAATAAACTCCACCACTTTTATCCCCTTCATATTGAATTCTATGTCGACCTGCAGATAAAATAAAATTTTTTCGCTCCATTAATTTTCCAAGAGCATCATATACTTCAACTACTAAGGTTTCCGATCCTGGAAGATATATATCAATATTTACAGAAGGATTAAATGGATTTGGGAAGGGATTTGAAACAAAAAAATCTTTAAAAATCGGTGAATCGTCTTGAGTCGCTAAAATGAAAGAAAAGAATCCAGTATTATTTGCGAAAAATGTATCCCTCTGATTTAAATTGTTTTTGTTAATAAGAATAACATATGCTGAGTCAAGTCCTGCCCCAGTATATTTATCTGTGATGAAGCCACTTATTGAAATTGACTGTGAATAAATATTTAGAATTGTTGAAATGAGTAATAAAAGAACTATTTTTATCATAACATTTTCAAGATAAACCATTTCAAAAAATTAAAAAAGTTTAAACCAATTTTTATTTTTCTTTCTTGGTTTAGGATTTTTTTCATTATTAAAATAGCAAAAAGTGATTTTAAATTTCGATTTCTCTACTAAGATTTGAGTAAATGGTTTTTTAAACAAACGAATAATGAAAATTATATTCATGTTGAGGTATTAAAATTATGTTCAACTTTAGTTGAATTTTTTGAGGTGGATTTCCTTACATTTAATTCTAAGAGTGATTATCAAAATAAAGGCGAAATAAAAGGAATGATATTCTCTAAGAATTTAAGATTTGAAATATTTCACATCAATCGAGTGTAAAAGCACAAGCGAATAATTACCTAACGAAGAATAAAAACCAAATTAGATATTATTAATTCCTTTTATAAATTCATGAGACTGAAAAGTAGGAGAGTAGCTTAAATCACTAATAAAAACTATTCAAGCCTATAAGGAATTGTAATTATCACCGTTTGTTCGAATTGAATTTGATTAGGTCTCAATGGTTCGAATCGCCAGGTTTTTAATGCTTGTATAGCTGCATCTTCTAATTGGGTATCGGCTTTAATTAAAGGAATTGGGGAGACAACAGAGCCATCTGGTAAAATGGTGAATTTAATTTTAATATCAATTTCTTTTTGAACTCCAGGAGGAAATTTTGGTTTTTCCCATCTTAAAATTTTGCGTGTTCCTCTTCCACCCCAGTCAAAACTATATCCACTTGAACCAAATGGTTGATCACCTGTTTCACTCTTAGAAACATTTTTTGAAATACTTTCTGATTGCTTTGCTCTTTCAATTCTCTTTTTGCTTTCCTCAACCTTATTATTTTTCTTAACTACTTCATCAAATTCTTGTTTAACTATTGGAGCTTCAACCTTTTGCTTAAGATCTTCAGTTGTCTCTGTTGGTATTTCTTCCAAAGCAGTATTTGATTTTTCATTTAATGGAGATTCACCCGCTTTGCCTGAACCTGGACTGCCAAAATCAACTGTTACATATTCTGGTTCTTCGATTGTTGTTCCTAATGAAATGAATGAGAAGAATACTAAAATCAAAAAATGAAGAACTAAAGAAATTAAGTAAGTATTTTTTCTATTGGTCAGGAAACTAATCATATTGATTCTTTTTCTGTCGCAATCGTAAACTTATTTATACCAGAACTTTTAGCGATATCGATGACTCTAATTAAAATTTCAATAGGGACTTCTTTATCAGCTCTAATGATAAGATTTTTTTCGGTTTGTTGTAAGGGTGATTTAATGATTTTATCTGCAAGTTCACCAAGACTTATTTTTTCAGTACCAAAATAAATTTCATTGGTTTTTGTAATTGTAACGACAAATTGATTCTCGTTAACAATTTCTGAAGTTTCAGATTTAGGTAACTTTACCTGAACACCAGTAGTGATCACAAATTGAGAGGTTAGCAAGAAAAATATCAATAAAAGCATAACAATATCAGTTAACGAAGAATAATTAAATGCTGTTAATAATTTTGATTCAGAATCGAATTTCATCTTTTTCTACCATGCTCCTGTTCATAAATTACATCAATAAAATCAGTAGAAGAAATCTCCATTTCAGAGACAAGCTTATTGATTTTAGTAACAAAATAATTGTAAAAAAGATAAGCTATAATACCAACTGAAAGTCCAAAAGCCGTTGTCAACAAAGCTTCCCATATTCCACCTGCAAGATCAGTTGGAGAAGCATTACCACCAAGCGATTCAATTTTCATAAAAGCTGAAATCATTCCAGTGACAGTTCCAAGAAAACCTAATAATGGAGCCACTCCTGAAATAGTAGCAAGTACTGAAAGTCCTCTTTCAAGTTTATAAATTTCTTGTCGTCCAGCACTCTCTATAGATTCTTTAATTCTATCCATACCAAAATAATATTTCGACAATCCTTTTCTCACAATATTTGCAATAGGCGAATTAAATTCAGAACAATAATTAATTGCTTCAACTATATCTCCTTTTTTCATATGTTCACGAATTTGCATCATAAATCGGGGAACATTAACCGATGCTTGACGCAGAACAAAATATCTTTCGATAACTATTCCAATGGTAATAATAGAACATAAAAGAATGGGCCACATAAGTAGCCCACCCTTTAAGAAACCAGTCAATAAATCCATACTTTTTTTATCTCCTATCTACAAAAATATCTTCTTTTTTTAGCATAAGTCTTAATGAATGATAATCTTTTGAAGCAGCATCTTCATCGATGTAAAATCCAACTTTAACTCTATAAACTTTACCATAATTCGGGACATCAGCACTTTCTACAAAAGCACGATATCCTTTGTTCCTTAACTCTTTAGCAAATGCATCGGCAAATCTTTTTTCGGTATAAGAATTTACTTGAATGAAATAATCTCCATAAGCAGTTGATAAAGGAGTTTTCTTGATCACTTCTCGTCGAGTAACAGTCCTGCGAGTTAATGGTTTTTTCTTTTCAGTTATAGGAGCTTGTGAAATTTTTTCTTCACCCTTTAAAGGTTCGGGAGTTTTTTTAACTAATTCCTTTTTAGGCTGAGTTGGTTCTTCGACTAACAACGAAGTTTTCTCTTTAATTGATGTATCTTTTGGGATTGTAGCATATTCTTCGGGGGCAATAATAATTTCTTTTTTACCAGATTTAATTGGTTGTTTTTCAATTACTACTGGTGGAGTTGTCTCTGTTTTAGTAGTTACAACAGGTTCTTTTTTTGGTTCAGTTACATCTGTACTTAAAGCCCAGTAAACACCAATACCGATGATACCAATCAAAAGAATAATTAAAGTTACCCAGAGAGCATTCGAACTTTCTTTTTCTTTATAAGCTGGAGCATCAGATGTTGTAGCTGATGGAAAAGATTGTTGATATCCTCCTGATGAAGATGGAGTAGTTAAATCTTCACCATAAGTAAATTTTGGTTTTTCTTGATTGAGGTTCATTTCTGGCATTTTTGTAACCTCCTCTTTTTCTTTTTTAGTCTCCTGAAGCTCAGGAATTTTTGTCTCTTTTTCTTCCAGTTGTGGTTCAGGAACAGATTCTGTTTCTTTTAGAGCCTCAAACAACTCAGAAGAGAGACTTACATCTTCAGTAGAGATTGATTCAATTGATTTTTTAGATTCATTTTCTTCAAGTTTAGAAATCTCCTCGAGAAATTTTTCTACTTTTGAAAATTCTTCTTCTTTTTCTGATGGCATAATTGATACTCTCTTTTCAATTTCTCTTTCTTCTGCTTCTTTAATTACTTTAGGTTTTTCATCTTTGAATCTAATATTAATGTCCTCTGCAAGTTTTGAAGATGGTGAAAAGGATAATGTAAATTTTTCAGGTATTTCAATTTCCCGATTTAAGATTGCACTAAATTTTTTCGTTGCTTTTGTAATTCTCGGTGCGAAAGTTCCAAAATTAGCAATATTTACTTTCTCCCCATCACGAAGTGCAGTAACTGTCAAATCAATAAATTTTTGAAAAACTTTTTCAACCTCACTTAATTCAGCCCCGATTTTAGAAGCAACCCTTTCAAAAAATTCTTTTCGTTCCATTATTCAGTCTTAAATATATTTTTTGATGGTTTAAAGACTAATACTTCTTTAGGAGGAATTAAAATTAAGTCCCCCGTTTTAGGATTAACGCCTTTTCTTTCTTTCCTGACTTTTTTCTCAAACTTGCCAAAATTGGTAAATGTTATAGCACCTTCCTCTTTGACGACCTCTACAATTGAATCTAAAATTGCATCAAGAATTTCATTTACTTTTTTCTGAGTAAGATTTGTTTCCTTGGCAATATTTGAAATAAGTTCACTTTTATTCATTTAAAACCTTGATTTTAAGTTAAGCAAAATTTCAATGGGTCTCTTATTATAATTTAACCATTGATAATTTTTTTTGTTCAATAAATTTTTAATTTCTACACCTGCGTTTAACCATCTGTTAATTTCGTAATCTCCCTCTAAATCAAAATTTATTAAAGGTGCTACCTCATTCTTAAGACTTTTATCTCCATAACTAACTGAATTATACAAAAAACTTAATTTCAAAGAAAGGGGGTTGATAAATTTATAACCATATGTAAATTTTAATTGTAATTTAGGAACATGTGGTTCCTGGCGAGTTGTTTCTGTTAATTTTGAATTGATGTATTTGAAATTAAATAACAGATTACCAAAATTCTTAAAATCAAGGAAAAGAAATGTATTTATTTCAATGGCATTAGTTTCTAATTTTTGCAAATTGAAATACCCACTATCTTTTGGACTCGTTCCTGCAACAAAAACATTTTTCCCCATTACACGATAATTCGATAATTCAAATTTAATATTGCTTCTCCTATCAAAATAAATGATTGTTCCGAAACCGAAACGATTCTTATATCTTTCTATTGAATAATTAAATGACGAGGTATCTAAATAAGGATTTTCATTCCATAAGTTGATTGGCGTTTTATTGAGCAATTTATTTTCATAAAATAAATTTAAAGTCCAATAATCGCTTAAACCAAAACCCAATCGAACACTTGGAGCTAAAAATTGTTTACCATCTTCTTTTTCTGACTGATAATCCATTCGAGTAATAATGTTCATAACTTTAAATAATTTTCTAAAATAGAGCTCTCCATAGGCTGAAAGAATTAGAGTATTTTTTGTAAAATCTTTTGATACTTTGTAAATCATCGGTTGAGCTGAAGCTGTTAACTCAAAATGTTCAAAAGAAGATTTAAGAACACCAAAAGCACTTAATTCAGCAAAAGAAAAATCCCATTTGCTCAATTTTTGATAATCAAAATTCCCACCAAATGTCAGATTAAATTCTCTATAAAAAAGATTTTCAAAACTTCCTTTGAGATTAAAGTTTGTAATTGTTTTAAAAGTATCTGCATCAAAAGATTTAAAGTTTGAGTATTTAAAATAATCAAATTGGCCTGTAATATTTAATCGAGCAGGTGGTTGATCTTCCTTTTTTATTATTAATGTGTTATTAGCATAAATATTTGATTTAAAAAATCTGGAATTCTTTTCATAATCTCGGCTATTGATTAAATTTCCACCTATGTTAAAATTATATTGTTCAACTTTTAATGCATAATAAAAGTCTAACTCGGGTAAAGTATAAATTCCTAATGCAGTTTTAATCCTTCCATTATACTTAGTTGATGAATCTATAATTGAAGGCTGCTGTTTTGCTGGGTCAGATAGTCCTTCAAGTTTTAATTCTTGAACTTTAATTTTAGGTAAAATGAATTCTTTTGAAAGTGGAGTGATTAATTCGATAGTATTTTTATTCTGTTGAGGCATCTCAACGGTTGCCTGACCTGTAATAACAAAATCAGGGAGTTCTATCTCGGGAATTTTTGATCTAACTGTATCTGTTTGAGCAAATAACTCAATAAAACTTATTAAACAGAAAAAAATGATCTTTTTCATTTTAATTTTTTTAACTTATTTTTTGCTTGCAAACCAAGTTCACCTTTGGGATCAATTTTAGTTACCTCTGTATAAAATTCTTTCGCTTTTCTTTTGTCTTTCAATTGCTCATAAATTTCTGCAACTCTAAAAAATCCTTTAACAAGCCAATCTGTATGACCAGCAAAAGCATAACGAAGTTTAAGGAATTCAGCGATTGCATCCTGATATTTTTTCTTGTTATACAAAATTTCGCCAATAAGATATTGACTTTCAGCACCAAATTCATCATTTCTTAATTCAACAACTTTTCTGAAATAAGTCAATGCAGAATCAGGATTAGCATTCATTTCGATTTTTCCAATTTCGAATAAAGCTCGTGAATAAAACCCTGTCCCTTGATATTTTGTAGTTACGTCATTAAAATATTTTCTTGCTCTTGTAATATCCCCTTTTTCGAAATATGCTTTGCCAAGCCAGTAGTTTGCCTCTGCAATTAAATTTGAATTTGGAAAATTTTTAATAAGAATATCGAATTGTTCTATTGCTTCATCAAATTTATTTAGAGTTCGATAAATATTACCTGATTCAAGAATTGCATCATCTACGAGTTCATCGTTTGAATAATTTTTAATTATTAATGAGAGATTAAAAAGTGCATCATCGTATGCTTTTAATTGAAGAAATGATTTTGCTATAGAGAAATATCCAAGTGGAACAAGCGAACTATTCGGGAAAAAAGAAATAAATTCACGATAGGCTGCAATGGCTTCTTGAAATCTCCTTTGACTTAAATACAAATCTCCTTTTTTTATTAAAAGTTTATCGAGATGACGATTACCAGGATTGGAATAAACGAATTCAGTTATTGCCTGAGCAGCTTGATCAATTTTACCCTGAGAAACATAAGCATATTGTATTCCATTCATTGCATCAAGTACAAAATCTGATTGAGGATAATTTTTCAAAACCTGATTATAATTTGAAATTGCTAAATCGTATTTGCCAAGATTAAAGTAAGCATCTCCAATTGAATAGTAAGCAAGAGGAATAATTGGTGAATTTGGAAAAGTTTGTATTAGTTTTTGATATTCTTCGATGCTTAATTCATATTTTCCCTGTTTAAATCTTATCCATCCTATTAAATATTGAACCTCATCGGCATATCTTGAGGCAGGATATTTGGATAAAAATCTTTTCAATTCTTCAATTGATGCTTCAAGATTTCCAGCACGAAAGAGTGCCTGAGCAAGTTGATAAGAAACATAATCGCTACCTCGAGCATCTGGATCGGAAAAATAATCACGATATAATTGACTTGCCTTTGAAAAATTCTTCTGTGCGTAATATGAATCCGCTAATCTTAATTTTATCTCGTTAAAATATCTGGAATAAGTAAAATCTTCTAAAAATTTTTGAGCAAGTTGAATTACTCTTGAATAGTTTTTGAGATTAAAATTACTATAAATTAAACCGTAATAAGAAAGTTCTTTGAGCAAATCGTCACGAGTAATTTTTATCGCATTTTCATATTCACGAATTGCCTCTTTGAATTTATTCTGAGCATAATAAGATTCACCTAGATAAAATCTAACTTTATCTTCTTCTCGAATTTTCTTTAATGATAAAATTTTATTGAGTGCAAAATTAGTCGCATCATAATTATTTAAATAAAAATTCGAGATAGCCAAACCAAGTAATGCATCGTTGTAATCCTCATCATCCTCACTTAACAAACTTACTGCAAGTTCATAATTTGTTTTAGCTATTCTAAAATTTTTTCTCTCCAGATAGATAGTCCCAAGGATCAAAGCGGCACTCGATCTACTTTTTTCATCCAATGTGTCTTCAACGACTTCAATTAAATATCTTTCTGCATCGGAATATTTTTTCAACTCATAATTAATCAATCCAAGTTGATACTTTGCCTTTGTTGTGTATTCATTTGAAGGGAAGTTATTAATATATTCTTTAAATTCTTCAATTGCCCGCTTATTATTTTCTAAATTACGGCTAATAAAACCAAGCCAGTAAAGAGAGCGTTCGGCAATTGAATCAGTATCAAGAGAAAGTTCTTTAAATACTTTATGAGCCTGTTCAAATTTATTTTGTTGATAAAAACTCCAGGCGAGTCCATATTTTGCAGGTCTCACCATAGGCGAGTTCGGGAAACGATTTACAACATTCTGAAACTCAACCTGAGCTTCATAAAATTTACCAATTTTATAATAACTATTCGCAAGTATGTAATAAGCTTCAGCCATACTTTGCTGGGAAAGAGTTCTGATTTTTGGATCACTCAGTCGAGTTATTGCTTTATTGTATGAACCATTAATGTAATGGGCATAAGAAACTCTTACTAACGCATGGGGTGTTAGATTCGAAGTAGGAAAATCCATTATCAATTTTTCATAATAATATTCAGCTTTATCATAAAATTTCAATTTCTCATACAGAAAAGCCAATGAAAATAAGGTGTGATCATATCTTGTATTAGTTTCATTAAAATTGAGAGCTTTCAAAAAATTTTTTTCAGCTTTATCAAATTGATTTTGAGCTGAGTAAACTTCACCTAACCAATAATAAGCAAGACCAACATATTTACTTTCACTTTCATTTTCGATTAACTTCAATAAAAATTTTTCTGAATTACTATATACACCAAGTGAGTAGTAAATTTCACCGAGTCGAAGTAAGGCAAGATCATAATTTCTATCGTAAGGGAATCGTATTATATAATTTTCAAAATCAAGACTTGCTTCAATAAATTCATTCTGACGATATTTTATATCCCCTAATAAGTAATAAATCTGAGCAAGTGATTCATAACTTAGATCTTTATCTTCTTTAATTTCATTGAGTATCTTATAAGCTTCTGAATAAAAACCATCCTCATAAAGTTTTAAACCACGATCAAATTTATCTACAATAGATTGAGCAAAAGTTACTCTAATAATTAATAATGCTATAAAAATTTTCCTTTTCATACAGTCAAAAATATAAAATAAAGTAAACTTATGAAAAATACGGAAGAAATATTTACCAAATCGTTATCAATAAATTTTATCCCCTTGAAATATTGAGTAGAAGATTGACAATGAATTTGTTTTTCGGTCAGTTTATTACAAACAGGACATTTATAAACTACCTGAACGGTTGATCCAAGTAAACTATCAAGTAAATTTCCGAAAAGCGAAAAAATCAGAATAGTAATGAGAATAGTAGCCGATAAATTTTCGAAATATGAACCACTTATCAAAATTACAATCGAACCTAAAATTCCACCAAACGTTCCAATTAAAGAAATTCCACCTGATATCCCTGCTTCGACTTTTCTAAACGAAGTTATCAGGTAAACATTCTTTGCCAGTAAAACTCCAAATTCAGTTGACCATGTATCAGCAGTAGAAATTGCAACAGCCAAAAGATAAACAAGATACCAATTAACTTTTTCTGGTAATAAGATACTTAAAACACAAATTAAAAGCGGAACCCCACCATTTGCCAGAACTTGTTTATAATCTCTTCTGCTTCCTTTTTCAAATATTTGATGAACTTCTTTTCTGGATAGTCTTTCTGCAATTTTTGAAAGTAAAGAAGATAAAATAAAGAAAGTTAAAATAGGGACAGTCCATTTCCATCCACCTATTCCAAAAATGAACAAAGCTAAAATAAAAGTTACAGCAGAACCACTAAGATCTAGAAATTTTAATCGGTATGAAATTATTGAAATTAGAATTGCTAACACCGATGCAAGTAAGAAGTTATTAATATCAATTCCAGAATAAAAGAAAATCATTCCCGAAGTAGAGAGAATAACTGGTAGACTTAAATTATCTGTGCCTTTCGTACTGATTGATTCCGTGATACCACCAATGAACGAAAAAACTAAAGCAACAAAAGTAAAACTAAGATTGTCATAATCAATAAAATTAAATTTATCCCACATAGTAAATTTTACAATCCACATCAAGATGAATGAGGAGATAAAAAAAGCAATTGAACCATTAAAGGTCTTGGGCTCTTTAGTAAATTTAGTGTAAACTTTAGATTTTGCATTCATTCCGAATAGAGCAGCTAAAGCATCACAAATTGAAAATATTAAAAAAGCAAAACTGATTAAATATTTATTAACATTCCAGAAAAACAAAACACTTATCAAAAATGACAGAGGATAATAAAAAATTCCAAGGTTTTCCGAATGATTATGATCTATTTGCTTCAGCAATTGTTTTTTAATAAGAATAAAATTAGTCAGCGTAAAACCCACACCAATAAATAAAACAAGATAAAAACTGCTTATGATAAAGGGGACATAAAAAACAATAAGACCTGTAGTGATATGAAGTAATTTCCTTGCAAGAGATCTGGAGAGAAGATTCTTTCTTGACAAGAATTCAAATAAAAAAAGAAAAACAAGAGTTAAGAAAGTTAAGAATAAAAGTAGCTTGAACTCATTCATTTTTTTTAATGGTCAAAATAATAACAGTTTCTATTAATCTCAATGAAAAGTTTAAAATAAAAAACCGCCTCGAAGAGGCGGGCTTAATCAGATTTTATTTTTATTTGGTGAGGTTTTTCAATTCATAATCACAGACTGCTTTATAGGTAGGATCTTTCTTCCCTTCTTCAAAAGCTAATTTTGCTTCATTCATTCTACCTAAATTTTTCAATGCAAGTCCCTTGTAATAAAAAATTCCGCCTTTCGAAACCTTTTGACGATACTTCAAAGCATTATCTGCGGCAGCAAGCGCATCTTCATACTTTCCATTCTCAACATATGCTCGGGCAAGTGCCAGATAAGCTGCGTCATTTTTGGAATCATTCTGAATAGCTTTCTTAAGGTTATCTATTGCTTTATCATATTCGAAATTTTTTAATTGTTGATCTGCAAGTTTTAAGTATGAAAGTGAAATATTTTTTTCAACCTGATTTTTTAATTGAGCATTCTTTGTAAGTTCAAGGGTTTTTAAGAAGTTATTTATTGATTGCTCATAATTTCCTCGTGTGAACTCAAGTGTACCAAGTGCATTATATGCTAAATCGAAATCTGATTTTAATTTTAATGCCTCATTTAAATCATTATACGCTTGATCAAGTTGATTCATTTTCCGATGAGCTATACCCTTCTGATAAAAGATTCTGTAATCTTTTTGAATTTTTAATGCCTGTTCATATAATTGAATAGCTGCGGAGTAATTGCCTTCTTTCATTTTCTGATTACCTTCGTTATAAAATTTTGCAGCATCGGGATTCATATCCTGGGCAATTAAAAGATGGATTGAAAACAGTAATACGAAGATTATTTTCAATAACTTCATTTATTAACTCCTTTTATAGGTAATGATGGATGAAAAATAACTCTACTAAAGTAGATATAGTGCGGAAGGCGGGACTTGAACCCGCACGCCTCTCGGCGCCACCCCCTCAAGATGGTGTGTCTACCAGTTCCACCACTTCCGCAAAGAACCAACGCAAAAATAAAAGTTTGAAAAAAAATTTCAAAAATTAATTCAGGGCTCAAAAAAAATTATTAATCTAAAGGATTATCCCGATTTTTCTTCATCATTAAAAGGCGATTTACCTCTCTCATAAATTCTCTTTCAAATACATAGAATTTAGCAGCTTTAAAAGGATTTAATATATTTTTTAAGTTGGCGTGGAACTCTTGTCTATTTCTAAATAATTCTTGTTCAAGTTCATTTAATCTTTTTTCGAGCTCTTCAAATCTTTTTTCATTAAACTTGGACTCATTTTTGGTTAATCGTTCAAACTGATCAAAGATTTTTTCTCTTTCTCTTTGAATTGACATTACCTTCTTCTGATGTTCGTTATAAAGTGTAAAAAACTTTATTGATTCCTCTCCTGAAAGATCGAGGGTTTCAATCAATTTAATTTTCTTAAATTCTTCAAGGCGCTTTAATCTTTCTTCTCTTGGACCCCACCTCTGAGCAAACAAAGCCTGGGTGATTACAAATAGCATCGCAATTAAAATTAATCTTTTCATTTCCAACTCCTTAAAATTTTCTTGTTTCTAGTTGAGCAATTATTTCATTTATTTCATCATCATTCAAATCTGCAGTATTTAAATTATAAAATTCATTTTCATAAAAATTGTTTATTAATTGATTTTGCATTTCACGAAGCGAATTGACGATACCTTGAAAATATTCACTTCTCAAAATGTTTAGGTTCTCTGCATTTTCAATTAAATATTCTTCATTCAAATAAAAATTGGTCAATTCTTCTGAATCGGTCTCAAACGAACTCTCCAAATTTTGATTTTTATCTTGCAAGTATTTATTCGCAACTTGATTGAGTTGGTCATCTGAAAAATTGAAGAAAACTAAAAAGATAATTAAAACAAGACTTGCAAGACTTAAATATGGGTTTAAGCTCAATTCATACCATTTCCGTTTTGACTTTTTACTTACAATTTCCAGAGGATCTAAATTTCTAAAGTAATGCTCCTTTGTTTCAAGTAAATTATTATTTTCCTTTTCTAAAACTAAAAACAATTTTTCTAGATCTTTAAATTCGGAAAGACAAGTTTTGCACTCTCCAAGATGGTGTTGAAGCAATGCTTTCTCAGGTTCATTCAATTCACTATCAAAATATCTTACAATTAAATTCTTAATTTCTTCACAATTCATTTTTTAGCTCCTTTTGCAACTTATTAATCGCATGAAAATAATTTGCTTTCAAAGCACCAACAGATGTTCCAAGAATATCTGAAATTTCTTCATAAGAAAGACCATCATAATACCTTAATGTAAAAACAATTCTCTGTTTTTCAGGCAATTTATTTATTGCTTCTTGTATTTTATTAGACAACTCATTCTCTCTATAGCTTAATTCAGGCGATTGTTTATCATCTTTGAATAACCATTCGTCTACCTCGTCATAATCGAAAAAATTACGAATTTTCCTTTTTTTCAATTCATTTAGAGAAAGATTAGTCACTATTCTATATAGCCATGTATATATTGATGATTCCCTTCTGAAATTTTTAAGTTCTTTATACATTTTAATTATTACTTCCTGAGTTATATCATTTGCGTCTTCGTGATTTCCAAGTAATCTATAAGCTGTTAAATAGACTTTTCTTTTATATTTATCAATTAATGCTTTAAAGGCACTATCATCCCCCTCAAGAAATCTATCTATCAGAATATTATCATCAATGATATTTTTCATCAAAATATTGACTGTAAATAAGCTATTAAAGTTTAATTTGTTATTAAAATTTTTTAAGTTTTTTTCAGAAGGTCAATTCAGAATAGATGTTTTTCCAAATTAACGAATCTCGAGTGTATTAATTACACTTTCTTGAATCGAGAATAGTTCAATTAATGAAATTTCCCCATAACCCTTTCCAGCAGAGTAAGCGACAGATTCGAAATAATTCCCCTTTTTCTCGGTGATTAAGACTCGTGCAAACTGATTATCACCGAATCTATATTCAAATACCGAATAAATTAAATTCCCATTTCGCATTAAAGTAGGTTCAGTCATTAACTTAAATTTCTCCCCATACTTTCGTTTATAAAGTATGGCAGTAACCTTTGCAATATCTAAGAGATTTTCTAAATCATCACCGGATTTTTTGATCCCAATTAAATTAATTTTCCTTATAACTATTACACCAATATAATTTTCATGAATAATCCAGATTTCATTACCCTCATATCGAACATCTTTCGTGTAGAACCAGTCTTGGGGAACTAAAACAAAAAAGTCTCTATCTCTGGATTCTGCAATTTCATTGGTCAGATTAAAAATTCTATACTCTGATTCAACTATTTTAAGTGAAGGTAAACAACCAGAGATAAAAACTAAAAGAACTATAATTAACTTTTTCAATCTAGAGTTCGTTGATATTTTGGTTCTTGCAATGTAAGCATAAGAGAAATTCGGTGAGTATTACCCAGTTCCCCTTGTCGATCAAACTTTACAAATGAATAATCTATATTAAGTTTAGGGAGAACCAAACCAGCACCAAATGTAAATTGCTTTACATCATTGTAACCCAGACGAATAGAGATAAGATTATCGTAGGTATATTCAATTCCAGAATGAAAATCGAAGCTAACTGGTCCAACATTCATCATGGATGCAAATTTTCTATTTTCAAAGCGAACATCAACATCAAATGCAGGAATAAGATAACCATTAAAAATTTTAAATTGATAAGCAGCACCAACCTTTAGCGTAGGCGAAATTAACTGAGTTGTTCCATTATCCCAGGCAACAATTGTGGTTGTTATATCCTGGAAATTAGCACCAAGGAATAGATTCTCTACAGGAGAATAAATCGCACCAATGTCGAAACCAATTCCCCATGCCCCGAATTCTGCAATATCCCTTTTTATTACTTTAAGGTTAGCCCCGTAAAGTAATTTTTCACTATACCGTTTAGCAAATGAGAAAAGGAAAGCCCAATCGGCATAATTAAATTCAGTTATTTTTGAATAATCAAGATTCTCATTATCATCAAGGATTCTATTTCCATTTAAATCAATAAGAGCATTTCGAGTATCTGGTATACCATCAACACCAAGACGAATAACACTAAAACCCAGTGACATATCGGATTTGTATGGAAAAGAAACAGCACCAAAATTATAGTTAACAAGTCCAGCAAATCTTTCATCGTGCATTAACATCATTTGTGGATAATTTAATTGAGCAAGCCCTGCTGGATTCCAGTATCCGGCTGAAACATCATTTGCAATTGCAACAAATGCGCTACCCATTCCAAGAGCGCGTCCACCAACACCAATTGCAAGAAATTCACCTGAATATTTTCCAACCGACACACTTTGCGAAAACACTTTTGAAAGAACAAAGAAAAAAACGAGTGTTAAGAATAGTTTTTTCATTTTTATACCTCTCTTTTTATAAGTCAGTAGAGATTTAGTATGTCGGTTGTCCTTTAATATTTTATCGCAATATTCTTATTATTCTAAAAAAAAATCAAGCTGAAAGATTTCTGGAATTAAATATTAACTTTTTATTAATTGAATTAAAAACTAAACCATAAATTAGTAGTTCATAATATCTGAATAAATAACAAAAGCCATAAAAAGTAATAGAATAATAAAACCAATGTTTTGAATAACGATTTTTATTTTTGGTGGGATTTCTTTTTTCAGTACACCTTCCAATAATACAATAATCAGATGACCACCATCAAGTACAGGAAAAGGTAAAATATTGATAATTGCCAGACTTAAACTTAACAATGCAAGGAAATTAAGAAAGCTTAGTAAATTTACATCTGCTGTTTGAGCCGCTATTTTTGCAATTTTAATTGGTCCACCAAAAGCATTTGCAAATTCAACTTTACCAGTAATAACCTTTGCGATTATTGAGAAAAAAAGAACTGTATTTTCATAAATATTTTCCAATGCTCTAATACCTGCCTGTATGAAATTATAGTTTTGCAATTCAATCGGTGCATAAATTACTATTCCGCTAATAATTCCAATCTTGCCTTCTTTCGAAGGAATAACTTGAATATTCAAAGTATCAAAATTTCGCTGAACAATCATATCAATTGGTTTTTCAGCTGATGCACTAATAATATCAATTAATTGTTGTGATGAAATTATTTCAACATTGTTAACATAAATTATCGTATCATTTTTTTGCAATCCTGCTTTCTGAGCTCGTGAACCTGAAAGGACATCGGCAATAAAAACTTTAGATTCTCGAGGTAAAAATGAAAAACCAGATTTCTTATCGGATTGAAGTAGTTTACTATTAAGTTGAAGTTCTAAAACTTTTCCATCTCTTTCAACCTGAACAGTGAATTCTTCCCCAATTTTTTTGACAAAAATATAATTTAAAATTTCATCCCAATATTTAACAGAATTACCATCGATTGACAGAATTTTATCATTCGTCCTTAATCCAGCAAGTTCTAAAGCACTTTTTGGCGGAATATATCCAACTGTAGTAGTTTTCAGATGCTGAACTGGTTTTGTAAAGTTAATTCCCCAGAAAATAGCCAAAGCTAAAAGCACATTCATTAATACACCAGCAGAAAGAACAAAAAGCTTCTTAGGAGTTGATTTTGATCTAAATTCCCATGGTTGAGGATCATGAGATAGAAATTCTTTATCCAGGCTTTCATCAATCATTCCAGCAACTTTAACATAACCGCCAAGTGGAAGAATACAGACTCGGTAATCAGTATTTCCTTCAAGATCGAGATCCTTTGGAAGCGAGCCAAAACTGAACCCAATTTTTTTATTATAGCCAAAAAGTCTATAACCAAAACCAATAGCAAATGCATCTACTCGCATGCCCGATAATTTTGCTGCGATGAAATGACCCAATTCATGAACAAAAACAAGAATGGCTATCGTAATTATGAAGTAAAAAAGAGAATTAAAAAATTCCATAGTTCACCTTATTTGATTTTTGAAGATATTCCCGGACTCTCAAATCCCACTCAAATATTTCATTTATATCTGGTTCTTTTGAATCTCCAAATTTTTCAAGTGATTTTTCAATAATCTCAGGAATTTGAGTAAACTTTATTTCATTGTTTAGAAACTTTTGAACAGCAATTTCATTTGCTGCATTTAAAATTACAGAATAGTTTCCTCCAAGTTCTAAACTTTTATATGCAAGAGCAAGGCATTTAAATTTTTTATAATCTGGTTCAAGAAAAGTCAACTGTGAATATTTTATGAAATCCATTGTAGAGTAACTTACAGAAAATCTTTCGGGATAACTTAAAGCATATTGAATTGGAAGTTTCATATCTGGGATTCCAAGTTGTGCTTTAATAGAACCATCAACGAATTCAACCATTGAATGAATAATTGACTGGGGATGAATAATTACATCAATTTGATCTTTTTTCATACCAAATAACCAGTGAGCTTCAATGACTTCAAGTCCTTTATTCATCATCGTGGCAGAATCAATTGTTATTTTGTTTCCCATCTTCCAATTAGGATGTTTCAGTGCTTCATTAATTGTGATTGTATCAAAGTCTTCAATATCACGGTTAAGAAATGGTCCACCAGAAGCAGTTAATATAATTTTTTTTATTTGCGATTTATTTTCTCCAACAAGACATTGCAAAATGGCAGAATGTTCAGAATCTATTGGAATAATAGTTGCACCACTTTCTTTAATTATTTTTGTTATGATATGACCTGCAACAACCAAAGTTTCTTTGTTTGCAAGGGCAATTTTCTTACCACTTTTTACAGCTTCAAGAGTTGATTCAAGACCTGCAAACCCAACCATCGCAGCAATAACAATGTCAATATCATCCCTCAATATAATTTCTTGAAGATCAAATTTTGAGTAAACTTCTAAATCAAGTTTTAAGGATTTTACTTCTTTATAAGCCTCATCGTCAGTAATGATAATTCCACGAGGTCGAAATTTTTTTGCCTGCTCAAGAATTAAATCGATTCGTGTGTTTGTGGAAAGATAAGTTACTTTGAACTTGTCTGGATTATTCTCAATTACCTCAAGAGCCGATGTTCCAATTGAACCAGTTGAACCAAGGATAATTATGTTTTTAATTTTCTCCATCAATTATCAGATATAAATTTCATCTTAATATATTAATTTTTTACTATAAAAATCTCTGCTCTAAACATCAATTTATCAAATTAAAATAGATCGGTAAAATTTTTTCTATTACTTTCTCCTATTATTTATTAATCTAATCGAGTCTTTGTTTTCATTTGCAATTCCAATTCGTTCAAATTCTCGGTTGAAGATAGCCTCGGGAGGAGGGATTCTAATAGTTACTGGTTCTTTTGGAAATGGGAAAGAAATAAATGAAGATTTTTCTGATTCGGAAGGATTTAATGAGTAATCATTTTCATCAAGGCTAACACCTGGTCCAAGATTTAGTTTAATTTTATCTCTTTTAACGACAAAGTCTCGCCTTTTGGGCACAGAAATTTTTTGCGGTTGACTTGATTGTGATTCTATTTCCTGAACGATAGGAGTAGCTTTTTCAATTGCATTTATTTTAGTTTTAGAAATCGATTGATTTCTATCAATAGTAAAAACAATAACAATGGCAACCAGTACTATTGTAAGAGCAGGAACATAAATAGGGTTATAATATAAATCAACAAATCTTTTTAAGAATGATTCTCCCGATGACTTTTTACTTTCAAATAAAGATATTCTTTGCAAGAGTTTAAGTTCAAAATCTTCGGGGGCATTTTGTTTTGGCAGATTTTTTAAATCTATAAGAAGTTTTTCTAAATTTTTTGTTTCCATAGTTATTCGTTATAAATGTCTTTTAATAGTTCCTGTAAGCGGGCTCTGCCGCGATTAATTCGTGATTTTACAGTTCCAATTTTTAAACCAGTAATTTCAGCTATCTCTTCATAAGAAAGCTCTTGAATGTCTCTCAAAATGATTAGCTCACGATAAATAGGTTTAACTTTCAATAAAGCCTTTTGAATTATTTCACTTTTTATATTGCTATCGGTTTGAATATCCGGACGGTATCTATCATCTGGTAATTCATACTCGGAGATTTCTTCACCTTCTTCCTTTGAATTACCACCATGAATAGAAAAGATTGCTCTACGATTTCGTCTTCGAAGTTCTGTCTTCGCTAAATTTGCAGCGATTGTATAAATCCATGTAGAAAATTTTGCAACTGTTGTGTAATAATCTTTATTTCGATAGAGTCTGAAAAAAGTTTCTTGTAAAATATCTTCGGCTAAATCTTTTGAACCAACAAATTTGAAAATAAAATTCATTAATGGGTCCTTATATCTTTTGACCAATTCGTTGTAAATATCAATTGAATTAGTCTTCTGGAATTCAAGAATTAATTCCTCATCAGTTTTTTCAGCGAGTTGTTTTTTATCAATTTTATCCATTAAACTTAGAGATGTTTTTTGAGTTCCTTGATTATAGCTTTCTTATCACAAGTCCTATTTCGGAAACCATTGAAATATAAAGAACATCATCTTTCAAGTTCAATGATTTCAATTCAATATCTTTATTTAGCAAAATATCAAAAATTTTTTCAAGTTCTTCAAACCTGTATCTCTTCGAAGCCAGTTCATAGTCTTTCAAAAAGTAAGGATGGCATCCCATTACTGCGGCAACTTTTTCATCCGATTTGTATTGATTTCTTACTTCATTAAATGTTAAAAGACTGAAAAAGTATTTTTGCAACATTGATATGATATAAACGAGAGGTAAATTATTGTTAATTAGATTTAAACCAACTTCAAGAGCATTTGAGATATCTTTATCTCGAAAAGCATTAAGTAAATCGAATATTGAATATTTTCTGATAGGGATGATAAATTTTTTGATTGTTTCAAGATCTATTCTTTTTAATCCTTCAATTGAAATAAAAAGTCGATTTAATTCAGATTCAATATCATAAAGATTATTTCCAACTGTTTTGTAAATATATTCTATTGTTTGGTAATCTACTTGAATTTTTCTTTCGGTAAATTTTTGTTGAATGAAATCAAAAATTTCTTTTTCATAAATTCTTTTCGCCTGATAAAAAGGAATTAGTTTAGAAGCTTCTTTATAAAATTTTAATCTCATATCAATTCGATCGGGATGAATAAGAAACAAATAAGTAGAAGGATTTGGATTTTTCAGATAGTCAATAAGAAGTTTCACAAGCCCCGATGATTTCGATGGTTTTAAGTCTTCTTCATCGTCTGTTTCTTTTGAAGCACCACTTTTAATGAACTTTCCAAATTCCTTTACAACTAAAATTTTTGATGAACCGAAAAGAGAGTTTTGTTCAACAAGCTCAAGAAGGTCGTTTAAATTAAAGTCAGCTGAAGAGATTTTGGAAATAACGAAGGATTTTTTTCTTGCCAATAAATCAATTTTTTCTAAAAGTTTATCAATAAAAAAAGTCTCTTCACCAAAAATCAAACAGGATTGAGGGAGCTCACCTTTATCGATTTTTATTGACAAGGATCTAATATCCTGAATCTCAGCCATTTTTTAATTTAAAGTTATTTTTCCTCAATGTTTTAATAAGCAGGAATAGAAATCCTCCCCACACAATTGAAATAGAAAGAATCATTACAATTATTGAATCAACGCTCATTATTATTTCTTACCTTCTTAGCAATTTTATTATTAACTAAAAGCAAAAATAGAATAACGATAAGCCATTGAAAAATTGCAGTACCAGCCGATTCTGCCTTGAAAGGGTTGTACCATTCTTTTTCCCAATTAAATGATGCTGTTATCCACCAGATCAATAATATAATAGCCTGAAAAGGTATAAAAAATTTTATAAGAATATTAAACCATTTGCCAAAAATAAACTCGTTATTTTCTGTATTTAATATAGACTCTCTAAATTTATTAACACCAAATTTTATCACGGCAAAACTTAAAAATCCACCGCTAAGAATCAAAGCAACTCCCCAAACCCAATCCTGGTTAATTAAAAATTTTAAATTCAAACTGGAAGGTAATCCACAAAGCAATCCAAATATCATAACAATAGAAATTGATTTCTTCCTTTCAAGTCCAAAATCAATTAAAGTTTTGGTTGCAAGTTCAACTAAAGATATTAATGAAGTGAGGGCAGCAAAACTCAAGGCAAGAAAGAAAAGAAAGGTAAATAAATTTTGAACAAAGAAACCACCCGGCATATGACGGAAAAGGTTTGGAAGAGAGATAAAGGTTAAACCTGTATTAGCTGGACCAGAAACAGTGATTTCTCTCAAAGCATCTCCGGTCGTTAAAGCGAAAACTGTTGCAAATATCGTCATTCCAGCAAGTAACGAAATTGAGTTATTACCAAAAGCAACAAGTGCACCATTGATAGTAGTGTCTTCTTTTTTTTGAGCATAAGCGGCATAGACTAAAATCAATCCCCAGCCAGCACCTGTATCCCATGCATTTTGTGTTAAAGCTTGAATCCACACTTTATGATTTAGAAGTAAATTAAGATCGGGTTTGAAGAAAAATTCAAAACCTTTAATTGAACCTGGGAGTAACAAAGCTCTAACAAACAAAAGTATTAAAATAACGACAAGTGATGGAACAAGAACCTTACTAACTTTTTCAATTCCCGATTTAACACCACGAAAGACCACATATGCTGAAATTAACATTGCAATTAAATGAAAAAGAACAGGTTGATAACCAGAACTAAAGTTATTCCAGTATTGATTATAATCTTCAACTAAAAGAAGATTATCTGTAAATATTCCCGTAAGGTATTTTAAACACCAACCTGTAACGACAGAATAATAGAACATAATTGCAGTTGATACAATTACCACAAAAGCACCCATCCAAGCAAATTTTTCGCCGGCTAAATAAACGAAAGCACCAACAGGACCTTTTCGAGTGTATTTGCCAATTGTAAATTCAAGAATAATTAGTGGAACAGACCACACGAAAAGAAAAATAATCCAGGGAATTAAAAAAGAACCTCCACCATTTTGAGCGACTATTCTGGAAAATCGCCATATGTTGCCTGTACCAACTGCAATACCAAGGACAGAAATAAGCAATGCCCATCGTGATGAGAAAGTCTCTTCTTTCATATGAAAATTATTTCTTTACTTTTCGTCTTTCGATTTTAACTCTTTTCATAACAACATCTTTCACAGGTCTATCGCCAGGTTTAATGGTCTCAACCTTTCCAATTTTTCTAACTACATCCATACCCTTAATAACTTCTCCAAAAATTGAATGTCTGTTATCGAGCCATGGAGTTGGAGCCAATGTAATAAAAAACTGGCTACCATTGGTATTTGGACCTGCATTTGCCATGGAAAGTACTCCGGCTTTATTATGTTTTAGGTCAGGATGAAATTCATCTTCAAAAGGATGACCATAAATACTTTCGCCACCACTTCCTGTGCCAGTTGGATCACCACCTTGAATTACAAAGTTATCAATCACACGATGAAAGATTACTCCATTGTAATAACCTTTTTCAGCAAGACCAACAAAATTCGCTACTGTTTTTGGTGCTTTATCTTCAAACAGAACGCATTCAAAGTTTCCCATATTAGTTTCAAAAACAGCCACAAGTTGAGTTATGGTTTCTTTTTCAGTTTTCGATTTTGACTTTGATTGTTGTGCATAAGTACAATTAATTAATAGTAAAGAAACTAAAATTGAGAAAAATAAAGCTCTTTTCATTTTTTCCTCCACTTATGGTTTAATAAAATTAAAGTTAATTAAAATCAAAAGTAAAATTCCAAGGATGATTCGATACCAGACAAACACAAAAGTTGTATGAGTTCTCAGGTATTTAAGTAAAAACTCAATTGCCAGAATTCCACTTAAAAATGAAAATAAAGTTGCAATAAATAACGATAATGTAAATTCTTGAGTTAATTCAGGAAAGATTTTATAAAATTCATAAACTCCACTGAGAAAAATAGCTGGAACACTTAAAAGGAACGAAAATCGAGCAGCTGTTTCTCTATTAAAGCCAACAAATAAACCACCAGTTATTGTAACTCCCGATCTTGATGCACCAGGAATCAATGCAAAGGCTTGAGCAATTCCAACTATAAATGCTTTTGATAAAGTCATCTGAGAGATGTCTAATTTTCTTTTCGAAAATTTTTCAGCAAGTGCTAATAATAGAGCAAAAAATATCAATGAAAATATAATTACATAAAGTGAACGGAATTCATTTTCAATTAAATCTTCGAAAAGTAAACCTGCAATACCAACAGGAATAGTTCCAAGAATTATATACCATCCGAGTTGTGAATTTAAATCTGTAATGAATTTTCCTTTGAAAAGATTAATTAAAACACTTTTATATATCGTGACCAGATCTTTAATAAAATAAATTATGACAGCCAGCATTGTACCCAATTGAATAACTGCGGTATATGCTGCACCGGGATCATTCCAACCAAACAAAGCTGGAACAATTCGTAAATGTGCTGTACTGCTAATTGGCAAAAATTCAGTTAAGCCCTGAACTATACCAAGTACAATTGCTTTAATTATTTCATTCATTATAATTGATACCTCACTCCAAGTTTTATTCCAAATGAATTAAATGAGAGATTTAATTGCTCGTATGGTTGTCTATTAATTAAAAAATTATACATAGAAAGATCATTCAAGAAAGCCATTCGATAGTTCAAACCAAGATCGACATAAAGTTGATGACTTAATGCAGTATACACAACAGATTTAATTTGAAAGCTTAATCCTTTTGTCTCTTCTGTTAATTTTTGTAGAGAACCTGGTTGTGTTTCATTCACTGCTCCGAGAATATATCCTGCTCCAAATCCAAATTGAAAACCGTAAAAAGGAAATTTTAAATCATAAAGAAAATTTGCTTCAGGATAATAGAAAACATACTCAAACTGATAATTTCCAATACCGTAATTATTTGAGAATGAATTAAGTGAAAATCCAAAACTGGTTTCGATTGAAAAATTTGGAGTAAGATTTGAACCTACGAGTGCATAAAATTCTATTTCGGAATGTGAATCATCACGACGGTTATTAAAATTCCAATTGTAATGGAGATAGTCATTTAATTTTTCTATTGTTTTGTAATTTAATCCCATTCCACCAGATAAATAAAATTCCTGCGCCTCCGATTTTCCAATAATCAAGACAAAAAGTATTAAAGTAATTCTAATATTTTTCATAATTCATTTGTTTGAAGTGTAAAGTTATGAAGTGATAAGGACTATTTCAAAGAATTGTATCAAGTACATATAAAACTTTTGATATGTTTGTTCTTCCTTTATTTTGAAAGATCAATTATCATATATTCACTGTAAAAAACGAATAGCGATTTGATATTGAATACAAAACCGTTACATATTTTTTTATTTTTGAAAGTTAGATAAAAAAATTCCTAATTTAATCAGGAACAGTATAATGAAAAAAATAAAAATTCAAAATTCACAAAAAGAATTTGTTGTTGGTAAAATTGCCTGCGTTGGTAAAAATTATCTTGAGCATGCAAAAGAATTAGGAGATGCTATTCCAGAAAAGCCAGTCATCTTTTTAAAGCCTGCATCATCCATAATTTTCAGCGGTGAAAAGATTATATACCCAGAATTTTCAAAATCACTTCATTACGAAACTGAGCTTGTTCTTTTAATTGGTAAGACTGGTAAAAAGATTTCAAAACAAAATGCACTTGAACACATTGAAGCATATGCAGTTGGTCTTGATATGACGCTTAGAGACTTACAATCTGAAGCAAAAAGTAAAGGTCATCCATGGACAATTTCAAAATGTTTTGATACTTCAACTGTGCTCAGCGAATTTATTCCAAAAGTTGATGTAAAAAATCCAAATTCTCTTGAACTTAAACTCTGGATAAATGGTGAATTAAAACAACACGATAACACTTCAAATATGATTTATTCCGTTGAAGAAATTATTGAATATTTGTCTTATTATTTTACACTTGAAGAAGGTGATTTAGTATTTACCGGAACTCCTAAAGGAGTAGGTGAAGTCAAAAGAGGTGATAAATTAATTGCAGAGATTTCTGGAGTTGGCAAACTAAAAACTGAAGTAATTTGAGATTTCTACAAAACTTTTGAGATTAAGATCTCAACTTTTAATATAGAAAATTCTACCATAATGGAATTCACCATTTGTAACTTGAATTGTATAAAGAAAAGCTCCAGTCGAATTCAAAACTTCATCAAGATTGAGCTCAATTTCGTGGTTCCCGGGTCTTAAAAAACCACTATAGATAGATTTGATAAGTTCCCCTTTTAGATCATACAAGTTGATTAAAACGAATTCAGATTTAAATGGGTTAAGAATATCTCTTGCCTTTGAAATTTTAAATTTGAGAGAATACTTCTTTTCAAATGGATTGTTATTCCAATAAACTTTAACAGGATTTTCCTTAGCTCTAAAATAGAAGTTAACAAGGTTCTGAGGAAAATTAGATTTATAATAATAGAAATTCCCTTCATAGTCACCAATCACAAGTTCCATTTTACCATCACCATCAAGATCAGCAAAACCAGGTGAGGAGTTCTGCTTCACCTTTACATCTTTAAATAAATCTCTATTTAATTCAAAGATAGGGAAATTACGAGTGCCAGTATTTTCATAATAAATTAATCTCCCATCTCTACCACCAATTACAAGATCAAAATCACCGTCATTATCAACATCAGCAAAAGTTGGTCGAGAATCGTAAAGGAAATTTACATTTTTCAAAATCGAATTATCAACTCTAAATTTATTTGATTCTTGATTTATCAACATTAAAAATTGATTTGGTAATCCACCACAGATTAGTAAATCTACCAAACCATCTCCATTTATATCTGCAGCAGCTGGAGCACTTTTCTCAGCTAATCTAAAATTTTTAAAGATGTTAATGTTTTCTACGAAATTCGACTTATTGTTAATGAAGCAATAAACTTTTCCGTCAAGGGCACCAGAAATAATATCAAAATCTTTGTCATTATCGATATCAACAAAAATAGGAGTACTAAATGAAGAAACTCTTAAATTTGAAAAAACTTTGTTATCCTTCTTGAAAACAGGATTAAATTTTGAACCTTCATTTCTAAAGAATTGAAATCCTCCGAGATAGTCTCCACTAAGCAAATCAAAATCGCCATCATTATCAAAATCGGCAAAAGAGACAGAAGCAGAACCACCAGAAATTCGAATTGGTTCAAATAACTGTGGTTCTCTTTTAAATTTTGGAATTTTATTATTACCAATATTACGATAAAAATAAAGTTCACCATCAGCTGAACCATAAATTAAATCATAATCACCGTCATTATCTAAATCAACGAAGGTAGGAGTTTTCCAATACGATTTAGTTTCAAATTCGCCAAATGTAAAGGATTGGCGAGACCATTGAGGATTTTTCTTCGAACCAACATTTACAAAATATGCAAATGTATTTTGATCTCTCCCAATTAGAAGTTCAACTTTTCCATCATTATTTAAATCAGCAAAAGCCGGAAAAGCATTCATCCCAACATCTTGAATTCCTCTGGTTAATGCTTTATCAATTACAAATCTTGGAAAAGTTTTTCTTCCCGTGTTTCTGAAACCTAAAATTGTTCCAGGAGCTGGACCACCAAATAATGACTCCCCAATTCCAATAAACAAATCTAGATCACCATCGCCATCTATGTCAACAAAGACAGGTTTGGCATCATTACCAATAAGTTTATTCACTTCGAAAAAGAAATTATCAATTTTAAAAAAGATAGGAAAAGTTTTATCACCAACATTTCTGTAGTATTGAAGTCCTCGAAAGGAACTAAGAATTAAATCATAATCACCATCACCATCCAGATCAACAAGAAAAGGATAAGAAATAGAGTTATGATATTCTTTTTCATTTACTTCTTTAAGCAAATTATCGTCTCGCACAAATCTTGGATTTTCTGGAGTCCCAACATTTTTGAAAAATAAAACATTATTTAACGAAGAACTCCCAAGAAATAAATCAAGATCACCATCTCCATCAATGTCACAAAAGAAAGGAGAACTGAAACTAATTGCTTGAATTTCATTAGGCGTGAAAATAGAATCAACACGAATCCAGTTTTGACTATAACTTAAATGAGTTAGTATGATTAATAAAACAGAGGTTAATTTCATATTGATTTCATTTAGTGACGGGAAAAAACAACTATATCTTTGTGGAAACAAAATTCTGAATTGCTTCCTGTTTGTTTGAAAATATCTTAAATATTTTATCCATTCTCGTCATTTCAAGACTTGTAATGATGTTAGGATTATTAACAACAAGATGGATATTACCACCAAGTGGTAGTAATTTTTTATAAGAGACAACAAGAACACCAAGAAAAGTGCTGTCAACAAACTCACACGGTGAAAAATCAACAACCAAAAACTTTTCACCGCTATCTATTGCACCGAAAATTATCTCTTTAAAGTCATTTGCAAGATAAATACTTGTTCTAACTATATTAACTTCTATTACTAAAACATTATCCTGCTTAATAGATTGAATCATTTTACTTTCTTATTCATTACCTTTTGTACTCTTCAAAAATAAAAAAAAGAAGGTTAAATGCATAAAACTAAATAAAAATATCATTAGTGAATTTGCTTATTAAACTTTCTCACCCATCAACATTGATTTGAACCCTCATCTTTTCAATTTATAACCATAATACCTTTTGAAATTTTTCAATAAAAATGATTACCCCACAAAACTTAAATAACAAAAACTTTCAATTTTCAATTGAATGACATTTTGGTAGATGCAATATCTTAAAATTAAAATATTTATGCTCTTGAATTTCATTCAATATTCAACTAATTTTTCTACACAAATTCCAAAAGTATGATGAAAAACATTTTAATTGCTGGAATTACAGGATTAATCGGTCAAAAACTTACAACCGAATTAAAAAATCAATACACGATAAAAGGTTTAGTCAGAAATAAACTCAAATCCCGTGAAATTATTCCTGATGTTGAATTATTTGAATGGAACGAAACTGAAGATAAATTAATCAAAATGATTGAAGAATCGGACATAGTGATTAACCTTTCAGGTCGTTCAATTGCAAAAGGTAGATGGACTGAAAAAGTAAAAAGGGATATTTATAATAGTCGAATTTTAACAACAAAAAGACTTGCTGACTTAATCTTGAAAGCAAGAACAAAACCAGAATTATTTATTGCTGCTTCCGCTGTTGGATATTATGGACTTGATATAAATCAAGTTTATGATGAAAATTCACCACCTTCGGATGATTTTCTTGGCAAATTATGTGTTGATTGGGAAAAGGCTTCTGAAGTTATTGAAAATGCAGGTGTTAGAAGAGTAAATCTTAGAATCAGTACGGTTTTAAGTTTAGATGGGGGAGCGTTACCATTGGTCTCTCTGCCATTCAAATTTTTTATCGGAACATACTTTGGAACAGGGAAACAATATTTCCCTTGGATTCATGAAAAAGATCTGGTGAGACTTGTAAAATTCATAATTGAGAATAATTCAATTACTGGAGCTATAAATGCAGTTTCTCCTCAATCAATAACAATGAAAGAATTTTGTAAAACACTTGGCAAAGTTTTGAATCGTCCCTGTTTATTTAAAATTCCAGAATGGTCCGTGAAAATAATATTTGGAGAAATGGGAAATTTATTAATTAAAGGAGGTCGAGTTCTTCCAAAAAAAGCTATTGAATCTGGATTTAAGTTTGAGTTTGATGAACTTGAGAAAGCTCTGAGAGATTTATTTAATGCATAATTACTTTTTCATTCATTATTCGAGAAATGAATTAAAAAATTTTTTGAAAATATTTCTTTAAACTTCGCTGTAACAGAAATAAAATATTGTTCTAATAAATTATATCACAAAAAACCTATCATTGAGAGCAATGATTACTAAGTGGGATAATCATCTCGAAGGGTAAGTCCAGTAAGTGTCATTATAAACTTAATCCTGATGAATATTAGAATTGTTTCATAATCCAAACTTGAAATTTTGAACTAAAAATAGACTTTGATCCCGAAAAATCGGGACAGAGTGACAAAATAACGCTTTTTAGGTAGCCCCAAGTAATCTTTTGTGTTTAAACTAATAATTTCCAAAATGCATTTTTGTTCTTTTGTGAAACATTG
>CALDZP010000047.1 GCA_937944105.1 uncultured Ignavibacteria bacterium
CGGATATTATCAATTTCTTTAAAAAATTAACCAAGAAAAAAGTTGGTCATGGCGGAACCCTAGATAAATTTGCTGAAGGTGTTTTGATTATTGGCATTGGTGAAGGAACTAAAGAGTTAACAAAATTTTTAAAAGAAAGTAAAAAAACTTATATTGCGGAGATTGTTTTAGGAGCCTTTTCTGATACTTATGATGTTGAAGGAAAAATTGTAGAAACTGGAAAACCAATTCCTGATATTTCAGAAATAGAAAAAGTTTTAAAAAGCTTTCTTGGCGAAATTGAACAAATACCTCCTCCTTATTCAGCAATCAAAATTAAAGGGAAAAGAGCGAGTGATTTAGTTAGGGAAGGGAAGAAAGTTAAGTTGAAAGCAAGGAAAATTATTATTTATGATATTAGAATTTTAAAATCTGAAAAAAATAAAATCACGATCGAAACCGAAGTTTCTTCAGGAACTTATATTCGTTCATTAGCCTATGATTTAGGACAAAAACTTGGTTGTGGTGCTTATTTAAATAAATTAATAAGAACAAAAATAAAAGTTCCTAAAATTTCGCCTGAAGTCGCATCTAAATATAATGTTCGCATAAGTTCGCGAGAAAGTTCGCAAAAGTTCGCGTCAGATTATGAAGAATTTAACTTAGAACAAGCTTTAACTTTTGAAGATATTGAAAAAGATTATTTGGAATTTATTGCTAAAATTTATGGAAGAGTGCAAGGAGTTGGTTTTAGATTTTTTGTTGAAGCTTGGGCTAACAAATTAAAAATTTTCGGCTATGCTCAAAATTTATTTGATGGCACAGTTGAAGTTTTAGCTCAAGGAAAAGAAAAAGATTTACAAGTTTTAATTGAAAATTTAAAAATCGGACCAAGACTTGCTAAAGTAGAAAAAATTGATATTGTTTTCCGAAAACCTTTGAAATATTTTTATGATTTTAGAATTTATTAAATTTGTTTTAAAATAAAATCAATGATTGAAGAACTTCACGATGAAAAACTCAAATTTTTAGAAGAGAAAGCGAATGAAATTAGACAACTTGTTATTGAAATGCTTTTAGAAGCTGGTTCTGGGCATTCTGCTGGTCCACTGGGAATGGCTGATATTTTTTCAGCTTTTTATTTTCATATTCTAAGACACGATCCTAAAAATCCAGATTGGGAAGATAGAGATCGACTGGTTTTATCGAATGGTCATATCTGTCCGGTTCGATATGTGACAATGGCACTTGCTGGCTATTTTCCTTTAGAAGAATTAAAGACACTGAGAAAAATTAATACTCGGCTTCAAGGTCATCCCCATCGAACTGCTCTTCCTGGAGTAGAAACAACCTCGGGACCACTTGGCGAAGGCATTTCTCAAGCAATTGGAATGGCATTAGCTGGCAAACTTGATAAAAAAGATTATCATGTCTATTGCCTTACTTCTGATGGTGAACATCAAGAAGGGAATACTTGGGAAGCTTATATGTTTTTAGGAAAAAATCAACTTGATAATTTAACAATAATTATTGATCGAAATTATATTCAGATTGATGGAATAACTGAAGATGTTATGCCCCTTGAACCATTAAAACAAAAATTAGAAAGTTTTGGACTTCATGTTTTAGAAGTTGATGGTCATAATATAAGAGCTTTTATTGATGCAATAAGAGAAGCAAGATCAGAATGGCGAAGAACTTCAGTTATTATTGCTTATACAATTCCAGGAAAAGGAGTAAGTTTTATGGAAAAGAAATTTGAATGGCATGGCAAACCACCAAACAAAGAAGAAGCAAAAAAAGCTTTGGATGAACTAAGAACCTTAGGAGGTAAAATCCAAAGCGAGCATCAGTAAAATGTTAAATCCGGAATTAAAATTAAATCCAAAGATTTTTGATCAGGATGTTGAACAAAAACCGATTCGGGATGGTTATGGTGATGCTTTGTTAGAGCTTGGCGAGAAAAATAAAAATGTTGTTGTTTTAACTGCTGATTTAGCTGAATCAACTAGGGCTCATAAATTTGCCGAAAAATTTCCTGAAAGATTTATTGAATGTGGAATTACTGAACAAAATATGGCTGGAATTGCTGCTGGTCTTGGTGTTTCTGGTAAGATAGCTTTTATTTCTTCTTATGCTACTTTTTCTCCTGGTAAAAATTGGGAAACAATAAGAACGACAATAATTTATAATGATGCTAACGTGAAAATTGCTGGTCATCATTCGGGAATTGTTACTGGTCCAGACGGAGCAACTCATCAAGCAACTGAAGATATCGCCATTATGAGATGTTTACCGAATATAAAAGTAATTTCTCCTTGTGATTATTGGGAAGCAAAAAAAGCAACTTTATATTCAGTTGAAATTTATGGACCTTTTTATATAAGATATGTAAGAGATAAAACGCCAGTGATCACTACTGAAGAAACTCCCTTTAGATTTGGGAAGATAGAAAAATTCTGGATACCCAAGAATGAAAATGCTAAAATAGCAGTGATGTCTACTGGCCATTTAGTTTACCAAGCTCTTTTAGCTGCGAAAGAATTGGAAGGGGAGGGAATTGATGTTTATGTTTACAATGTTCACACTATAAAACCCTTAGATGAAGAAACAATTTTAGAAGTTGCCAATAATGTTGATGGAATTGTTACTTTAGAAGACCATCAAGTTCAAGGTGGAATGGGAAGTGCAAT
>CALDZP010000048.1 GCA_937944105.1 uncultured Ignavibacteria bacterium
TATTAGACAAGCAATTCCGCGATAGCTCAATGGTGGAGCATCCTCCGCCGTAGGCGGACTCGCCAGAGGCGAGGGCTGTTAACAAAGGAAGGTAAAATATGTTTACAGTTTATGTCAAGTGAATTGAAAAAGATAAAATAATTTCATATATTAGACGAGTAATTCCGCGATAGCTCAATGGTGGAGCATCCGGCTGTTAACCGGAGGGTTGCAGGTTCGAGTCCTGCTCGCGGAGCCAGAAATAAAACCTCAGCATTTAACTGAGGTTTTTTCTTTTTTTCAACATTTGCCAGCAATTTTCATATAAAGTGCTGTTTTGTTAACCACCCTTATAATCAAAAAAATCCATTTGATAACCATTATATTTTTTGTATATTATAGAGAATTTTTTAAAATGAAATATTTTAAGAAAAGGATTTAAATTTACTGAAAAAATTTATACCAAGTGATAATGGGAAAAAATTTATGACTAAAGAAAAGAAATATAAAAAATCAATTTATAACTGGCCTGAAGATTAAAGAATGTTAGACCACATTATTATTGGCGATAACAATTATTTTAGTTTTTTTAATGAAGGATTGATAAAGAAGTAGTAGGTTATGAAAGTAAAATTTTCTAAAGGGGACAAAGTCGTAATAAAAGCCTTTGGAAATAGAATAGGCATTATAGATGGTGAACCTAAAGAAGCAAAAGCCAAAATATTTTACCCTGTTTCTATCGATCCAAGCCAACCAAGCTCTTACTATCCTGAAGATTCTCTGGAAAAATTTATACCGCCAAAATCTGTAGAGCAACTATTAAAGATAAAAGAATTTTCTGATATTGAAGATTTTATTCAGGGATTGATCTATAAAAAGCTTGAGAAGCCTCTGTCTGATAATCTTTATGCTTTTTATTCTTCGAGGACAGAGTTTCAAGTTCACCAATTTAAACCTGTTCTTAAATTTCTTAATACTTATAAACAAAGACTTTTACTAGCTGACGAGGTTGGATTGGGGAAAACTATAGAAGCAGGAATTATTATCACAGAAATTTCTGCTCGATTGGGGGAATTGTCCAGAGTTTTGATTGTGTGTCCCTCTATGTTAACTCAGAAATGGGAAAAAGAAATGCGAAAGAGGTTTGGTTTAGATTTTACTATCCTTAAGAGTGATGACTTTAAGAAATTTTTGCAGCGATATGCTGAATATGGAGAGGCAGAGAAATTGAAAGGCATTATTTCGCTACAAACTCTTAGGTCAAACAAGATGATAGAAAATTTGCGAGAAATATCTCCGCACTTTGATATTACCATTGTTGATGAGGCACATTATATGCGAAATCCTGAAACATTAAGTAGTGAACTTGGGGGAGTTTTGTCTGAATTATCAGATGCAATGCTTTTGCTTTCTGCTACACCTTTGCAATTAGGAACACCAGACTTGTTTAATCTTCTTAGTTTACTTATTCCAGAAGAATTTTCAGATTTTGCTCTGTTCCATAACCTTATTGAGCCCAATGAATATATTAATAATGCTATGCATAGATTATATGACCCAAGAGCTGCGATTGAACTACTTAAAAAAGTTGAAGAAACGTCGCAAAAAAAAAGGTTTATTAACAACCCTTTTTATCGTGAAGCAATAGATTTATTGAGCGGTAAAGATAAATTAACCAGAGAGCAAGCAATTCGCTTGCAGAAGCTTCTTATAGAACTGAATTGCCTTTCCTATGTTTTTACCAGAACAAAAAAGAGGGATATCGAAATTCAATTTCCTATCAGAGAAGCAAGGGTGATTCGGGTTCACTTTACACCTGAAGAAATGGAATTTTATAATGCTGTCACTGATTTTGTCTCGGAACGCTTTACAGCAAGATATGGTTCTTCGCAAGGAATTTCATTCGCAGTAATAATGCCTCAAAGACAAGTGGCAAGTTGTATACAGGCTATGATAGAGAGCCTTGATTATATAGTTAAAAAAAGAACTATCAAAGCACCGTTCGAAGACGACGGAGATATAATAGACCCTTTTTCAGATATTGATTCGTCATGGAAATTAGAAGATAGGGAAATTTCTTCAATTCGAAATCTTATAGGAACTGCTAAAAGAATAGGCAATATTGATACAAAATTTGACAAATTCTTAGAAGCACTGCGCAATCTTGAAAAAGAAGATCCCACATCAAAAATAATGGTCTTTGCATTTTTCAAAAAGACATTAGAATACCTTAGGAAGAAATTAGAAACCACTGAATATCGTGGAAGGGTAGCACTAATTCACGGTGATATACCTACAAAGGATAGGCAAAAAATTATAAAGAAGTTTCGGCAAACAGACGAAATAAAGATTTTACTTTCTTCAGAAGTAGGTGGTGAGGGGTTAGATTTTGAATTTTGCAATGTTATTTTTAACTATGATTTGCCTTGGAATCCAATGAGAGTGGAACAACGAATTGGGAGGCTTGACCGTTATGGCCAACGCCATGAGAAAATTCTTATTTACAACTTCTCAATGGTAGGTACTATAGATGATGAGATTTTAAATCGTTTGTACCGAAGAATAAATGTCTTTGAAAGATATATTGGAGACTTAGATGCTATTTTAGGGGATCAGATTACAGAATTAACAAAGGATATATTTAATACAAAACTTACTCATGAACAGAAGATTAAAAAGATTGAAAAGGTAGCTGAAAATATAGAAAGAAGACAAAAAGAATTAGAAGAGTTTGAAAAAGAGTGCCAAAAGTTTATCGGTCAAGATGAATATTTTAATCAGGAAGTCTCAAGAATCTTAGAAACAAAGCGATTCATAACCTCGGATGAAGTCCTGTTTCTTTTTAGGTTCTTTCTTAAAAGAAATTTCCCAAAGACCACGTTGCTTCCTCCAAAAAGCAGAAGAGAGAATGTTTTCGTTCTTAAATGTGACGATGATTTTCGTAGATTCGTAAGACAATATTCTTCCTCAAGTGAGAACATAAAGGAATTAGAAAGAAAATTGAATTTTGATAGCGGTCTATTGGTAACTTTTAATGACCAGGAGGCTTGTAGAGATGAATCATTAGAATTTATCACAATCCATCATCCGATAATGAAAGCAATAAAAAAGTATTATGATGAAAATAAACAAAAAATTTACAGCACCGCGCAATTTTGTTTAAAGAGAAATAGTGAATATAAAGGGAAGTACCTATTCTTTATATATATATTCGAAAAAAATGCATTAAAAAGGGAACTTATACTTATCCCGATACTCGTTAATCTGGATAACAGAAAGGTCCATATAGTAGATGAACTTTGTGATTGGTTTTTAGGTGAAATTGTGAAGGCGGAACCTATTAAAGAAATTGTCGCAAATTATAAAGATGAAGACTTTGAAGCAATATTAAATGAAGCAGAAGAATATCTTGAGATGATTCGT
The DNA here is from genome assembly GCA_937944105.1 of uncultured Ignavibacteria bacterium. GTDB lineage: Bacteria > Bacteroidota > Ignavibacteria > Ch128b > Ch128b > Ch128b. The sequence goes on from CALDZP010000048.1 coordinate 3,403, forward strand.
GTAGAGGAGGAACAAAAGATGAAGAGAACCAATGATGCATTGGTAAATAACCAAATTGAGAGTGTTAAACAGGCGGCTGCAATTAAAATAAAAAAAGCAGAGGAAATCATCAGAAAACTTTTAGAACAAGGCAAAACCGAAGAAGACCCTATAGTAAGACTACACAGGGGAAGAATTCGTAACTTTAGAATTGCTATGGAGGACAAAATAAGGGATTTAGAGCACAAAAGGCCTGTTTCAGTAGGATTTAATCTTATTGCAGGTGGAGTTGTAAGAATTGAGTCATAAATATTTAGGAGGATAACGTATATGCCAGGGAAAGAATACAAACCAACAGAAAAACTTGAAGTAAAAGAAGGGTATGTAAAGAAGAATTAATATGGAAAACTTATTGGAAAATTTAAAAAATTTACTTCTAGAAGATACCCAAATGATTATTCAAGATAGGTTTAAAAATATAAATTACATTTATTTTGAACTTCTTAAATGGAATGAAAATTTTACTGATGAAATTAGAAATGCAAAAACAAAAAAGGATTTAAAGAGATTGTGGGAAAGAATGAAGAAAAAAGCATTTTTGAGTTATAAAGTTGATGTAAAAGCAATTTATGAGAACGCAAAAGATCCCCGACCGGTGTCGGGGAAAAGTTTTGATGATTTATCTATTGAAGACCAAAAAAGATTTTTGTATGAGTGTTTGGATAAAAACCATCTTTATGTCAATTACAGCGAAATTGACGATGAAGAGTATGGAGTGAGTGAGGGCGATAAAAAAATAAATAGGGAGTTTTATAAAAGTTAAACGATGGCAAAACAAGAATTTCAAAAAGGTGAAATTGTAATTTATAAATCAAAAGAAGGACCCAAGTTAGAAGTTCGTCTAAAAGAAGATACTGTTTGGCTGACACAAAAGCAGATGGCTTTGCTTTTTGATAAAGGTGTATCAACAATAAATGAGCATATTAAAAATATATTTAAAGAAGGTGAATTAAGTGAAAATTCAGTTATTCGGAAATTCCGAATAACTGCTTCTGATGGTAAAACTTATGAAACGAATTTTTATAATCTTGATGTGATTATTTCTGTAGGTTATAGGGTAAAATCTTTGCGAGGCACACAATTTCGTATCTGGGCAACAAAGACATTAAAAGACCATTTAATAAAGGGCTATACAATAAATGAAAAGCGACTTTTACAAGCCAAAAGTCAGTTAAAAGAGTTGCAAAATACAATTTCATTTTTGCAAGAAAAATCTAAACACAAATTACTTGCTGGTCATGAAAAAGAAATTTTAAATCTACTTGCCAATTATTCAAAAACTTTAGCACTTTTGGAGCAATATGATAAAGGCAGGTTAAAACTTGTTAAAAAAACAAAAGGGAAGTTTATTTTAAAATATGATGAAGCAAAACAGATTATTGAAGAAATAAAAAAAGATTTAATTGCAAAAAAAGAAGCAAGCGATTTGTTCGGGCTGGAAACAGAAGGAAAGTTTAAAGCGATTTTAGGTAATATCTGCCAAACATTTGAGAAAAAGGAATTATATCCTTCTTTAGAGGAAAAAGCAGCGCATCTTTTGTATTTTACCATTAAAGACCATCCTTTTGTTGATGGCAATAAAAGAATCGCCTCGTTTTTATTTGTTTATTTTTTAGATAAGAATGATTATCTTTATCGTTCCACTGGCGAAAAGAAAATTAATGATAATGCTTTAACTGCTTTATCAATTTTAATTGCAATAAGCGATCCAAAAGATAAAGAGATATTAATAAAAATTATCACCAATCTTTTAGAAGGATAATTATGCTTTACGAAACTTTTAATTTATTAAAAGAATCATTTGGAGAGGATTATTTTAAATCAAGGGTTGATCCGGAAATAGTTCAAAATCTCAATCCGCAATTTGAAAATAAACATTTCAAGCTTATTGGCTTGCCATTCTATAATGAGAAATTAAAGAAAGATTTTGAACAAGCTTTAAATAAGCAGATACTAACTTAAGAATTTATGGCAGTAGTTGAAAAGATTGGCTATGACCTCAATTCAAAGACACCTTAAGTTATGTATAAGAAGAACGAGAGTGGTGAGATTACAAAAGATGAAAACGGCGAACCAATTTTAGATACAGATATTCCAGAAATTATAAAGGCATTTAATGAGTTTAAAAGAAAATATCAATTAGGATTTTAAATATGATTGACGAAGCAACAATTAAATTGATGGCTAAAATAATGCAAAAAGGCATGACTGGTTTCAAAATAGCAGAGTTATTAAATGAGGCAAATAAAAAATTCAATTTTTATAAAGGGGAGTTTATACCACCTGGACAAACACAGGAACGAAAAGAATCATATGCCCAAAAATGGCTAAATGCCCTTAGAGAAAAAGGTTGGGAAGAAGCTTTAACTTATATTGCAAAACAACTATTAGATAAAACAAGAGTTTATTTTGAAGAGGATGAAAGCCATCCATACCCTGATAAGTTATTAGAAAGACTCAAAGTAAAAATTGAAGGAAATAGTAAAAATGAAGAAAAAGCTAAGAAAAAAGGAACTATGCATAGAAAAGCTATTAGATCGTTATTGAAAGGAATAGAAAATAAAGAACTTTCTGAATTGCTTTTTCAAGATATTAAAGATGTTGATTTATGTATTAATTTAGGAGCTTGGAAACCTGCCCTTGTTTTATGTGGGAGTATTCTTGAAGCAATACTTTCAGATTGGCTTGAAACCGTAGATCCGGAGGAAATTAAAAAAGTATTTAAAGAATTATACCCAACCAAGAAAAACAAGAAAATTTCAGATTTCAGTTTAGAAGAGTTAATAGATGTTGCAGAGAAACTGGGACTTTTACATGGCTACCATGCAACAATCAGTGATGGTATAAGAAATTTTAGAAATTTAATTCATCCCAATTTTGCTGTTAGGCAACAAATAAAACCTAATAATGCTATTGCCGAAATTGGAAGGCAGATTATTTTGGCTATATTACAGGAAAGGCAAAAAATAAAATGATTATTTCAGAAGTAAAATATAATCAGGTAGTTGAAAGATTGGGATTTGATGCGGAGTTTTCAGAAATTCCAAAAACAGATTTCTGACCTTGTCAAACAATCATTTTCGCTTCGTAAAGAGTCAAAGGAACTAATAGAGCAAGCAAAAAAAGAAATTGAAGAATTTATTGAAAAAGGTACTCAAAACCGCCACTGACCAGCGACTTTTAGTGAAGGGATAAGTCCTGTGCTGGCAAGTTTATAGTCGGTGTGTTCGTCCATATTTAAATATTCATCGAACTTTTTAACTGTCAATCTCTCTTTTTCTTCCATAAAGACAATCTTTAAAAACAATTTTTATTAAATCTATAGCTATATTAGACAAAAAATACAATGTGTTTCAAGATAAATCTTGATAAAAAATATCTTGCAGGGCGGTGAAAAAACTCTGTCAATGTCATTTCTTTTAATTTCTCTATTTGCCAGCAATTTTCATATAAATTGCTGTTTTGTTAACCACTCTTATAATCAAAAAATCCTTTTGACAACCATTGTATTTTTTGTATATTATAGAAAGTTTTTAAAAGTAATATTTTAAAAAAAGGATTTACCTTCATTGGAAAAAATTTATACCAAATGGTAAATGGGAAAATCATTTATGAGTAAAGAAAAGAAATATCCAAAAGGGATCTATAATTGGCCTGAAGATGAAAAACTTCCTCTTGATTTAACTTTTATAACAAATGAATCTGGTAAAACACTCAGGGATAGATTTGAGCAACTGATAAAGGATTGTCAGTTCTTTGATTGTCTGGTTGCTTATTTCCTTGTGAGTGGGTTTTATGCCATTTATAAATCACTTGACAAAACCGAAAAAATCAGAATTCTTATAGGAATTGGAACAAATAGAGAAACATTCAATTTAATAAAGGGTTCAGAGGATAAAGCTAAAAATTTCTCTCATTTAGAAACCAAACAGGAGGTTGAGAAAGATATTGAAAATGAAATGGCTGAATCAAAAGATAGTCAGGATGTTGAAGAGGGAATACAGAAATTTATTGATTGGATAAAAAGTGGTAAGATAAAGATAAGGGCTTACCCATCCCAAAATATACATGCAAAATTGTATATTATGACATTTAAAAAGGGAGACAGGGATATAGGAAGGGTAATAACGGGCTCAAGCAATTTTACTGAATCTGGTCTTGAAAATAATCTTGAATTTAATGTTGAGTTGAAGAATCGAGCTGATTATGAGTTTGCAAAGGAGAAATTTGAGGGCTTATGGAAAGATGCCGTGGATGTATCAGAAAAATTTGTCCAGACAATAAATGAAAGAACTTGGTTTAATCAAAATATTAACCCTTATGAACTTTATCTTAAATTTTTGTATGAATACTTCAGGGATGAATTATCAAGAACAGATGAAGTCTTTAAAAGATATTTACCAGAAAATTTCATGAAATTTGAATATCAGGAACAAGCAATTCTAAATGCAAAAAAGATATTAGAGGAATATGGTGGAGTTTTTATTTCTGATGTAGTAGGACTTGGTAAAACATATGTTGCAACAATGTTAGCTGATCAACTTGACGGGAGAACACTTGTAATAGCACCACCTGCACTTCTTAATAAAAATAATCCCGGTTCCTGGCCAAATGTCTTTTCTGATTTCCATATTCCAGCTGATTTTGTATCGACTGGTAAACTTGACGATGCGAAACAATTAAATGAAATGAGAGAGTATAGCAATATCATAATTGATGAAGCACATCGTTTTAGAACTGAAACAACAATTAGTTATGAAGATGTTGCTGAAATTTGCCGTGGGAAAAGAGTAATCCTGGTATCTGCAACTCCTTATAATAACTCACCAAGAGATATACTTGCACAGATTAAACTATTCCAGAATGCTAGAAAAAGCACTATTCCAGGGGTCTCAAATCTTGAAGAATTCTTTGGAATACTTGAGGGAAATCTAAAGAAGGTTGACCGTAATAAAGATTATTTTAGTTACATAAATATAACGAAAAGTAATGCAAAAGAAATTCGTGATAAAGTTTTGAAATATATAATGGTAAGGAGAACAAGAACTGAAATTGAGAAATATTTTGCGGAGGATTTAAAGAAAAACAAAGTTAAATTTCCTGAAGTTGAAGCTCCGAAGCCGTTTTACTATCAGTTAAATAAGTATGAAGACGAAATCTTTATGGAAACTGTAAGACTTATTACACAAGAATTTACATACTCCCGTTATATGCCATTGCTTTACTTAAAGAAAGGGATTACACAACTTGAGGCACAATCTCAAAAGAATATGGGCGGATTTATGAAAGTCTTGCTTGTAAAAAGACTTGAAAGCAGTTTCTATGCATTTAGAAAAAGTATTGATAGATTTATTTATTCCTGTGAGATGTTTATTAATGAATATGAAAAAGGGAATGTATACATAAGCAAAGGATACATAAACAAAATTTTTGAATTTCTGGAAGATGGAGACGATGAAGCAATTCAAAAGCTAATTGATGAGGGAAAAGTAGAGAGGTACGACAGCAACGATTTTAAATCTGAATTTGGTAGTGATTTGAAGAAGGATCTTGAAATTTTGAAGAGAATAAAATCAATGTGGGAAACCGTAAGAAGAGACCCTAAACTTGAAACTTTACTGAAAAATTTAAAAAACCATAACATCTTGAAGGACAAAAAAATAATTATCTTTACAGAGTCAAAAGAAACGGCTGAGTATCTGGTAGAAAATATAAATAAAGATGGAATTGAAATTGCCCTTTTATTTCATGGTAGCTCATCCGAACTAGTTAGAGATAGAGTTATAGAAAATTTTGATGCAAGAGCAAGAAATAAGAAAGATGATTATAAAATACTTGTTTCAACCGAGGTTTTATCAGAAGGTGTTAATCTTCATAGATCAAACATTGTAATAAATTATGATATACCATGGAATCCAACAAGAATGATGCAGAGAGTTGGGAGAATAAACCGTATAGATACACAATTTAACAAAATTTATGCATTTAATTTTTTCCCCACGCGCCAGGCTGATTCAGAAATTGAACTCACAAACATTGCTCGCTCAAAAATAGAGGCATTTTTAACATTGTTGGGTGGTGACAGTGCAATCCTAACAGAAGGAGAACCTGTTTCTTCTCATGAACTCTTTGACAGGCTTATTTCAAAAAAAACTATTACAGAAGACGACGAAGAAGAAGAAAGTGAGCTTAAATATTTAAGGATTATAGAAGACATCCGTGACAAAAAGCCTGAACTATTTGAGAAGATAAAACGACTTCCTAAAAAGGCTCGCTCCGCCAAAGTAACACAGGCATTCCTGCCTGTGAATGTACAAGATGCACACTCATCTGAAGATAAAGTAACACAGGCATTCCTGCCTGTGAATATACAAGACGCATACTCATCTGAAGATAAAGTAACACAGGCATTCCTGCCTGTGAATGAAGAAACAAAAAAAGGAATGCCTGTAGGAAAATCACAGACAGGAATGTCTGTGCTACCTGTCGATAAATCACAGACAGGAATGTCTGTGCTACCGGGTTTGCTAACATTTTTTAGGAAAGGTAAATTGATGAAATTCTATTTATCACATAAGAAAGGTCAAAATGCTGTTGAGCTTGATTTCATGAACGCAGCAAAAATACTTGAAAGTGAAGAAAACGAAAAAAAAGAAAAACTTCCATATGAATATTTTTATGAACTTCTTAATAAGAATAAAACAGCATTCCTTAATGCTACTATTGAAGAATCCATCAGAACTTATCGTCGCGGCGGTGCTGATAGTGAAACAAAACTTCTAAAAATACTAAAAGCAACTCAAAAGAACAGCAAACAACTCACAGAAGAACAAGAAGAATATCTTAAAAAAGTTCTTAATCGACTTGTAGAGGGGGCATTGCCTAAAAAGACAGTTAAGAAAACATTAGGTGCACTCCAGGAACTTAAAATTGAAGAAATACAAAATCCACTAAAAGTAATTGGTGTTTTGCAAAGAGAAATTTCTTCAACATTTCTTAAAAAACATTATACAGAAACTTCTGCTTTAACTGAGGGTAAAAGGGAAGTAATATTATCACTTTATTTAGCTGAGGGAAATAATGGATAGAGAACAAGCAAAAAGTTTAATAATTAATACATTTGAAAACAAATTTAAGAAAGATCAATTTATAAAGTTTATATCAAATCTTTGTAAAAAATTTAATCCCAGTAAAACTTTTACTTATTCAGGTAATTATATTCCTGAGGCATATTCTTCTTACATTCAAGAATTAGAGAGAATTGGTCAATACACTTATGATGATAAAGAAATTGATTTGCTGATTGTCAATTTAAAAAAAGAAACATCCCTTGAACGTGCAAGGTCAATGCAGAGAAACTTCATTGCCTGGTATTTAAAAGGTAGCAGGGGGGGAAAATTAAAAGATGCAGCTCTGGTTGCTTTTGTATCTCCTGATAGTGAAGACTGGAGATTCTCTCTTGTAAAGATGGATTATCGTTTTGAGGAAAAACCTTCAGGCAAGATTAAAATTAAAGAGGAATTTACACCAGCAAAAAGATGGTCGTTCCTTGTTGGGAAAAACGAAAAGAGCCATACAGCACAAAGTAGATTTCTTCCAATAATTGAAAATGATGAATTTAAAACTACTCTTGAAGATTTAGAGCAGGCATTCAATGTTGAAGTTGTTACAAAAGAATTCTTCATTAAATATAGAGACCTGTTTATCAGAACAAAATTAGAACTTGATAAAATTATTAAAAAGGATGTAGCACAGACATTCTTGTCTGTGAAACAAGAATTTAAAAACAAAAACATAAACACAGTTGACTTTGCCAAAAAACTTCTTGGGCAAATAGTTTTTCTCTATTTTCTGCAAAAAAAAGGGTGGTTTGGTGTTGAAAAAGGCAAACCATGGGGGACAGGTCCAAAGGATTTTATGAGAAGATTGTTTAACAAAAAATTTTGTGATTACAAGAACTTTTATAATGATATTCTTGAACCACTATTTTATGAAGCATTAAGGACCGACAGAAGTGATGCTGAACATTACTACAGCAGATTTAATTGTAAATTACCATTTTTAAACGGTGGACTTTTTGATCCAATAAATAATTATAATTGGGTAGATACAGAAATTTTGATTCCTGATAGTTTATTCTCAAATAACAATCGAACAAAAGAAGGTGATATTGGGGATGGCATTCTTGATGTCTTTGATAGATATAATTTTACAGTAAATGAAGAAGAGCCACTTGAAAAAGAAGTTGCGTTAGACCCTGAACTTCTTGGGAAAATATATGAGAAACTAAATGCAATAAGACCAGATAACTTTGATGAATATGTAATGGTATTAAAATCTGATAAAAAGGGTGAAGAGACAAAATTCAATAAAGAATATGGTGTTTATTATACACCGAGAGAGATAGTTCATTATATGTGTCAGCAAAGTTTGATAAGTTATCTTGAAAGTACCACAGGCATTCCTGCCTGTGACATTGAAAAATTTGTAGAAATTGCTGATTCAGTTAGAGAAACGGAAATAATTGCTCTTGAAAAAGAAGAAAAAATTAAGAGGGGAGAACAGAAATCAACAAAATATGGAAGTAAAATTCCAGAAAGCATAAAACAAAATGCACAGGAAATAGATAATCTACTCGCTGATATAAAAGTATGCGATCCAGCTGTTGGTTCAGGTGCTTTCCCAATTGGCATGATGCACGAAATTGTGAAATTAAGACAACTTATTTCTGTTTATAGTAGCACAGGCATTCTTGCCTGTGAAGACAGTAACACAGGCATTCCTGCCTGTGAAAACAGTAATAAAGGCATTCTTGCCTGTGAAAACAGTAACACAAACATTCTTGCCTGTGAAAACGATAACCTACACATTACTTATCGTAACCTACCTCACTGGACAAAATCAGGCTCCATTTACTGGGTTACATTTCGACTTGCAGATTCACTACCGAAAGAAAAAATAAATAAATGGAAAGAGGAACACGAAATATGGTCAAAACGTAATCCTAAACCATGGAATGAGAAACAATGGAAAGAATACAATGAAAAATTCGGAGATAAATTTAATAATTGGCTTGATGCAGGTTATGGCTCATGTATTTTAACTCAACCTGTGATTAGAGAAAAAGTAAAAGATTGTATAATGAAATTTGATGGCATAAGACTAAAAATTCATGCAGTAGTTATAATGCCAAATCATGTACATTTATTGATAGAACCATTTACAGGGTATTCTCTTTCAGAAATTCTTAAAGGAATAAAGGGTGCGAGTGCAAAAGAGATAAACAATATTTTAGGAACAACCGGTAAGAAAGTATGGATGGAAGAATCATATGATCACATTATTCGTAGTGAAAAGGAATATTATCATTTTATACAGTATATAAATGATAATCCAATCAAAGCAAACTTGTCAGAAGATAAATACTGGCTCTATGTAACACAGGCATTCTTGCCTGTGAATGTACAAGA
>CALDZP010000049.1 GCA_937944105.1 uncultured Ignavibacteria bacterium
TTTTGCATCTTTGTGTTTATGTCAAGGATTGCTTCGTCGTTTCACTCCTCGCAATGACTACTACAAGGGAACTGTCATTGCGACCCGCCAAAGTCGGGGAAGCAATCTTTTCTCTCATTCCAGTCATTGCGGGCGGAGCGAAGAATTATTTTCTCTTATTCCAGTCATTGCGACCCGCCAAAGGCGGGGAAGCAATCTTTTGTGGTTATGGCAAAAATTTTCACTTTGCATCTTTGTGTTTTTGTGAAAGATTGCTTCGTCGTTTCACTCCTCGCAATGACTGCTAATTGAGATAGTCATTGCGAGCGGAGCGAAGCAATCTTTTCTAATTAAACCAATGATTTCCATTTTGCATCTTTGTGTTTTTGTAAAGGATTGCTTCGAGACAGCCAGAGGCTGCCTCTCGCAATGACTGCTAAGAGAAAATGTCATTGCGAGCGGAGCGAAGCAATCTTTTCTGGTTAAGCTAATTATTTCTCAATTTGTTTTTATGCTTTTGTGAAAGATTGCTTCGTCGTTTCACTCCTCGCAATGACTACTACAAGGAACTGTCATTGCGAGTTTCGATGAAAATTGTGGAAAAGCAATATTTTGTGGTAAAGCCCAAAATCTCCAAAATGCATTGCGGTTCATTTGTGAGGTAATAAGTTAGCGCAATCTTTAATTGATTTTTGAAATAATGAATTTTAAAAAGTTTTTAATTAATAAAAATGTAGTCTAAAGCTTTTTTACCCTGCTACTCTAATTCTTGATTACAAAAGAAAAATTAATCTAAACTAAAATCCTGACTAACTTCAAAAGTAGTGTTATTCAACAAATCTTTTCCACGCATTATTAATTTATATTTACCCAGAGGATAAGATTGATCCAAGACAAAATTAACTTCTAAATTTAAGTACTTACCAAATTTCTCACTTTGAATTCCTATTGAATCTAATTTCGCAATTGATCTAATTGTTCTATTGTCTGGAGTTATTAAATCAGCATCAAGGAGGATATGAAATTTATAATTCCCGTTGTCCTTAATTGTCTTAAATCCTTCAACTTTAACAGATGCATAAACTTCCTGCTGAGTTGATTCCTCATCAAGTGGTATTGAATAAATATCTAAATCATAAATTCTAAAATCAACTTTTTCTTCTTTAGAACAACCAAGAATTAACAATGAAAGAAAGAATGAAACTAAAATCATTCTCATAAAGACCTCGTTAATTGTTCGAAAATTTAAACTGATAATTTTTAGAATTCATAACCCAACTTCAACCCATAATCAAATTTTTTCAAACCAAATAATTGATCTTTTGACAGTGATTCTTGAAAGAAAGTTTGCAAATTAACATATGGAATTATTTGAAATCCTTTATAAAACAAATCAAACTTATAACCAGAAGAAAATGCAACGATTAAAAGATTGAAATATTTTGGATTAATATTAGCCGGGGTCGGATTTAATCTTAATATTCCAACTTTTGTACTGAAATATAATTTATTTAAACTTTCAAATGGATAGAAACCTAAACCTGATAAAACTGCAAAAGCTACTTCATCAAACCTAAGTTGAAGATAATCATTTGAGATTTTTCTATTGGACTTCCAGTAAGAAAGTGTGTTAATGTTAAATAAATTATCGCTTAATTGAATTTCTAAATCTAACTCATAAGTCGAAAAATTACCTGTTTCATCAAAATTAAAATTAGCATAACTTTTTGCCCAGTTCCCAATCGGTAATGAGTTAGAAATTCCAAAAGCAAAACCCAATTTCTTCGCATAAATTGATTTATTTTCTAAATGTTGTTTTTGTGCATTATACCAATTAATTTTTTTATTTAATGTAATATCGAAAGTCTCATAACCATAAATTTGAGGACTTAAAAAACTTCCTGTTGAAAATAATCTACCGCCAAATCCCAATCCAAGAGAATAATCAAGGTATGAAAATGAAACTTGCATCCCGTAATTATAAAATCCCTTTGAATATTTACCTGTGGATAAACCGACAAAATATTTAATTCCATAGCTTATTCTATTCGAAACATTTATTGGATTGCTACTTAATGTTAAGCCAAATTTTGTATCAAAAAATTGATTAAAATCTTTCCAACTTTTAAATAATGCTTTAAATGAATTATCGGGCACACCATTAGTATGACTAATAAGAACTTTTCTAAACTCAATAAGAGAGTTTATATTCCCAGGATAAAAAGACAATAAATTATAATTAAAACCTAAAAGGAAAAGAGATGGATTTTCACCAAAAAAATCTTTCCCTAATTTGTCTTTTAATTTTACTCTATCACCAAAATTCATAAAAGACATTCCAATAATTAAATTTCTACCCAACAATTTTTCAGAATAAGACAAACCTGCACTTAACATTAAGTGTTTTCCTTTAAATTCATAACCTTCACTAATGCCATAAGTAAATTTTACCCCTGTGGTAAGTTTTTCGTTTAGAATATGTGCATATCCAAATGAAAAAGTCCTTTCATAATTTTCATGTTCTTTTATAATATTTCCATACTGATCTATCTCTTTAGCTTTTTCAAGTTCCCAGTTTGAATACTCCAGTCCAAAATAATGTTTATCATAATTGAAAGTAACGACCATATTACTCAATGGTTGTTGTTTACCCCACCAGAAATACAATGGATTTCGGAAGAATGAAATAGTTGCACCATTTTCATATGTGAGATTTGCTGGATTTCCAGCCATTGCATTCACCGGGTCGAGTAATGTCAAATTTTGTTCACCTGTACCAATTGCCATAGAACTTCTTCCTAATCGCAAATGATAAAATACTTGACCAAACGAGATGTCAAAAAATAAAACTAGAAGGAAAATTGAGATTATTCTTTTCATGTAGCTTCCTTCTATTTTTTTATTCTTCCATCAAGATAATATTCTCTATTTTAAGACGATCATTTTCTTTTGAGAAATAAAATCCTCAGTCATCAATCGATAAAAATAAATTCCACTTGAAAATGTCGAAGCATCAAATGATTTCAAATATGAACCTGCTTTTTGAAAATCGTCTACAAGAGTTATAACTTCCTGTCCAAGTGTATTATATACTTTTAATTGTACTTTTGTATCTATTGGTAAATCATAGGAAATGTAAGTTACTGGATTAAATGGGTTCGGATAATTTTGATATAGTTCAAATTTTGATGGCAAAATTTCGTTGGTATACTCAACAGAAGTTAATAGACCTGGTTCAGGTGAAGGCAATTTCTTAGTGGTATAAATACGAAATTCTCCTGGCTGAAGATTAATTGTCATTTGAGTATTTGTTACATTTAAACTATCGCCATAAAAATAATTATACCACCATCCAGTACTTTGAAAATTTGGAGAAACAGTTCTTTGTACAACATCAAAGTTTCCAACAATTGCAACATTCATTGAATCATGATTTAACCACAATCTTTTAACTGATCCACTAAAATCAGTTGTAAAATTCGTTGGCTTAGTGAAAACCGCATAACTTTTCCTCAAATCAATTAATGTTGCAAATGTTTTGTAGAGTTTGTTTCTATTTGCATCTAAGAAGTATCCCCATCTGATTGGTTTTGGACCAGTTCTTCCATTGTATTCAATTGAATAATCGTATCCAAGTTCACCGAATTGCCAGATCATTTTTGGACCTGGAACAGTAAAGAAAAATGCTCCAGCAAGTTTTATTCGTTCCAGCGCAGTTGCAAGATTTTTGATATTATAACTTCCGCTTGAATTTCCATAGACTAAATTTTTATACATCAATCTCTCTTCATCATGACTTTCCATATAACCAACAAGATGAGGTTTTGAAAAACCACGAGCTTTATAAGAAACTCGAGTAAAATCAGATTTACCTCCATCATGCCATCCCATAGTTGCTTCGTTGTAATTATAATTCATGTTTCCCCAGCTTAACATTCCATAATTTGTAAGAACCTGTTCTTCCGCATCCACGGCAAAATGTTCTAAAATGACATAAGCTGTTGAATCAAATTTCCAGATTGAATCGGCATAAGCTTTCAAAATATTTATCCTCGATTGATCGTATTGTCCCCACAACCCGACATCATTACCAGAATTTGTTTGAGTAAATCCTTTTGACAAATCAAATCTGAATCCATCCACTTTATATTCTTGTAAATAAAACTTCAGTGCCTGTGCAACTAATTCTTTTGTAGCTGGACTTTCATGATTGAAATCATATCCAACATTGTAAGGATGTTTTGGAATTGGATTGAAGTATGGACTATTTGAAGCAGGTCTTTGATTTGTTTCATCCCACCACATTCTTACAAGCGATGACTGTCCAAAGTTATGATTAAAAACAACATCTAAAATTACAGCAAATCCCATCTGATGAGCTTTATCAATGAAGGCTTTTAGTGCATTTTTAGTTCCATAATATTTATCCATTGCGAAATAAAATGTTGTATTATATCCCCAGCTTTCATTTCCTTCAAACTCATTTATTGGCATTAGTTCAATTGCATTTACACCAAGTTTTTTCAAATAATTTAATGTATCAGCTAAAGTTTTATAGTCATGAGTAGAAAGAAAATCACGAAGTAAAAGTTCATAAATTACAAGTTCAGTTTTATCTGGTCTTTGGAAATTAGTAACCTGCCAGTTGTATTTTGTTTCATTGATCTGAAAAACTGATACAAGATGAGTTGTTTTTCCAAATGGATAAGGTTTAAGATTCGGATAAACAGATGGTGGGATATATTGATCATTCCAGGGATCAAGAATTTTTTCGGTAAAGGGATCAGCAACTTTTAATTTACCATCTATGTAATATTGATAACCATATTCTTCATAAGAATTTAAATTATTTATTTGAATCCAGAATCGATTCCCATCAGGAGTTTTTTTCATGTAGTAATTTGGATCAACTTCCCAATTTGTAAAATCACCGACCACATAAACATAATTTTTATAAGGTGCATATAAACAAAGTATAACGCTTGTACTGTCTATTACATTTACTCCATTTTTTATTCCAGCAGGTAACTCAGCAATTTGAACTGGAGCTCTTACTATAAAATAATTTGAATCAACTTTTACGTTTCCCACTGAATCTGTAGCAACAGCTCGAAGATTGAATCTACCATGATTGAAAAACATCATTGTTCGACTTAAATAAGAGGTATCCGTTTGAGCAATTAAAGAATCATTTAGATAAAGTTTAAGAGATGTTGAACCTACAGAAACAGCTGTAATTGTTATATTCTGTGAAGTGTTTATAATAGTTCCTTTTTCAAATGGACTTAGAAAACGAACATTAAGACCGGGTTTGTATAAAGGGAGAAAAATATCGCTTCCATCGACATCGCGACCGACTTTGCTACCATCAGCATTTCTGAAAACGAAGGCAAGTTTTAGAATATCTTCTGAATCAGGAACACCATAGTATTGAGGAATATTTATAGTAATTCGCCAAATATTATTTCCTATATATTGAATTTGTGGTTGATTAACTGGAGAACCCCATGTTGTTTTTACATATCGCCAATCATTTGGGTGACGGCTCAAATTTGTAATCACTCCAGTATGAACATAAATTGGGAAAACCCCTATTAAAGCACCATTACCTTTGGTTACATCATAATCAATGGTTATGACATCGTTTCGAGTTGCAAAGTAAGGAGTCCATTGCAAAACTTGTCCTTGTGAAATCCCTTCCAAAAATAAAATCAGTATCAAAAAAAATTTTATTTTCTTCATTTGACATACTCCATCTTTTTTGATTCAGTGTAATTTCCAATTTTGATTGTATAAATATAAGTTCCTGAACTCAGTTTATAATAATATCCATCAAACTCCATTTGATGATAACCATCTATATTCACTTGATTTTCTACTGACATAATTTCTCTACCAAGAGTATCTGTAACTTTAAATGTCAATGTCTTACCAACATATTCTTTGGGTATAAAATATCTTATAAGTGTTGAGTAATTAAATGGATTAGGATAGTTCTGATATAATACAATTTTAGTTGGGACAAGACTTAATTCTTCAACTAAAGTTTGAGGTAGTGCGGGACTTCCAGCATTAATCCAGGCAGTATAAATTAACGATGCCAATCGATTGCTTGCTTTTTGAAAGAGATACTTAGTAAAATTACCTGTGTAATTCCATAATTTGGAGTAATACAATTCACTATTAGTATTTCCAGCAACCGATTTAGCCATACTATCTGCTCTCAATAAATCATCCAGATATGAATATGATTCAAATAAGTAATCGAAGATAAAATTGATTGGTTCATTAATATAAACTACTGGTTCAGAAGAGAAAGTTATCTCATTTTGAAAACGATTTATCATTTGAGTTTCGTATCTTGAATGAATTCCTCTTTGTCCTGTGAACTGTCCGTCGTAGTTTCTTGTTATGTGAAGTGGTTGGTGACCATCGGCAACATAATGTCCTAAATCAGCAGCAATTAATTTTGCTCTATCCCAATCTTTTCGTTGAAGTGCAGAAGTTAAAGAATCAAAAGTGGATTTAGTAGCCCAGGGTAGAATTCCCTGTTGCCAGACATAATCCCAGCCATATCTTGATATTAATGTATCAATGGAGTAGGGAAAATTGCCTGATAAGAATTCCTGATAATTATCAATATCAATGAAGTGTTTATTTCCTTCAGTGGGATCAGAACTTTTTCTATAGTCTGCATCAGATGCATGCTGAGCTAAAAATTCAGACCAGAGATTATAACCTACCATTTCTTGAGGAAAATGTTTTGTTGAGTTTCTATTAATCAAACTATGACCAACACTACCCCAACCAAAAATTTCCTTTGAAATTAAAAAAAGAATTATAAGCGATAGAATAAGTGGGATAATCTTTTTCATTTTATTCTCCAATAATTTGAACTATAATTTTTCTTTGTCTTGCTCTATTGTCAAAATCGATATAAACTATTTGCTGCCATGTTCCAAGCAACAGATGACCTTTTGAAAAGGGAATTTGTAGAGAAGCACCAAGCATCGATGCTCTTAAGTGGGAATATCCATTACCATCGCCCCATGTCTTGTCATGATGATAAGAGCGATTTGAGGGAATTAATTTTTCAAAAAGCTCAGGTAAATCTTTTAATAAACCTGGTTCATATTCAATTGTAGTAATTCCTGCAGTAGAACCGACAGCAAAAACAAGAACATTCCCTTCTTTTATTCCACTTCTTGTAACTATATCTTGAACTTTAGTAGTTATATCAATTATATCTGCATTTCCTCTTGTATTTATCTCGATTTTATCTGTTATGACTTTCATTGAAAATTTACCTCTTTTTTTAATTATAAAATTCTAAGTATAAAATAATCAGATTAAAATATTTAAGGAAAATTCTTTTAGAGATGTAATTCAAAATATTTTAATTCCAGTTGAGTGTAAAGATAAATATTATTCAGCAGCTTATCACCCAAATTTCTTGCAAAGAAATATTGAAAATCAATTTATAAAAATTTGTTGAATGAAAGTAAATCACAAACTATTCATTATTAAAATATTGTTGTAGAAAATATTTTGTATTTAAGTTCTCTCCTGTAGATATTTTAACCACTTCCTGCCATTCTACAGAAGAACCAAACTTAAAAAGATTATTAATTAAATAGTGACCAATATCTTTATTATTAATTATGACATTGTTCCAGATATCATTAGAATTTAAAATTTTCTTGTGTAAGGTTGAGTTTAATTGTGATGAAAAAATTTCACCCAGTAAATAATTATGATAGTAACAAGGTGAAGTGGCAATATGAATTTTAGTTGCCCAGTCTGGTTTGTTTCTATTTTGTGGTTTGTTCAGTTGAAGAAATTTTTTATGTAACTCCCACCATAAAGAGTTCAAGTCCTGATCTGGATTTTCATAGAGAGCTTTTTCAAATCTATACATGACAAAAACCCATCTTGTAAAAATAATTTGATTCATTCTGGTGAAATTAATGGCTGAATTTTTTATCTGTGAGATTTTATTATCATCAAGAGCAAAAACTTTTTGAATCCAGATTGGATGAAGTGCAAGTTTACCAAATAACATCGCTATTGCTTCAGTAACAAAAATATGAGCAGCATCCCTAAGAGTAAAAGGTAAAGATTGATCAATGTATTTATCGTAAACAGCATGCCCATATTCATGAAGTAAAGTTCCCATCCAATCTACATTTGATATCACATTACATAATACTCGTATATCATTACTTCTATCAATATTGATACAAAATGCATGTTGATTTTTCCCTGGTTTTTCAAACAAATCACTTCGATGGATTAAATCTTCTATTTCAAATCCTACACTTTTAAAGTATTCCTCAAGAATTTTAACGAGATTCTTATCAGTGTAAAAACCATTAAAATTTAATGAATATATAGAAGGAGCTTCTTGAAAGAATCTTTGTTGATAATGCCATGGCATTAAATCTTCTTTCGAAATCTTAAATCTTTCTGATAAGTCTTCATCAATTTTATTTTTAATTTCAGTGAATCTTGCAAGTGTTTGATTTTCAAGCTCCCTAAAAATTGAGTCAAGTTCATGAGGAACTAATTCCGATAAAATTAAACTCATTTCGTGATAATTACTATAACCCAAAGCTTTTGCCTGATCGTTCCGCAACTTTACTAATTGCTTTAAATCATCAACTATTAAATCCCCAATCTCTTTACTTGCCTCCCAGGTCTTTTGAAGTATTTTAGAATCAGTCTCTTTTTTAAGTATCTCGTCAACTTCATTATCAGTTAATGTTTTACCATCGATTTTTGCTCTAAAAGATGTATAAACATTTTCGATTTTATTTTGTAGCCTCGTTATTTCTTCGAGTTTATCCAGATCATATTGATTTGGAAGAAACTCATAGTAAAGAATTTTAATTTGTCGTTGAGTTATTTTATCAAATTCAGAAATTCTGGAATGCAATCTTTTTATCTCTTTAAAATAATTACGATCTCTGAAAAGCTTTATATATTCGAGTTGATATTTCGTAACTTGATCCCAATTTTCCTTCGTCCCATTAATAGAAGCATTCCAGTATGCAAGTGAACTTTTTATATAAATATCTTTAAATTGTTTTTCAAAATTTTCTAGGAAATTTGGTCTTGTAGTTGACATTATCTAATAAATCCTATTTATTCTAACAAAATAGTTTTGAAAAGAATCTTTCTCAACATTAGAATTAATCCATTTCTGAAGATGTGATATTAAAACCTTCTAACTTCATTTAATTTTTTTATACAATTCTGCTTGAAGTTCTGCAGCAATACTTAAAGCAATTTCCTGTGGACTTTCTCCACCAATATCAAGACCAATTGGTGAATGAAAATTTGATAAATCAACATCACCAAAAATTTCTTTTATCTGGCTTTTAAGTTTTTGAGCTTTAGATTTAGAAGCAATAACACCAATGTATCTTACTTTTAAGTTTCGAGCATAAATTTGCTCAATAACATCAAAATCATAACCATGACCATGAGTCATTACAACAATGAAAGCATCTTCAGGTGGATTGAAGGAATAGGCATATTCAGAATAATCAGATAATACAATTTCATCAGCAAAGGGATTTGTTTCTTTTTTTGCAAATTCGGGACGATTATCAATAAGTATTTTATAAAAATTCAAAAGACTCAATTGTTTCAGCAGTGCTTGCCCAACATGTCCACCACCAAAAATGTAAATAATTGGTTTATTACCGATTACTTCATAAAAAATCCAGCACCTACCACTACAGCTCATATTTAGAACTTTTGATTCTTCTTTGTCTAAAACTTTATCGGCTGAGAGTAAGTATTCTACAATACCACTTTCCTTCGATTTCAATCGCCTCAATGCTTCTTGAATTACCTCCTGTTCAATTTCACCACCTCCAACAGTACCCAAAGTTTTATCTTTATCTTCAACGATCATCTTAAATCCTGTTTTTCCAGGTGTTGAACCTTCTGTCTTTATGATAGTGGTAAGTACAAATGGTTTGTTTTGTTTAAGAAGTTCAGAAGCTTTATCAAAAATATTCATCAGTTAATCCTTCAATAGTTTTTCATAATCTTCTGGTGTGTCTATATCCTGAAGAATTTGAAAATAATTACATTTCCATAACTTTTTTGTAAAATTTTTCTTCTTACTGATAAGTCTGAGATTCGAATATGAATCTTCACTTAAAATTTCATTTACGAGCTTTTGACCAATAATGATCGGATGACCCAGTCTGCCATTAAACTCAGGTTGTATCCAGTCAGCTTCTTTTTCAATTTGTTTATAGAACTCATAATAAAATTTTTGCGGTAAAGACGGTTGATCCACTTGATGAATTAAAACAAAGTCATAATCTTTTAATTCTTTGAGTCCACATTGAATTGAACCAAACATCCCGGATTCAAAATTTTTATTAACAACAATTTTCAATTTATTTAATAAGTCTATGGTAGAATTATCTTTCAGCAACGAATCAATCATTTTTTCACTTTCAAATCCAAATACAACAATTATCTTTTCGCAAACTAGATATAATTTATTAATAATTTCTGAAATAAATGATTTGTTATTAATTTTAAGAAAAGCTTTGGCTTTACCTATTCTACCCGATTTACCAGCTGCAAGAATTAAACCTGAAATTTTATACTTATTCATTTAAATCAAACAACCATTCTTCAAATTTTTTTGCTTTCAAATTTTTGTTCCACGTCTTAAGTGAGTTCATATCTTTCAAGCCATTTCCAGTGAACATTAACAGATTCAATTCATTCCCGGTACACAATCCACTACTTACTGCTTGTTTGAAACCTGCAAAAGAAGCAGCCGATGATGGCTCAATAAAAATTCCAAATTTTTGAATTATTTCTTTCTGTGCAGAAAGAATTTCCTCATCACTTACCTCAATTGCAAATCCACCTGATTTAGTAATAGCCTCATCAGCCATATATAAATTTCTTGGTACTGATGCACAGATACTATCAGCAATTGTTTCAGCTGATTGAAGTTCAAATTTTTTTGATTTAAAATATCTCACAACTTGATTACTTCCCGATGATTGAATTGCAATTAATCGTGGTAATTTCTCGATTAAGTCAAGTTCCTTTAATTCTAAGAATCCTTTGTATAATCCACCTATAATAACTCCATCACCGACCGGGACAAAAATATTGTCAGGAATTTTCTGATTAAATGCAATTAAAATATCATAAGCAGCAGATTTTTTCCCTTCGATTGTTAAAGGATTATAAGCTGTATTTCGGTTTAACCACTTTTTCTTATTCGAAACTTCAAGACATAAATCGAAAGCATCATCATAAGTTCCATCAACTATAAACAAGTTTGCACCATAAGCCTGAATTTGTATTCTTTTTGATTCTGGAATTGTTTTCGGAACAAAAATATTAGAATGCAGCCCAAATCTTGCACATATTCCAGCAATTGATGAGCCAGCATTTCCAGTTGATGCAGCTGATATATTTTTGATTCCAAGTTGAATGGCTTTCATTACTACTAAAATGCTCGCACGATCTTTATATGAAAAAGTTGGATTACGTGTATCATCAAAAGCAAAAAGGTTAAAACGATTATAATCAATTTTAATCAATGGTGCTGAATTAAGACTTAAACTTTTCAATCGAGTTTCATCAATTAGTGGATAATTATTGTTTTTTCTATCAAATTCAAGAGGAAGTATTTCAGGGAAATTCCAGATTTCTCCACATTTTGAATTTGCGAGTTTATCTTTCAATTTGCCCTTTTTAATTTCTTGATAATCATATTTTAAGATTAAGACACCCTTGAGCGGTTGATTCCTTTTAGCTTCTCCGCAGGAGGGGCATAAATAAATTAATTCTCTTTCAATTTTATAGGCTGGAAAATCTTTACCACAATTTGAACACAAATAATAATAATGACTCATGATTTTAATTTAATTTTTCGTTAAGCTAAGAATAAAATTTTTCACTGAATATATTTCCACGATTCAAGATAAGATTGGGGTCAAAAACTCTTTTGATTTCAAACATACTTTTCAGAACTTCATAAGGATACATTAACTCAAAATATTGAGCTTTTAATTTTCCAATTCCGTGTTCAGCTGAAATTGTCCCTTTCATTTCAACAGCCTTAATGCAAAAATCTTTATAAAGTCTAATGGCTAATTCATTCTGCTCTTCATCCGAAGGTAACATATTAAAGTGAAGATGGTTATTACCGATATGACCATATCCAACATATTCAATAGAATATTTTTTACATTGTTCACAACAATATCGATAAAATTCTCTGAAATATTCAGCTGGGACTGCAATATCAGTTCCAACCTTCTTAAGATTATTTCGCGAAATATATTCATTAACAAGAACTGAAATTGAATGACGGAATTCCTTGATATTATTTATTTCTTTTTCATTAAACGCAAACCAAATATCGTCAAGGTTACCATTTGACTTTAAAATTAATTCAGATAATTGTTCTAAAATTTCTTCTTTTTCTTCTTTATAAATTTCTTGTTCATACCAAACAGCAAATTTTTTATTCGAAACCATCGGGAATTTTTCAGATAAGAATTTCAGCGATTTATCATCAAAGAATTCTAAAGCCCTCGGTTTAATTTTCTTAAATGCTTCTTCTTTTTCTTCTTTTCTTGCAATTGAAACAAACTTATAAACATCATTAAAGTTATCAAAAAAAATTACCATTGAAATCAATTCCAATGGTTTTTCGAGTAACCTTAATTCAGCTTCTAAAATTATTCCCAGTGTCCCCTCAGAGCCTATAAATAAATCAATTAAATCCATATCGGGAAGAATATAATAACCAGCGGCATTTTTAACCTGAGGCATAGAAAATTCGGGTAATTTGAAATTATATTTGTTACCATTTCCTGTCTCAAAAGAAATGATGTAACCATTTGCTTTCCATTGACCTCTCTTTAAATCCAAAACTTCACCATCTGGTAAAAGTATTTTAAGTGCATTAACCCATCGTCGAGTTGGTCCATACTTTAGAGTACGTGCGCCTGAGGCATTTGTAGCTATGGTTCCACCGATCGAACAATTTTTTTCAGTTGGATCAGGAGGATAAAAAAGTCCAAATTCATCTAAATAATTTTGAAGTTCATTCAATGTTACAAAAGATTGAACCTTAACTGTTTTATTTTCAAGATTTAAGTCTAAAATCTCATTGAATTTCTCCATTGAGACAATAATTCCATCTTTTGGAACTCTTCCTCCAACAAGTCCAGTACCAGCACCTGAAATTGTAACTGGAGTTTTTTTCTCATTTGATATTTTGATGAGGGTAACTAATTCATCATAGTTTTCTGGAATGAAAAGCCCATCGCAACTTTTAGATTTATAATTGGATGCATCACTAAGATAATTCTGTATTAGATCTATTTCAGTTTTTACTATCATCTAAAATCCATAAATTATTTTTAACAGGTTCAAATTAAAAAAATATTTCAAAAAGTTACTATGAAAAAAATCTTTTTTATACTTTCTGTTTTTATTCATCTTCAAGTCGTATCACAACCATTAAAGATTTATACTGATTCGTTAATGCAACGAAACTGGCATGCAAATCATTCATGGGATACTGATTTTAATATTAAAAACCAATCTGAAAAACATTCTGGTTCAAATAGCATTTCAATCAGATACAAATCAGCTTATGCCGGATTCGTATTGTTCCTGGCAAATTTAAATACTTCTGGATACGATACCCTTGTATTCTGGATTAATGGTGGAAATGGAAGTGGTCAATCTTTCTGGATTAAAATTTCTTTTGATGGTAAAAATTATCACGATGGAAAATCATCCACCGATTATGTTCAAGTAGAATCTAATAAATGGAAAGAAGTTAAAATTCCTCTTTCCCATCTAATGAATGGAAATTACTACATTGTTTCAATTCTATTTCAAGAAAATAAAGGTTATGGTCAGGCTGAATTTTTTATTGATGATATTTATCTAACATCAATCGAAGGTAATCCAAAAATAGTCGATACGTATTTAAGCAGCTATAATTTCTACCCAAAAGATAAAATAATAATACAAGCAAGTATTGTAGATAGCGATGGTTTAAGTGATATAAAGAAAGTTATACTGGATTGTAATGAAATTCTAAACGGTTTTGAAATACAACTTTTTGATGATGGATATCATAATGATCAATTAAGTAATGATGGAATTTTTGGGAATGAAATTGTTTTTCCATCAAATTCAAATACGGGAGAAAAAAGAATAAATATAATTGTCGAAGATTTTAGTGGAAAAAAAGCATCACAGGAAATATGGATTGGAATAATGCAGTATGACTCCATTCCAATTCCTGATGGTTTACCTAAATACCTTTCCATCGGAACTGGAACAATATCTTCAAATCTTTCCTGGCAGACAAACAATGGCAACGAATGCTGGGACATGGGCTATCAATATATAACCTGGGGATGGTGGAACTGGTATGGTGAATTTGTTAAGAGATTTTGTGATGATGCTTATAGAAGAGGATATATACCTGTCATACCACTTTATCTATTTCAAACTGGTGCTTCCGAGTTTGGATGCTATGGAAATGAATATGAAAAAATCTACTGTGCAATTAATAATGCTAACCTGATGCATGAATTCTGGAATAGATTTATTCAAATGTGTCAGGAAGCAAAAAGAAGCTTTGCACCAAAAGTTATTTTTCACATTGAACCAGATATGCTTGGTTATCTTCAGCAAAGAGCAATTAATGAAAATAAGAATCCTGATCAAATACCAGCTTTTGTTGATAATCCGAATTATCCAGATAATCTTATTGGAATGCATCGACGAATGATCGACATTGTAAGAGAGTATTGTCCCCAAAAAGGTTTAATTGCTTTTCATGCATCACTCTGGGGAAATATTATTAGCTTAAAAGATAACGAAGAAAAAATTCTTGATATTGAAAATCTTGCGAGAAACACAGCCAATTTTATTCTTCAGTTAAGCCCTGATTTCGACTTAATTTTTATGGATTGGTCAGATCGTGATGCAGGTTATGATGGTATCTGGTGGGATAAAAAAAATCTTTCAGTTCCTAATTTTGCGCGTGTATTAATGTTCACAAATTATCTTTCAAAATTTACTCAAAAGAAAATTGTTCTTTGGCAGATACCAATTGGGAACGAATCATTACCTAACATACCCAATCAATATGCAGATAATCGACTTGATTATTTATTCGATCATCCCCTTGACATAGCTAAATCAGGAATTATATCTCTTCTCTTTGGTGCCGGAATACCACAAATGACAACACAGTTTACTGACGGTGGACACTTAAAATCGCGTGCTCTTCAGTATTGTCAAAATGGTAAAGTAAGTTTAATCAATTTTAATCAAAAAGATTCTACGGTAAAACAATCCAATCCTGAAATAATATTTTATCAGAATTATCCAAATCCATTTTCAAGTTATACTCATTTAAGATTTCAATTGCCTGAATACATAGACAGAACAACAAGTAAACTTATAACATTCGCACCAACATCAATTAAAATCTACAACATACTGGGTCAAGAAGTTGGTGAGATTTTAAATGAGATAAAATCAGCAGGTCAATACGAAATTAAATTTCACCCTTATAGATTTCATCTTTCAAGTGGAGTTTACTTCCTTAACTTAAAATACGGTGAAATGTCAAAGATTATTAAGATTATCATTAGCAAATAATATGGTAAAAAAATTAAAAATTTATTTTTCTTATACTGAAATTTTTTCGAACATTTAGAAAAAATCAAACAATATTTATCAATATTGAAAGCCTAAAGTTATTGCAAAACCTGAAGGATCTATTTTGTAATTGTAATTATCAATTTTTCCATTTGTCGGTTTGGCAAAATAGAAACGTGGTTCCAGAAAAATTTTCCCAATGAGAACTCGACCAGCTACAGTAAAAAAAACATCTCCACCATTTTGATTGGATGTTTTTTCAAACACTGTTCCCAATATGCCACTCGATTCTCGATATTGTACGGAGTAAAAATAGAAATAATAACCTCCACCAATGCCAAAATAAGCCTTTGTTTCTGCATCGGGTATCTCAAATAATTTATAAGCAACATTTGCATGAACAGGTAAAACTAAAAAAGCTTGATCAGTTATTTTAGGTTTTGGTTCAGAAAAAATATCGATAGTCTTTTTGATATATAGATCTATTGAACCACTTAGAAAGAACTTTAATTTATTAAATTCCGTGATTCCGTCAATACCATAAATTAAACCATTGTTCAACTCCCTTGATGGTGCGTAAAAACCAAATTTTCCACTATAATATTGATTAATTTTACTCGAAATAGATTTTACCGTGTTATCATCACTCCAGGCTAATTGACTTACAAAAATAAAAATGAACAAAATCTTTAACATGATTTACCTCATTAATTGATTATAAGATTCAATGCTAGAATATAAAAATATTTTAACATACTCTCAATGTAAAAATCGTAAGAAGCTCAAAATTAATCCTAAATTACTTAAAAAATTTTTTCTCAAAATTTTTTATGCGATTTATATTTTGTACAAGAAAAACATGAATATTAAAATATAATTTTTTCAATGATTAATTAAAACTCAGTTGTAATATCTCTTCCAGTTACTGGATCAAAAAATCTAAATTCATCAACACGCAAAGAGACATCAAGTTCAACATTCAAAAAAATACGATATTTGATTCTCCATCGGATATATCTTGGAATAAAACCTTTTAATATTTCATTTTCAAGAAATGGATTTATTTTTAATGTAACCTTTGGTAATAATTTTCCAATCTTAAATCTTCTTAACCAATGCTCAATATCTTTCAACAAACTTTCTTTAGAAATTAAAACTCCTGTACCTCCACAGGTGGGACAAACATCACGACTCCTTTGAAATATACTTTTTCGTACCCTTTGTCTGGTAATTTGCACAAGCCCAAATTCTGTCATCGGAAGAATTGATACCTTTGCTCTATCTTTTCTGAATTCTTTCTTCAATTCATCAAAAACTTTTTTCTTATTTTTTTCTTCTTCCAGATCAATAAAATCAATTATTATGATACCACCAATATCTCTCAACCGTACCTGACGACAAATTTCTCTCGCTGCTTCAAGATCAATTTTAAGTGAGTTCAATTCTTGATTCATTGAAGCTGCATATTTACCAGTATTTACATCAATAACTGTCATCGCTTCAGTCTGATCAATTACAATATGACCACCACTTGGAAGAGGTACTATTCTCGAGTTAGCAATTCTAAGTTGTGACTCAATACCAAATACATTAAAAATTGGTTCTTTACCTTTATAAAGTTCAATTCTATCCTCCAATTCTGGATGAACTTGATGTAAATATTCTTTTAACTGTTTATAAATTTTCTTTGAATCTACTATAATCTTAGAAACATCGTAATTGAATAAATCCCTAATTACACTCGAAGTAGTACTGGCATCCTTATACACAAGAGCAGGTGCTTTTTCACTTTTGATGGTTTGTTCAATTTCCTTCCAGGTGTTAAGTAGCCTGTTTAATTCCTCTTTTATTGTTTCTTCATCTTCATTTGCGGCAACAGTTCTTATAATTGCACCAAATCCTTCAGGTATAATTGAACGAACAATTCGTCTCAGTCTTCGTCTTTTACGCTGATCGTAAATTTTCTTTGAGACACCAATCTTATGATCAAAAGGAAGAAGTACCAAAAATCTTCCTGGTATCGTAATTCTTGTAGTTACTCTAAAACCTTTATTTCCGACAGGTTCTTTTGTAACCTGAACAAGTATTTCCTTCCCCTTTTCAATCTTTGGAATTGTTGGTGCTTGAATGGTTCTTTGATATTGTTGCTTAATTTGAGAAGCGGATTTAGTAATAGTCTCTTCGTCATCTTCTTCATCCAGATCAACATCCGAATCTTCGTCACCTAAGAGAGCATCGAGACCTTCCATTTTAGGATCAATGTCGGAAAAATGCAAGAAAGCATCTTGTTTATGACCAACATCAATAAAAGCCGCTTTAATTCCAGGAATTACCTTAGCTACACGACCAAGATAAATATCCCCTATAGATCTTTGAGAATCGGCTTGTTCGACAAAATACTCTGTTAACAAACCATCTTCCGTAATTGCAATTCGAGTTTCTTCGCCAATCGAATTGATAATAATTTCTTTGTTCATAAAATAATAAAAACCCCTTGTTTATTATGTCTAAAAAACCCATAGTCTTAATTTTTTTTATTTAATAATTCACATTAAAATTTCTGTTTATTTTTATAGCTTCTTTAATTTCAAAATTCTAAAAAAGTCCCAAACTTACGGGAAAAGAAAAACACAATTTGATGAATAAAATTTTTTTTAATTGAAAAATCTTTAATGGATGGATGGCGATTTTTAATGATAACCTTTCTAGCAAATAAGAGAGAGGAAAAAATTTTAACTCTCTCTTAGATAAAAATTTACTTTCTTTTGACATTCTGATAATACCATATAAAACCTCAAACCTAAATTCACACAAAAAACAAAAAAGATCCATAAACGAAATTTTACATTTTTATTTCTTTGGTGATTCTTGTTTTTTCACATCAGGTGGCGGGATTAATATCTTACGACTAAAAACAAGCCTACCATTATCTTCTATCTTTATAAGCTTAACATCAATTTTTTCACCAACCTTAAAGTAATCTTCTATTTTATTAACTTTCTTATGATCAATTTGAGAAATATGAAGTAATCCCTCAACACCTGGAGCAATTTCAACAAATGCACCAAAATCAACAATTCTTTTTACATTAGCTTTATAAACTTTGCCAATCTGAGGTGGTTCTGTAAGCAATCTAATTCTTGAAATTGCTTCTTCAATTCCATCCTCATTTGTCGATGCAATATTTACTGTTCCATCTTCATCAATGGCAATTTCAGTTTTTGTATCTCGTTGAATAGATTGAATAATTTTCCCACTTGGACCAATAACAGCACCAATTTTTTCAACTGGGATTTTCACTTGAACAAGATGAGGTGCATATTTAGAAATTTGAGATCTTGGAGCCGAAAGCGTTTCATTCATTTTCGAAAGAATAAACATTCTTCCTTCTTTTGCCTGAGCAAGTGCTTCAGCCATTATTTCATAGGAAATTCCTTTAACCTTAATATCCATTTGAAATCCAGTTATTCCATCTTCAGTTCCTGCAACCTTGAAATCCATATCACCAAGATGATCCTCATCTCCTAAAATATCACTAAGAATTTTATAATTATTTTCTTCGAGAATTAAACCCATTGCAATTCCTGCAACAGGTTTTTTAAGTGGTACACCACCATCCATTAAAGCTAACGAACCTGCGCATACTGTTGCCATTGAAGAAGATCCATTCGATTCGAGTATATCAGAAACCACACGAATTGTATAAGGAAATTCTTCATCTTTTGGTAAAAGATTTTTTAATGAGCGTTCTGCTAAATTTCCATGTCCAATTTCTCTTCTTCCTGGACCAGTATATCTACCTACCTCACCGACACTGAATGCAGGGAAGTTATAATGAAGCATAAATTTTTTCGTAGTTTCCTCAGGCAATAAACCTTCTACAAGTTGTTCATCTAATTTAGTCCCCAGCGTTAAAGTTGTTAAGCTTTGAGTTTCACCTCTTGTAAATAAAGCTGAGCCATGTGTTCTGGGAAGCAAACCCACTTCACAATAAATAGGACGAATATCCCTTGGACCTCTACCATCAAGTCGAATATTTTCTTCAAGGATCATTTTTCTCATTAGTTCTCGTTCAAGGTCATGAATAGCAGCTTTAATAAGAAATTCTCGCTCTGGATATTTTTCTTTTAATGCTTCAATTGTTTCAAGGTTGATTTGTTTAAGACTGTTGCGTCTAATTTCTTTTGTTGAAGGAGTATGGATTACTTGATTGATTTTATCATAACAAAGCTCACGAACTGTTTTAATTATCTCTTCTTCTTCAGGATAAGTCACAACTGTCTTTTTAGCTTTACCGATTTCCTCGACCAATTCTTTTTGTAATGATACAAGTTGTTTTATATGTTCATGTCCAAATTTGATAGCTTCAAGCATCGTCTCTTCAGAGACTTCTCTTGCTTCTCCTTCAACCATTAAAATTGAATCTTCTGTTCCAGCAACAACAATTTCAAGTCGAGCATCTTCAATTTCTTTATAAGTTGGATTAACGATAAATTGATCGCCCAATAAACAGACTCTAACTTCACCAATAGGGCCTTCAAAAGGAATATCGGAGATTGCAAGAGCAGCAGAGGCACCAACTGCTCCGATTACATCTGGATCGTGTTCCTGATCTGATGAATATACCTGAACGATCACTTGAGTTTCATTCATGTAACCTTTAGGGAATAAGGGCCTGATTGGTCGATCAATTAATCTTGCGGAAAGAATCTCTTTCTCTGTTGGTTTACCTTCTCTTTTTATGAATCCACCAGGGATTTTACCAACAGCTGAATATTTTTCTCTATATTCAACTGAAAGTGGCAGAAAATCCTGACCTACTACTGCTTCGTCGGCGGCAACTGCAACGGCTAAAACTTTTGTATCACCAAAGCTTGCCATTACAGCTCCATTTGCCTGACGAGCAAATCTACCTGCTTCGAGTGAAAAAGTCTTTCCGTTAAGTTCCATTTCTTTTAATATTATCATATTTGTAACCATTTTACTTTCTTAAATTTAATTCTTCGACTATCTTTCGATATCGTTCAATGTCTTTATTCATTAAATATCTAAGAAGTCTTCTTCGTTTACCGACCATTTTAATTAGTCCCATACGAGAATGGTTGTCTTTTTTGTGTTCGTCAAAATGTTTGGTTAATTCATTAATTCTTGCTGTAAGAATTGCAATCTGTACTTCAGGGGTGCCAGTATTTTTCTCACTGCCACCATACTTCATAATAATTTCTTTTTTCTGTTCTTTTGTTAACATATGATTTACTCCTTTCTTTTATGTAATACCAGACTTAACCAGTATTAATTTTTAATTATGTTTTTTTTACTTTAATACACTTAAAGAATCTAATCTCTTAAAACATTCCTGTTTGTCTTTTTGTAATTGTGTTTTCAATTCTTCCACAGATTCAAATTTTTTCTCATCCCTCAACCTATCAATAAATCTAACAGTAATAGGTTGATTATAAATATCCCCATTAAAATAAAAAATATGTACTTCCATTATTAAATCTGTCGTATTATTAAATGTGGGTCTGTAACCTATATTCATCATTCCATAAAAATTTTTTTCAGCAACATCAACTTCAACAAAATAAACACCTCTTGGAGGAATTAATTTATCTTTGTTTTTAATTTCAATATTTGCAGTTGGAAATCCAATCAATGCTCCCCTTTGTGTACCTTTAATAACTTTACCGCAAATTTCATATCTTTTTCCAAGCATTTTATTGGCTAAATCTATATTTCCATTCATCAAAGCTTTTCTTATTCTGGTGCTACTAATTTTTTGATTATCCATCACTAAAGGTTCTACTTTTATCACATTAAAGTTTAGAGTATTGCCCAGAGAAATTAAAATTTCAGGATTTCCTTCTCTTCCCTTTCCAAAATGATGATCCGAGCCAACTACTATTGTATGAACTCCAATCCTATTAACAAGGTAATCATCAACGAATGTTTTGAAATCAACTTGAGAAAATTCCTTAGTAAAATTTATCACAAAGACATTTTGAACTGATAAGTATTTTAAATATTTGAGCTTTTCTTCCAATGTTGTAATGATTTTAATTGAATTATTTCCAGAAAGAACGATTTGTGGATGTGGTTCAAATGTTATAACCAGATTTCGGCAATTATTTTCTATTGATTGATAAATCAACTCATTAATTATTTTTTGATGACCAAGATGAACACCATCAAAAGTACCAACAGTTAGAACAGTATTCTTATCTTTTGTAATTTCATCTATGCTATAAAATACATTCATCTTTATTATTTTCTCTGTATTAGATTTTTTAATTGTTCAATTTCCAATGCATCTTCCAGAGTGAAATTACCTATTTTCGTTCTTTCTAATTGATACAGGAAAGCTCCACAACCAAGTTTTTGTCCAAGTTCATGAGCTATCGAACGAATATAAGTTCCCTTTGAACACACAATTCTAAATTCTGCAAGTGGAGGATTATAATTTAGAATTTCAAACTCATAAATATGAACTTTTCTTTGTTTTAAATTTACACTTTTACCTTTCCTTGCAAGTTCATATGCTCTTTTACCATTAATCCAGATAGCTGAATACATTGGTGGAATTTGTTCAATTTCACCTATAAAATCCTTTGAAACTTCTCTAATTAAATCAAGACTTAAATGCGAAATGTCTTTTTCTTCTGATGCATCATCTATTGACTCTAAATCCATTGTTGGCGTTGTTTTCCCGAAAAAAACTTTTCCTCGATATTCTTTAATCTGATTTTGGAATTCTTCAATAGATTTTGTGAGATTCCCCGTGCAAAGAATTAATAAACCAGTAGCTTTTGGATCAAGTGTTCCCGCATGACCAACTTTCTTTGCTTTAATTAAACTTCTAACCCTGTCAACAACTTTAAAAGAGCTCCAGTTGATTGGTTTATTTATTAAAATTACAGCACCTTGATTAAAATCTATATCACTTAAATCAATTGTTTTGTTTGTTATCATCTTCATGAATCTTTTTAATCAATCTATTGATATTATCAACATAATCAAGTGTATCATCATAAAAAAAAGAAAGTTCGGGTATTCGTCTGATTTTTATTCTCTCAGCGAGTTTAGAACGGAAATGTCCTTTGGCATGGTTTAGTTTTTCAAGAGTAATCTTCCTTTTATCCTGATCAAAAATAGAGATATAAATTTTTGCATTTTGCAAATCACCAGAAACTTTGACAGAAGTAATAGTAACAAATCCTAATGCTGGGTCATTTGTTTCACGTAATAAAATCATGCTTAATTCTTTTTTAATCAACTCAGCAACTTTTTCAATTCTTACCGACATTTTCCAATGTTCTTTGCTTTTCTACAACTTTAAAGGCTTCAATTATGTCACCAACTTTAATATCATTAAAGTTGGCAATTTTAATACCACATTCTTTATGTGCGTCAACTTCTTTTACATCATCTTTAAATCGTTTCAAGCTTTCAATATCGCCAGTAAAGATTACAATTCCTTCACGAACTATTCTCACTTTATTATTTCTTTGAATTTTACCGTCCTTAACATAACATCCAGCGATTGTACCAAATTTAGATATTCTAAATACTTCTCTCACCTCAACAGTACCAGTAATTTCTTCTGAAATTTCTGGTGCGAGAAGACCAAGGATAGCATTCTTGATATCGTTAATTGCGTCATAAATTATATTATAAAGTCGAATTTCAATTTTCTCTTTTTCTGCAAGTTTACGTGCTTCAAGATTAGGACGAACATGAAAACCTAAAATAATTGCATCTGAAGCCATTGCAAGGTTAACATCAGTTACTGTTATAGCTCCCACTCCTCTATGAATAATATTTATTTTAACTTCTTCATTTGATAGTTTCAATAAAGCATCTGATAGTGCTTCTACAGAGCCATCTACATCCCCTTTAACAATTAAGTTTAATTCTTTTACTTCTCCAAGCTTTGCGCTTTTCGCAATATCTTCAAGAGTAATGTGTTTAACACTTCTTAATTCCTGTTCTCGTTTGATTTGCATTCGTTTTGTAGCGATATCTTTAGCTATTTTTTCTGATTCAACACAAATAAACTCATCACCGGGCTGAGGCTCCTTATCAAAACCAAGAATCTGAACAGGAGTTGAAGGTGGAGCTTCAGAGATACGATTCATTCTCTCATCGTACATTGCCCTAACTCTACCATAAGCAACACCCGCAACAAATGGATCGTTTACTTTCAAAGTTCCTTTTAATACCAGAACATTTCCAACAATTCCTTTACCTCTATCTTTTTCAAAATCAAGAACATAACCACGTGCTTTTCTATCGGGATTTGCTTTAAGATCAAGAAGTTCTGCTTCAATCAAAATTTTTTCCAAAAGAACATCAACCCCCTGACCGGTTTTTGCTGAAATTTCAACCGACTGATATTTACCACCGTATTCTTCCACCAATACATTTTTATCTGCAAGTTGTTGACGAATTCTTTCTGGATTTGCGGTGGGTTTATCAATTTTATTAATTGCTACAATGATTGGAACACCTGCCGCTTGTGCGTGATTGATAGCTTCAACTGTTTGAGGCATAACCGAATCATCTGCTGCAACAACAAGCACAACTATATCAGTAACTTTTGCGCCACGTGCACGCATCGCTGTAAATGCTTCGTGACCTGGAGTATCAATAAAGGTTATTTGTTTTCCATTTGGTAATTCAACTTTATAAGCGCCAAGGTGTTGTGTAATTCCGCCAGCTTCACCGGCAACAACCTGTGTGTTTCTAATGTAATCAAGTAATGAAGTTTTACCATGGTCAACATGTCCCATAATTGTCACAATAGGTGGTCTAGGTTTAAGTGTTTCAGGCAAATCTTGCTCATCATCAATAACAGTAATAGCCTCGTCCATAAATTCTACTGTAAAACCGAAATCATCGGCTATTAACTGAATCGTATCTTTATCCAGTCTTTGATTAATTGAGGCAACAATTCCATAAGATGTTAGTAATTTTTTAATAACCTCTGAAACAGAAACATTCATAAAATTTGCTAATTCTCCTACCGTTACAAATTCAGTAACTCTCAATACTGTCTTTTCTTTCTCTAAAATTTCTTCCTGTTTTTTTAATTCCTCAAGTCGCTCTTTTTTCTTTTTCTTTCTGAGTGCAGCCCTTACTGAAAGCCCTGAATCGTCCATTGCTTCCAATGTTTTACGAATGCTCGTTTCAATTTCCTTTTCATCTATAATTTTTATTTTGCTCTTTTTGGCTTTCTTTGCTATCGTTGACTCTTCTTCAACTATCTGTTTTTTCTTTAAAACTTCTCTTAATTGTTTCTTCTTTGGTTTTTTCTTCTTTTTCTTTTTATTTTTTGTCTCATCTTCCTCTTCTGTAGTCTTAACAACCTCTACAGGTTCTTCTACAATTTCTTCAGCTTTTTCTTTGCCTATATCTATTTTACCAAGTACTTTTGGACCTTTGAATTGACCTTTGATTTCATCTAAAGAGGTATGTGCCTTCTCAGTTTTTGTTACTAATTCAGTTGATTTTTCCTCGACTAATTCTTCTGTTATTACAGGTTCTTTTAGTGGTTGAGTTTCTTTATCCGGTTCACCACTTTCGGAAATTGTTTCTCCTGATTCTTTTACCTCCTCTAAGGTTGGTTCAACTCTTTCTGTGATTATCGGTGTCTCAAGAATTGTTTGACCCGATGTTGTGATTAATTCTTCTTGAGGAGTTTCAATTTTTCCTTTCGATATATCAAATTCTTCGATTACCTCTTTGGTTGTACTAACTTCCTCCGAAACTTTTTCTATTTTTTTGTCACTTCTTATGGAGAAAGAATCAGTTTTTTTATCTTTAGATTTTGTGGTTTTTTCGTCTTTTTTAGATCCTCTTAATTCAGCTAACTTTTTATCTTTTGTCTGAGCTGATTGCCATTCTTTCTTAAATTTTTCTAAAACTTTATTATATGCGTCTTCATCGATTTTTGAAGCATGAGATTTTACTTCAAGGCCAAGTTCTTTTTTCAAAAATTCAATAACTCTTTCAACCGAAACATTTACTTCTTTAGCTACTTTAAAGACTTGATATGTTTTTTTGTTTTCTTTTTCAGACATAAATTTCCTGATAAATTTTATTCTTCAAATCCTTCTTTCAAGATAGTGAAAATTTCTGCAACTTTTTCGTCATCAAATCCTTCTATCTCTTTTATTTTTTCTTTACCAGCTTTCAAAACATCGATTGCTGTATCGTAACCAGCTTCAATTAATTTTTGATATACTTCTTCTCCCAATTCTTGCTTAAAGTCAATTAACTCAATATCAATTTCATATTCCTCAATTGGTTTTTCTTCTCTTATTACATCGATATCGTAACCTATTAATTTACCAACCAATCTAATGTTTTGGCCACCACGACCAACGATCAGAGAAACCTGATCAGCATCAGCCCAGATAATTGCTTTTTTATTTGCTTCGTCAATTTCTACTTTCTTCACTTTAGCAGGGTAAAATGCTCTTTTTAAGAATTGTTCTTTATCATCATACCATGGAATAACATCAATGCTCTCATTATTCAATTCTTTTACAATAGAATTTATTCTGACTCCTTTCATTCCAACACAGGCACCAACAGGGTCAATTCTTTCATCATTAGATACGACCGCAACTTTTGCTCTTTCTCCTGGTTCTCTTGCTATTGCTTTAATTTCAACAATACCATCGTATATTTCGGGTATCTCCATTTCAAATAAACGCGCTAAAAACATATTGTCAGCACGAGAAATTATTATTTTTGGTTCTTTCTTCTCTTTTATAACTTCTTTGATAACAGCACGAATTACATCTCCTTTTCTGTACTTTTCTTTTGGAATTTGTTCCTCTCTTGGAAGAATTAATTCGTTCTTATTATGATTTACAAGTATTTCATCTTTTCTAATTTGATAAATATCACCGACAACAATTTCACCAACCTTCTGAGAATATTCTTTGTAAATAATATCTTTTTCAATTTCTCTCAGTTTTTGATTGAAAAGTTGCTTAGCTTGATTAATTAATCTTCTATCAAAAACATCGCCAAATTCTTTCACATCTATTTCTTCTGGATATATATCTCCGATTTCAAATTCTTCGTCTGTTTTCTTTCTTACTTCATCAATTGAAATCTGTGTCTTTGGATCTTTTACTTTTTCGACAATTTCTTTTTCAAGAAAGATTTGAATTTCGCCTCTTTCAAGATTTACTATAATTTCGAATTTAACTTTATCACCAAATTTTTTTTTCATCAACGCTGTAAAGACTTCTTCAAATACTCCCACGAGTATATCTTTATCGATTCCCTTACCTTTAACAAGCTGGCTAAATGCTTCGACTATTTCTTGACTCATATTAGAACCTCTCACCTAAATTTTATTAGAGTTTTTGCTTTAATAATATCTGAAAAATTTATTTCTAAAACTTTACCTCTATCATCAAATACCAATTTATCATCCACAACATCTTTGAGAATCATCTCCTTTGTCATTGTCTTATCATCTATTCTATATGTAACAGAAAAGTATTTATTTTTATGTTTTGGATATTGTCTTAAGAATTTTAAGGGTCTATCGACCCCGGGCGACGAAACTTCTATCTGATCTTCTGGAGAAATATAATTTTCATCAACCAAAATTTTTTCAAGTTCTCTACTTATAATCGAACAGTCATCAATGGTCACATAAGTATCTTTGTCGATATAAAAAGTATATTTATAGACGTTTTTAATCTTTGAATAATTCAAATCAATTAAATACGCTCCAAGTTCATTAAGAATCGGTTCGATTCGAGTTTTTATTTTACTTATTAATTCAATCATAGATAAAAAAAATTGCCCATTAAGGGCAACATTGTTACACAATAATACGGATAATTAAAGAGTTATTCAAGTTTGATATTTAGATCCTTAAGATAAAAATTTTACTAAAAAAACCTAAGTTAAAAAACATCAAATCTAAAATTAAAATAATCAGTTCTATCTCACTGCCTAATTTAAATAGTCAGATTAATATTTAACCCTGCTTCATTGGTTGTTGTTGGTGGAATTTTAGAGGCGCCTTCTGGCTCAACTTTTGTTCTACGATAATAAATTGCAATAACTAATCTGGAACTGATAACATAACGAATTCTTGGTTCAAGAGTTGTCCTGATTGTTCCATCGCGAGGTATACCTTCTTCTTTGAAATTTAGCATATCATAATCTACAACTGAATTTTTCATTTGAGTGAAAGAAATTGAAATATTTATATCGTTTTTTAAGGAGATCCCAAGGAATGGTAAATCAAATCCACTTTTTGTATAATTAATTGAAAACGAAATATCACGGGAAAAAGTCTCTGTTATGTTCTTAGATTGAACACCCATATCATAGCTAACTGTTGAACCAATTTTAAATTGTCCCCCAAGATTTCCACCGCCCCAGGGTTTAAAGGTAACATTCATCCCGAGCAATGGTTGAAAACCATAAGTGATTTTTTGTGATTGTGTTTCTTCAATTCCATCTGGGTTTAGTCTCCATGCTCTTGCAAATGATGACTGATAAGAATGTTGCAGAGAAACTCTATTAGCAAATGAACTAAATATCGAATATTTTTCTAGACCATCCCAGGTTATACTCCAATTTGGTCGTGGAATATATTTACTAAATTTTTTTAGTAATGGTAATTTACCAAGAATTGGTAATGTTTCGAATCCTTCGATGAAAGATTCAGCAAGATTTTCCTTTGGATTAGGAGCATTAGGATTGTATAACTCATTTACTCTTTTAATGTTGTTTTTGAAAAAGCTAAATATCAAAAAAGGTGGAAGTGTAACAAAAGAGCGATCAATGGTTCCTGCAGCAGCAATATTAGTAACTCTTACATTTCCAAGTGAATCGGTTTGTATATTAGTGGTTCGATTGAAACTCCAGTTTAATTTCCATGAAAGATCAAGCCTTGCCCCTTCCCATAAAGGTCTGGAGGTTCTTAAATCAACAGAATTGTTCTGAGTGATTTGATCACTCAAATTTCCATTTCTTGCTCTTTTACCTGGATTTTGACTGAGACCGAGTTGATATAATCTAGGAGGACCATATTCATCTTTGTTCGGTGTAAAAAAGTTCCAGAAATTAGTTAAACCACTATTCATCCCTGCAAGGCCATTATTCATAGATGTATTTCTTTGTGAGAAATTGATAGTGATGTTATCATAATCAAACAAAGCCCACTTTATTCCACTCTTTAATGCTGAATATAACATAAGTAATGAGGAGGTTTTCTTTTCCTTTTGCGTTGTATCAGTAGTAGTTTGAGTTTGTTGACTTTGGAGCATACCAGGATATTCATTTGGTTTTGCATCATCTGGAATATCTTTAATTTGTCTTCGACTCCTGGGATCAACTTGGGGAGCTTTTATTCCAGATGGTGAAGTAGTTTCTTTAAATAATGGTTCCCAGATTTGCTTCCATCTAAGAGTCAATCCTGTGGTAATATTATTTGCAAAACTTGCAGCCCGACCAAGTTCTGGTTGTTGAAAATTATTTTGCCATCTGTAATCAACTGAATATCCCATTTGTATAGTGATATAATTATTTATATTAAAAATAGAAGGTAATCTTGGTTGAGTTCTGATTTCAAATCTCTGTCCAAATGAAAAATTCCTACCAAAAAGATTTGATTTGAAAATATCTCTAAATATTTCTCTATCGGTTCTTTGCACTTCAAAAACACTATCCCTACCTGAAGCAGTTTTAACTGAATCAAGATAAGTTTCGAGATGAGCATAACTGCTTCCGAATTCAAAGGAATAAATTAATGAAGGATTTATAAAACCACCATCGGTCAATTTCCAACCAAGTTGAAAACTTCTACTGGCTCTAAAATCTCGTTGAATATTTGGACGATTTGGATCTGTTCGATAAATGCTTGTAGCCCGATTTCGACTGACATTAAAATTCATCCCAATATTAGTAGGAGTATAATAAAATCTCCAATTGTTAATGTCTCTGATAATCTCGAATAAATCACCAAAAAATGGTACACTTTTTCCCTCTATAAAATTAGCAGGAGAAAACATGTATGAATATTGAGTAGTGAAATTCCATTGCCAATCTTTTTGCGATTCCAATGCAGGTGTTCTCGAGAATCTTCTGTTAAAATTAAAAGCAAATCCAAGATTATTCCAAATATCTTTGAATAAGAAAATTTCCGATGGAATTACTATCTTAATTGAAGATAACGACCAGCTTTCATTTTGTGAAAAGGATTCTGAAGTAGTTCGCAATCCACCTGCTATTCTTCGAGCTTCCAATTCGTTAAATCCATTTTCAATTAATTTTTGGTAAGCTTGTTCAACTGCTTCATTAACAAGAATATCTGTATTTGGTAAATATAGAGGACGATCAATTTGTTCTGTTCGGGAATAATTTAATGTTAGAGAACTTCCTTTAAATTCAGATGGTAGAAATTTAATAAAGTCAATGCTACCTGAAAATCCCCAGTTTGTTCTTAATACTCTATCACCAAATCTGTTTTCGATGGTATGAAAGAATGGATTTCGTTTACTGTAATTAAAATTAAGCCTGATGAAATCACCAAAGTTTAAAGCGAAACTTGTATTAAAAGCCCATCCTTCTCGATCATCGGCACCGATTAATCTTAATTCATTAACCCACAATTCTCCATTTATTGATTCAAGAGAATCAGAAGGATTTTTTGCTCGCTCATGAATAATTCCTATTAAGAACATTCCGACCTGTGTCAAACTTGGATTACCCTTCATTCCATAAAATGCGCCTTCAGGTCCATCAGGAATAGGGACTTTTACAATTTGTGTCGAAGAATCACGTTTTTGCTTGATTGCAGTAATTTCTGAAAATTTTATAGTGATATTGTTCCAACCTTCTTGAATGGGTTCTCTGTATTCATAGTAATTATTAGAGTCTATTCCAAATCTAATTACTATATCACCATCCCGTAAATCTTTAGTTCCGTGGTAATAAAGTTTCATTTCTCTGTAATTAAAAACATCCATAGGACGATAAAGGACTTTAAGTGCAAAAGTGGATTCTTTATATCTTAAGTTGTGGACACCAATCGCCAGAGATTGTTCGTTTTTATAAATTTTTTCAGTTCCAGTCTGTTGTTGAGTTCTATCAAGTTCACGACCAACATCAGGAGGACTGTAATAATATGGTGAATTATCTTCAATATTCACTACAGAAAGGCTTATTTTTTCATCATTTTTAATTGCCTTTCTCCATTGATTACCAACAAGATTAAACTCAGCAATTCTTATATGCAACGAATCACTGATACCAGTAAACCACATTCTGATCATGTCTATGTTTGTAAAACTTGGTGAACCGATTTCTTTAATGAAGTCTTTTAAGGGAATTCTAAATTGATACCATTTAGTTTCAACTCCACCACCTACGATGTAAGGATTTGTTGCCCTATTAGTATCGAGTGGAATCTCATATTGAAAATATGAATTGAATAGATCAAGATTTCCGTTTCTGTTTAAATCTTCAGTGTCCGGGAATCTTCCTGCTTCAGTTAGTGACGCATTTCCTTCTGTTCCATTTATACCAGTATAATCCCCTGAACCGAGATTAAAATAAAAATTATCACCACTTGGATCTGGACCCAGGTTCGGATATAATTGTCTTTCAACTTCATCGGGGATGCCATCCAAACCTACATCTTCTCCTTGATCAATCAATTCATTTCGTTTTATAAAATCTTCCGTGTCGAGTTTTTTATTTGGTATAATATCTTCAGAAATTTTACCGAGATCTATATAAAGTTTTGCGTTTTCAGGAACTTTTTGTGGTAAAACCCAGAATTCAATGAATTCAATATTTTGATCAATAAAATTTGAAGCTGTTGATGAAAGTAGTTTCATCATTCCTCCCCAATTAAGATCTGGGAAAGAAAGATCAGGATAATAATTATATTCACCTCTTAAAAATGGAGAATAAAAAACATCAAGTACAGTTACTTGTTCATTACCACGAGCTACAGTTTTTTTAGGCCATATTTGTTGAACACTAACATCACTTGGTAATCTATTAAACCAAAAAGTTTTGGCTTTTCTTCTCATTATAACTGTATCAATATTAGCATGAGGATATCCCATTGGTGGTGATGCTGATTTCCAGCTTGTATAATTTACACCAATTGATAAAATTTGTTTTGACCCCTCGAAATCATCAATATAAGCAACACTTTGACCTCTATCACTTACAATTGGGCTCTTTTTTGTATTTGGATCAGGATTTATATATGCTGCTTCGCCTCGAAATGAAAAATTAGACATTTCTTTTGTGGAAATAAAATTATTCAAAAAATTTGTAATGAAGGGTAACTCAAAAGATGTTTGAGCATCAATTCCATAAATTGAATTTGTTATTGGTTCTTCGCCCACTCTTACTTTATCTGAGAGAGTTTGCTGATTAAGAGTAAGCATTGAAAATCCGAATTTTGTTTTAGGATTTATATCAAGCTCCCCTCGCAGTCCAAAAAGAGATTTTGCAGCCAGTTGAAATAGTGTATTCTCTTCATATGAAATTCTAAGATCTGCATTAGGCAAAAGGGCTTGTTCATTGCGAATGATTAATTGACCAGTGTTGTAATCCACAATGTAATCAACATTAGGAACAAGTTCTCTACCACTAAGTCTTACTTTCACACTACCTTCAACAATGTTAAAGCCAAGATTAAAAGTATTTCTTGATGAACCGGAGGATTTTCCTACAATAATAAATTTATCTTTTGAGCTACTAAGTTTTGCTATACTTTGGAGTGTATCATATACTTCCAAATACATTAAAGAATCAGGTAAAACTGAAGGGAAATTTCTACCGAATGGTTGTAAAACCGGGAAGATGATTTCACCGGTTTCAGGAATTATGGTTCTGCCTGGTATAAAATCAAATTTACCATCTGGTCGCGGATTATTAGAATCATCAAAGATGTCAAGTCCAAATGCATTCAATAATTTATTTCCATTCCAATCGTTTCTTGCTTCTTGACCAGGTACTTCATACTGGATATCAAGCTCAAATCCTTCTTTTGATACATTCCTTACACCAATCGGGTAAATATTTCTTAACTGTAATTTCCACGCCGTTTTATATTGAGGTTGTAAATTTGAAGGTTTAATTAATTTTAGGATTAAAGTTACAGTATCAGGTACATCTGCGACAAATTCCCCGTAAAATATGTCGTTTTCGTTCCCTGGTTCACCTTCAATTCTATATGCAACTGCAATTGCATCTGTTTCGTTTATTTGAGTCTTAAATGTTATATAACCTGTTTCATAATGAACAGTGTAGTCAGACGGATTTAATTTAATAAATCTACCAACTTCAATTTGGCCGGGAACTGGATCAATATTTCCTCTTAAATTTGCCGAGTATTGTTGATTTCTCTGTCTTGGTTCAAGATAAATATATGCATTAGCTCTTCTTTCTTTTGGATCAGGCAGCCCTGTGAAAGTTTTCCAAACTTCAATGTCTTTTATTCTATAATATTCAACAGGTATTGGTGTGGGATTACCATACCATTTATTAAAAATGTTTAGTTCTGCAGAAGTATCGGCATAAATTGTGTCAACAAAGTAATGATTTGTAGAATACTCATAAATTCTTTTTTTAAATTGCTGAGCCTCCGAGCCACCAGAAAGAATCTTTTCTTTAACTTCACCTTTTTTCTGTGAGGCAATTGCAGTTAACCATAATGGGCCAAGCTGAAATTTAGCCTTTAAACCAAAAAGAGCTTCACCTCCACCGACGAGGGGAGATGTTTGAAGAGATACATTACCTGCTTCGACACTCTGAACAATTTCATCAGGATAACCAGTGTATTTAATCTTTAACTGATTTTCGTACTCAAATGTATTTTGAGTATTCCAATCAGCCATAATATTAAGTTTATCACCTATTGTCCCATTAATATTAATCTGAACATCCTGTTTGAAATTTGGTTCATTTCGAACATTTCCAAGGAGTGAAGCTGTAACACCTTCGGTTTTTTCATTTCGCCAGCTTCCATCAATTGTAACAGCTCCGTTAATTCGTAAATTTATTTTCGGTGGTCCAAATATGCTTAAAACTGGATTTGAGGGAATCGGAATATCGATGTTTGTTATCTGTGCAAAAATATCACCAAGTTCTTTTTTGCCAAGCTTAACATCATATTTGTAAGCAAGTTCTTCCCAATTTTTCCGATTCACATAAGCAAGACGAAGTTGAATATATTGTTCAATTGGGATTGTCAATCGAGCTTTCCACTCTTTTCCATCAATAGTTTCTTTAATTATAACAAATCTACCTGTTGAATCAAGTGAAATAGATCTACTAACGAGGGCATCAGGTATTTTTAAAAAGAACGGATTTTTTCTCTTCTCAAATAAATTAACATGAGGTAGATCTTTTCTTTTATAACTGAAGTGTTTTATCCTGGCTGTTGAATCAATTGCAAGAGAATCAACTTTATATAATGAATCTCTTATAAGTAAAGAATCTTTTGATAATAATAAATCCTGTTCAGTGATTTTTTTAATTTCTTCTTCAAGTTTTATTTTTTCGTCAACATCATTTGTATCTGCTAATATCTTTGAATTAAGATTTTCTAATATTAAATCTTTGTTTGATAAAATATCTTCTCTGTGAAAACCTGTTTCCTCATTCAAATTATTTTTTTGATTGATAATAGTTGATAAATCTAATTTATTGTATAGCTTTAAATCCGAAATACCGGCTGTTGTTTTATCAGAAGTTAGAGGATAGTAATAATTATGGACAGGGTCGTTTTTTTCTTGATTAAAAAAAATGGACCCAATAAAAATTACCGGGAGAAAAATTATTAAATAATTAAAGATAATATTTCTATTTTTCATTTAGAGTATCTTATCAAAAATTGTTTCAAATATAACAATTAGTATCCGTAGAATTTACTCGATAAGATACTCCTCCAATTTATGGAAGGATTTTATGAAAATAATATTGTTCGAGTAACTAAAATTCACTTTCATATTAATATTGAGTAATGTCTTCTCTAAATACAGGGACCTGAATTTTATCAACGATTTCATTTTCATTTACAACAACCGCTGTTAGTTTATTTCCATAAGCACAACCAGTATCAATATAATAAACATTAGCATTTTTATCATGCATTGTTTCAAATCTTCGTGTATGTCCTATTACTTGCAATTTACCGATATTAATTAAATTCTCCCGTACCCAAATAACTGAGTGATCAAATTCAAGATCAGGGGCAAGTACTTTTTCAATAAAATTATCGTGTGAACCATCGAGCTTATACTCTTTGAAGTATTTTTTATAAAATTTTGAAATACCAGCGTGACAGATGAAAGCATCCTTTGTGTTATAAAACAATTTCAATTTTTCTACATAATCCAGATGTGGTTCAAGGTTTTTGGGATTGTTTTTATAAGAATTCAAAGTAGCAGCGTTACCATTCAAGAGCCAGGCCTTCGCCATTGATGAAAATGGTTCACGAAAATATTGAAGAAACATATAATCATGATTACCCAAACAAACTTTTATATTATTTGCAATGCAAAAAT
Source organism: uncultured Ignavibacteria bacterium (assembly GCA_937944105.1). Taxonomy (GTDB): domain Bacteria; phylum Bacteroidota; class Ignavibacteria; order Ch128b; family Ch128b; genus Ch128b. Next base: position 35,244 of record CALDZP010000049.1, read on the forward strand.
GAATTGTTTCACTTGAAAAATTTCCTCTATCGACAAGATCTCCAACAGAGTAAACTTCAATTTCAGGATATTTAATTTTCAATTGAGAATACAATTCTTTTAATGTATTATAACAACCGTGTATATCACCAATGACTGCTATCATATATAATTATTTTTCTTTGCGTAAAATTTCAACTCATCTCTGAAATCAGGATGAGCGATATTAATAAGTTGATACACTCTTTCCCGAATACTCTTCCCATGTAAGTAAGCAACGCCATATTCCGTAACAACATAATGAACATCCGCACGATTTGTAACAACTCCAGCACCTGGTTTTAATGTAGAAACAATTCGAGAAATTTTAAAATCCTTTGTCGTAGAAGGAAGCGCAATAATGGGCTTTCCACCTTCGGATCTTGCAGCACCACGAATAAAATCAACCTGACCCCCAAAACCTGAATATAATTTTGAACCAATCGAATCAGAGCAAACCTGTCCGGTAATGTCAATTTCAAGAGCAGAATTAATAGCAACCATTTTATAGTTTTGTGCAATAACAAATGGATCATTTACATATTCTTGAGGATGAAATTCTATTGAAGGATTATTATCGATGTAATCATAAAGTTTCCTGCTACCCAGAACAAATCCAGCAATTGTTTTTCCAACATGTAATTTTTTTCGACGATTTGTAATTATTCCCTTATTAACAAGATCGATTATTCCATCTGAAAACATTTCAGAGTGAATACCAAGATCTTTTTTAGTATCTAAAAATTTTGATACCGAATCGGGAATTACACCAATTCCCATTTGTAGTGTTGAACCATCTTCGATTAATTCTGCAATATTTTGTCCAATTTTCGTATAAACTTCTCTCATCTCGGGAGTTAAATCTTCTTTGAATTGAGGTAATTCGGCAATTGGTTCATCAACTTCAACGATGTAAGTAAGTTTATTTATATGAATAAAACTATCACCTAAAGCACGGGGCATTTGAGGATTAATCTGAGCAATAATAATATCTGAATTTTCAGCGGCGGTTTTAATTAAACCTACTTCAACTCCAAAACTACAGAAACCATGTTCATCTGGAGGAGAGAGATGAACAAAAGCTATATTTGGTTTTATCAACCCTTTTGCAAAGAGCAGTGGATATTCATAAAGATAGATAGGGGTAAAATCAGCACGACCTTCATTTACAGCTTTTCGAGCTGCTGCCCCCATAAAAAACGAGATATGGTGAAATGATCTTTCCATTCCTGATTGAAGATATGGCAAATCGCCAACAGTCAAAGCATGAAGAATCTCCACTCGCTCAAGTTCATCTTTTCGCGCCACCAGAGCATTAATTAAAGTCATGGGAAATGCACAATTCCCATGCATAACTATTTTATCACCAGACTTAACAACTTTCACTGCTTCTTCCGGTGTTCGTAATTTAGATTTATAGTTTTGCAACCAGAAAGTCGATTTAATATTCTTTGTAATTAATTCCTGCATCTCAAATCCACCCTAATTATTTGAAAAGAAAAAAAGTTTTTTGAATTCGATATCAAAAAGTTCTGCTAAAGTTTGATTGGTACAATTACCATCGAATGTACAAACCCCACGAGAAAGACCATTGTTTAGCTTTAATGCATCTTCAATACCAGATTCAGCTATTTGCAGAACATAATCTATTATCGCATTATTTAAACCATAACTTGCAGTTCTTGAAACAAGGGCTGGAATATTAGGAACACAATAGTGAATTACATTATGTTGAACATAAACCGGATTTGAAATTGTTGTTGGATGACTTGTTTCAACGCAACCACCTTGATCAATCGAGACATCAATTATCACAGAACCAGGCTTCATTGATTTAACCATAGCCTCCGTGACAATATGAGGAGTTTTTTCACCTTTAATCAGGACTGCACCAATTAATACATCAGCAAATTTTACGGCTCGTTCAATGGTATAAGGATTTAATACAACAGTAGTAATAGATTTACCTAGTAGATCTTCAATTTTTTTTAGCTTATTCAAATCTTTATCAAGAACAATTACTTGAGCACCAACCCCCAAAGCAGTTCGAGCAGCATTTGTTCCTACCGTCCCGGCACCTAAAATTACAATAGCAGCTGGCGCAACTCCTGGAATTCCACCAAGTAACATTCCTCGACTCACATCAAGGTTTTTTTCAAGATATCTGGCAGCAATTTGAATCGACATTTGACCAGCTATTTCACTCATTACGCTCAAAATTGGCAAATTACCATCAGAATCTTCAACAAGTTCAAAACCAATTGATGTAACTTTTTTTTCTAAAAATATTTCAAGAATTTTTCTTCGCATAAAAAGGTGTAGAAATGAAAAAACAATTTGTTCAGGATTTAACTTTAATGCTTCTTCTTCTGTGAATGGAGCTACTTTAAGCACTAACTCGGAACGGTTTATAGCTTCATCAACTGAATAGACAATTTTCGCACCTACTTCTTCAAATTCTTCATTTGTAAATCTACTTTGCAGCCCTGCATCTTTCTCAACAAAAACCTGATGACCATGATCAACCAGCAATTTTACACCCGCTGGTGTTAAGGCTATTCTTTTTTCTTCAAAGTGTGTTTCCTTTAATATCCCAATTCTCATTTATTGCTCATTTTTTATTTATAACGCACTCAATTTAAATAATTTTTATTTATCTATGAACTAAGATTAGTTAAAAAAAATCATAGGAAAGTAAATTTCTAGAAATATTTTTTGGTTTTTTATCCGATAAGGTTATACCCCGAATTTTTCTAAACATAAGAAATAAACACAGCTTTTCAATAACCTTTGTATTCTTTAAGTTGTCTTTAGTGTAGAAAACTTTAGAATATACTTATTTTCAAAATTCATATTGAGTGAAAAAATTTACAATTGATTCATTTTTTATAGGTCTTGAATTAATTAAATAGCGAATATTCATATTGACTGAAAAATTTTTCATGAAGTAATATTGATTTGATAAATCAATAACTACTCTTTTGAGATTGCCAAAATATGGATTGATAGAAAATGTTGATCTCAATTTATTATTAAATGAAATTAAACTCGAACCCAAACTAAAGGAATAGTAATTGAACTTCGAAAGCGCAACATACGATTTACTTAAATTGGTTCCCAAAAATGTATAGAAAGATTTATCCCAAAAATTTTGAATTGAAAAATTAATTGCTAAAAATTTAGCTGAAAGATTTTTATCTGTATAATCTTGTTTTTTACTTGTAATTAAATTCAGAAAAATTCGATGTGGTACTTTCAACTTTAGATTATAGTTGGATGATAAAGAAAATTGATTTGTTATTTCATTCAAATAATTCTGCCTTCTGATAGTATCAGCATTAATTGGATCAACATCATTTTTTACTCGAAAATTGGAATAACCAAAAGTAAAATTAGGAAAATTCCTTCTCAAGTATAATGAGATTGAACTCTCAAAATTCTTAAAATTTGTTGTGGCAAGTTTAGTATTCTGTAAATTATCTTTGAGATCTTCATAACTAACTGAAATAAATATTTGATTATCATATAATCCAATTCTATCCATCACCTGAAAACCTTTTATATCATTCCTTAAAAAGTTCTGTCCAAAAGAAGTATAATCATTACCACGATATATGTAAGAAGATTTAAAGTAATTACCAAAGTAATTAACACTCATACTAACGTCTAAAGCAAAAGTAGGAAGTTTTTGTGGATTCAAAGGCACAATAAACTGATTAATTGTGATGAAATTTTTTCCAATATCCCTTACTCTTTTTATAATGCTTGGATCTCCGCCAAAAGGTTTCCCTTCACCGAAAAGTGAGTCTATTAATTTATCAGTAAAATCACCGGTTGAAATATCATTATTTATAATTGAGAAAGCGCTTTGAGCTTTAAATAATATTCTTTGATTATCAATTCCAATTAATAGATCAGAACCAACCGTAACATTTTCTTTCGGTCTTGCTCCAAATTGAATTGAACTCAATTCATCCTTAGAGTGTAAATATGTGAAACCAAGCTGGAAATTTTGCCCTTTTCCAAAATAAGGACGAATTGCAAAAAGTCTTCTTTGGTAAGTACCTAGTTTCACTTTTGCAAAAGGTTGACCAAATTTTGATGAATCTACCGGAATTATATCAGACCCTATTACAGCACTATCTCGTGAAAAAAGTTGAATTAAATTTCCTTCAATTTTACGGACTATTTCACCATATGATGCCTGAATATTAAAAAATCCAAGTTCAAAAGTTCCTGTTACACCACGAAGACGTTTACCATTCATAATTAATGTTGGATACATTGGATAATGGTCGCCTATATAGAACTTTAAGATATTCATATCAATATTTAAAAGGAATCTATTTTGTGGCTGAAGAGTAGGCTTCTCTTCATTTGTTAAATATATATTTAAAGTCGATTTTAGTATTCCATAACCACTATTCAATGATAGATTAATCCTGTTGAAGTTGAAATTACCTGACCTCATATTTTCGTAAATCGATTCACCTCTGAATTGACCAGTATATTCAAATTTAGATCTTGAAATTATTTGCTTTTCCTCTTCTGCAACTACTCGAAATGACTCATCCGAAATGTACAGCGGTTTACCAGTCGAATCATATAAAATCACTTTAAAATTGTTCAATCCTAACTTTAAGTTTTTGATGCTACCCTGTGGAAGCAGAATTAAATCTTGACTAATTACAAGAAATGGAGTAACCTCTTTTTCATTAATCCAGATTCGAGTAAATTCTTTTTTTACTCTTGAACTTGTTCTCAGTAAAGAAATTGCAAGAAAAAAATCATTCTGACTTATTGGTTCGTCTTTAGAGGGACTTAAAATAATAATTTGCTCATCAATTGATTCGAGTTTCTTAACATTGACTCTAAAATAATTTCCCGTTTCTGAAGCATTACGGGGATAATTCAATACAATTCCCTTTGTTGTTAATACCTTTATGTAATATTCTATATATGGAAATACAACATAATCCTTAGGAATTGTCGCTGAGATTATACTACCCTGTATATTCATTTCGATCACAGAAAATTCCATTCTTCCAAATGTTCTGTAATAAAGAAAAGCTTGTTGAATTTCAAAATTCTCAATTACATTAAGTTGAATTTGCAAAGGTTGATTCTCATAAATTTCCTGGATTTCATTCTGTGGGATAAACTCCTGCTGACTATATGAAGGGTAAGATATAATAGTGCTTAAAATGAATAGTATTATTAATATTCTCAACCAATACTCTCCAGAGCTTTAATCAAAAATATTTCACACCAAAATAATTTTTTAAACTTCCAAAACCTAAAGACTAATTATAAACCTATAGCTAAAAATAAGTAGTAAATTTTCTATTAATATTTTAAATCACTATCATTCAAAATCCAGGTAATAAATTCTAAATGTTCCCTGCGGAGTTTGAACACGGATAAATTTCTCATTTGTTTTAAGTGAATTTCTTACTTCGTTTAGTTGTTGTTCATTTGCTTTAGTAATCGAAACTGTTCCCTCCACTGTGACTACAGATGAATTACCAGCCTCTACCGTTCCAGATTGTTGTACACCGAATAATGCTCTTACTTCAACTGTTCCAGTTTCAACAGTCAAAATAGTTTGTCCATCCTCAAAAACATTTACTAATCCCGAAGTACCACGTATTGTAGCAACAGCTGTAGGTGTAGTAATAATAAATTCATCTTCATCTTTTTGCTCTTCCACATCAAATCTCATTTTACCCACATCAATTTTTGTATTTTTTATTAAACCACGATCTTTTTTGTCAGCAAAAATTGTAATCACTGAATTTTCTCTGACTCTTAAACTACTTCCATCAATAAATCTAATGACTGCAACGGATTTATCACCTGTTCTAAGTTGATCTTTCGCTTCAAGTGGTGTGGCTGGTTTGGTCACTACCCAATCTTTTTGTGGTTTCTTATGTTTTACATCCTGGATAACCTTCAAAACTATTGCAGCATTATAACTTGGCGAATTTGAGGGGAAAGGTAAAAAAGCCATAAAAACAATTGAGCTTAAAAAAATAATACCATTGAATATTAAATTTATTTTTTTCATAGATACCCCCACAAATTACTCTTTAGTAATTCTTAAGATATTATTTGCATTCATTTCGAGAAAATTTACAAGTTCTTCAAAAGTCATAATTGTTCCATCTTCTTTTCGAATTTGCAATTTCGAAGGATCAAATCTATCACTTCCTAAAAGCTGAAAAAGTTCATTTGAACCAAACCTTTGCATGACATTATTAAATCTTTGAATTAATTGCTGATAGTATTGTGATTCAGGATTTAGAATCGAAAAATTCACAATTTCACTAAAAATTTTTTTGCCACCAGCTGGTCCTGGAATATTTGCAGAAATTTGTAAGACAATTTCACTACCTGGCTTTAATTCTCTTTCAAGTAAATTTCTCAAATTAACACTTGTTTGAGTACCTGTACTTTTATTGTTCACAAGTGGAGTTCCTCGAAGCAAGGCTTCTTCAATTGATTGATTTTGATCTGTTCTTTCAGATGCTTTAATAAAGTATTCTGAAGCCCCGAAAACGGGTGTCCATTCAACCAGAATATTTCCTGCATCATAAGACTGATTTGTTCTTGGGTTAATTATAGTAATTGTCTGAGAAGGATTAAAGAAAACTAAATTTTTTGTATCAGAAGCGAGTAGATTCTGACTTGTAGAATCATAAAGCATAACGGTCAATCTGTATTCGCCTGTTGGTTTTCCAAAATTCAAATTTTCTTCAATCAATTTTGTATTAGAACGATGATCATAAATACGAACATCAACTTTACCAATGTCATCATTGCATAGTGTACGAGCTAAAAATGGTCTGGTAATAAACCAGGCAACTTCAACAAAATCCGGTGAACCAATTTTTTTCCATTCAACTTTTCCAGCCATCACAACCATTTGTCCAGGAGCATTTATCTCTGCACAAAAAATTCTTGGTGCCCCTTGTAGATCATTTAGTGTTGCAAAAGAAGCAAAATCTGTTGTAGTAAGCTCGGGGAAAACAACCAAATTTATTGAAGGCTGAGAATACATTTGCAAAGAGATCAATATAAACATCAATAATGGCTTTATAATATTCATAATCCCTCCGTTATTTTATTCAATTATAATAATGAGTAAATTGGAATTAAATTCATATAAAATTTAAAATAAATTCCGTTTTAATATACTTTTTTTCGGTCAATTTTCAATTTTTGTTTGTAAGTAATCAAATATTCTTGATGTGAGAAAATGCTTAAAAAATTATTAGAAATTTCAATAAAACTTACTTCTGAAAGAAACCTTGATAAATTACTTAGTTTAATTGTTGAATATTCTTTAGAATTCCTGAATGCCGAGCGAGCAACAGTTTTTTTATATGATGAAAAAAATAAAGAACTCTATTCAAAAGTCGGCACAGGTGTTAATCAAAAAGAAATCAGATTTTCAATTGAAGCAGGCATTGCAGGTTATGTTGCTCGAACAGGAGAAACCCTCATAATACATGATCCTTATAATCACCCTCTATTCAACAAAGAAATTGATTCCAGAACTGGATTTAGAACAAGGGATATTTTATCAGTTCCGATGAAAAATTTAGAAGATAAAATTATTGGTGTTTTTCAAGTATTAAACAAAGTTGATGGTAAATTCAATCAATTAGATTCTGAATATGCACAAGCCTTAGCTTCAATTTCCGCAGTGGCAATAGAAACTGCTCGTTTGATAGATGAACAAAAGAAACAATACGAACTTCTACAAAAAGCTTATAATGAATTACAGGAAGCACAAGAGACAATAATAAGACAGGAAAAATTTGCAACTATAGGTCAGCTGGCTTCAGGCATTAATCATGAGATTAAAAATCAACTTGGTGTTGTAATGGCGGTTGAAGCAATAAGAAAAATGTATCCTGATAACGCAAAAGTACAGATGTATACTCAATTAATTCTGGAAGCCAGAAATAGAATTGTAAGTTTATTAGATGAAATACGAGACTTCGCAAAGAAAAAAGATTATGAAAAATCTGAAACCGAATTGATCCCTCTCATTAAAAACACTATAACTTTATGTCAATTTGATAAAGATCTAGATTCCATTAAAATTATTTTTCAACCAGATGAGAGTTTGCAACCACTCTCCCTTATCAATGCCGATAAAATTCAACAAGTTTTGATTAATCTTATCCGTAATGCGGGACATGCGTCCCCTCC
>CALDZP010000050.1 GCA_937944105.1 uncultured Ignavibacteria bacterium
ACAATTGAATTTCGAAAAGCAGGAGCCATCCCATCCACTTTAGCTGCATCCCTGAAACCCTGTGTTTCATAATCTTTGATATCACTGTGATTACCACCAGTAATACCATCAATAACAGGATCGAGAATCTCACTATTTAGAATTTTTTTCGTGTTCATTATTAAACCTATTAGTTTTGTTAGTGATAGAATATCAAATGCAATTTGGTTCCTATAATTTTCTTTAAATACATGAGAAAAAATTTTTGATTTTTTCCATCAGGTAATACTTAAATCGGAATTGAATTTTTTAAAATGCCGTGAAAAATTCGTAACGAATTATGAAATTTTGAAATTCAGAAACGATTTAGAAATGTTTTTAAGAATTAGAAAAAGAAGATTTGACCTGTAATAGAAGTCTATTAAATAATTTTGAACTTATTAATATCTGCATTTATAAAGTAGTGAGTATCTGCATAGATTCTTTCACTCTTAATAATAAATTCATCATTCAAATCCTTATCATTAATTAATTCTTCTATTTTCTTATTGATCTTTGATCTTTTGCTTCTAAAAATTTCAGCCCCTATTCCACTTTTAATTAGTTTTTCTCGTTTCTCTGAATTCAGGTAATAATATCTATAATTTTCGAACAAAAAGTCACAAATGATTTTTGCTGTTTCAGATGATGTTATCTGATAAATATTTATTTTACTATTTCCTTTAATTTTTTCATCAACAAAGAAATAATAAAAAGCGAATTCCATTGGCTCTAAAGTAATCTTATTATTCTTAAATTTTAATTCTCTTCGTCTTATATCAATAATTAATTCATATTGAGCTGAAAGTAATCGTACACTTTTCTGAGTCTCTTTAACTATTTGATCATAAGTATAAAAATTTAGTATATCTTCTTTAAGTTCTTTTCCAAGAATAGTTCTAAGTCTAACGAATGGAATTTCCGCCATTTCCAGAAGATCACCATCTTTTTTTGTTTTAGGATAAAAATCTTTGAATTCATTTTCCTCGGATGTTAAGATGTGATATAGTTTATCTTCGCTTCGACCAAAAATTGATAAAGCAAAAGCAAGATGAACACTCATAGTTTTTCTACCACCCGAAATTGAACAAAATATTCTTTTGTTATCATCAGCAGTCAATTTTCTAATAAAATCCATAACCTTGTTGGGAAATAAAATATTATCTTTATCAGTTCGAACATCATATAATTCAATACTTTCCTCCTTTGCAACAATAATATGCTCATCATTGTTTTCAAATTTTGGTTTCTTGATTTTGTAAAATTCACAAAGCTCATGAATTTCTTTTTTTAATGGAGATTTTGGAGTTGAAGAAGATTTATCCAATCCAAGTATAACATCCCTACCACGAGCAGTTGTTAGAATATAAAGTTCATCTACTTGAATCTTTTTTTTCACATTTAAACAATAAAGAGTTTCAGTAATTATCTGAGGGGTCAATCCAGAAACACAGACTAAAATATTTTTTTGTCTCATAGTATATTAAATTGATTATCTTTAATGTTCAAAAATCTGATGTTCAATTCCTTGGCTCGATTGATAAAAAGTTTTGAAACTTGGTTTGCAGTAACAAATATTCCTCTTCCAAAAGTACCACCTGTAATAGTTCTCAAAGTTTCAAGCTGATATAAATCATATTGATTATCTTTCTTACCACTTTTACAGGATATTAAATATAATATATAGTCTTTAAGAAAAAGTAGGTCTATTTCGTTTTCAACTCCAAATTTGTTTTTGATTTTAACACCTAAGTATGGTTTAATATTATACTTCATGAAAAGCTGGTAATAAACATAATATTCAAGCCAGTCACCACTTTTAAAATCTGGATTTTCAATGATTATTCGATTTGAATTAAATTCAATGATGTACTTATCGATTTCTTTGATGAAGCGGAATAATTTATCTGAACTGTTAACACTAAATTTTGGTAATTGCCTGTGAAGTTTAGTTCGTACATCGATAAAAAACTTTATAAAGGATTTAAGGCTATTTGTTTGATTAATAAATTCGAATAGACTAAAAAATTTTTCCGCATCTGAATCATTTTTTCGGGCGACAATGGTATAACCATATGAATTAAGATAATCCTCTATAGTGAGATTAGCATCTAAGTTGATTTTCTTTATAGTGGGTGAAAGAAAAATTATATTTTTATGTTCAGTATCACAATAAATAATTTCTTTTTTTTGTGAAATAAATGCTTCGTAAGCAGCAAGTGCCATTAATTTGGTTCCACCAGTAATATTAAGACATGCATCATTTTCGTTTTTTGCTTTATCAGAAATGATTTTTTTAATCCCTTCAAAGTCATAAGCATTAAGATTTTTAACTCTCTCAACAGAAATATTTTTACTTAAGAATAATTGATAAAGGTTTTCGGCACTTGAAGTCTCTTCAGGTGTTTCGAACAAAACAATTTTTTTTGGTTTGAACATCAATACAGGCAAAAGATTTGCCATAGTTTGTCTTGATACGAGGCAGAAAATATTATTCATTTTATATTACTCTGTGTTCTTAGTGCTCTTAGTGGTTCAAATATTTTTACGTTCAGGGACATATGTTTCCACTCAGATAACTCTAAACTTCACAAAATTAAAAGTGACAATTTTTTTACCTTCTCTTTCTTCAACAATTCTATCTGTAGTGGAGACTACCATGGGAATTCCTTTTTTCTTAAGGAACTCGTAGAGATAAATTACAAATGTAAATTCACCCATTAGATGGACAGCATTCGACTTATTTTTGGAATTTTTAAAAAGGTCGATGATTTTCTTGAAGTAAACTTCGGCTTTTTTCCTCACCTGCTTTGAAGTTGCCGATGGTGATATATAAGGGAAAGGCAAATCAACAACTTCACCAAATTTTCTTTTCGCCGCACTAAACTGCTTCAGAGACCATTGATTACTTGGATGATTTGAGA
>CALDZP010000051.1 GCA_937944105.1 uncultured Ignavibacteria bacterium
TTACTTTTATAAAAAAATTGAACGACCAGTTCGTTGAATTTGAAAATGATTACAAATTAAAGTTCGAAATAATAAAAGAATTTTCACCTCGAGATATAAAACTTTCGAATGAAGAGAAAGAATATGTTTTAGACAAAAGCGGATTAAAAATTTTTACACATCCTCTTACAGAGAAAATTAAAGAAGAAATTTTCACGGCGACTCAATTTAATGTTTATGAATTCTGTCCATTTAAATATTTACTCAAATTTGTTATCGGGTATAATCCATATAAAAATTATTATTCCGAATTTGATGAAGATGATTTTATTAAAGGAGCAGAATTTGGATCTGTTTTTCATGCATTAATGGAAAAACTAAATAGTCCAGATTTAAAAGATGCATGTAAAATTCTTGATGAAATTTTGGAATATTATCCCAAATCAATAAAGTTGAAGCTCAAAGAAGAAATAATTTCAAAATTCACGGAATTGTTGAACAATAAAAACTTTTTAGAAATTTTTTCTGCACAAAAATCATTTAGAGAATTTAAAATTCGCATCAAGTTTCAAAATCAAATTCTTTTTGGAATTATCGATAGAATAAATTTGAATCAAAACAAAATTACAATAATTGACTATAAAACTGATTCATTCCCACTCGAAAAATACGATGAAAAAGTTAGAGAATATAAAACACAAATGGAATTTTATGCACTGATTGTTTCAGAATTTTTCAGAACGAAGGAAATTGAATTGAATCTATTCTTTATTAATTATCCTGATAAACCCTTTAAATTTCATTTCACTGAAGAACAAATCAAAACTATTCGAAAAAAGTTCGAATCTATCATTTCACAAATTGTATTGAATAAATTCCCTAAAAACACACAAAACTGTACAATGTGTGAGTATAGTAAGACCAGCAAATGCATTGTAATTTAAGTTGTAACGCAAATCAATGAATTATACATTAATTGCAAAGAATTTTATCATCAGACATAGAAAACACACCAATAATATTAAAAATTTTACTCATGAGAATTAAATCTTTAAAGTCCTAAAAACATCTAATTAACTTGAAATAAAAAAATCAATCATTCGGAGTTGTTATGATTGGAGAATTTGCTGCTCTGGCTACTGCTTTTTTATGGTCAATTACATCTTTATTTTTTGCCAGTGCAGTTGTAAGGATAGGTAGTGTAATTTTAAATGTAACCAGACAATTTATAGCGTTAATTTTTCTTTTGATTGTCATTTTACTTAATAATTACAATTTTAATCTAACCAAAGAACAATTTTTCTATTTAGGTTTAAGTGGCATGGTAGGATTAACATTTGGGGATTCGTTTCTATTCTTAGCTTATCGCGAGATTGGAGCAAGAATAAGTATGCTAATAATGTCATTATCTCCTGCTATTGCAGCAATTCTTGCATATATTTTTCTTAATGAATCGATTAACTTTGTTGGGGCAATTGGAATTTCTGTTACATTGATTGGGATTTTAATAGTGGTTTATGAAAAAAATAGTTTTAAACAGAAGAAAATTAATTTTGCCGGTTTAATTTTTGCACTACTTGCATCAATTGGTCAGGGTACAGGGCTTGTTCTTGCAAAACAAGCGTTTAATTTATCTCAAAATTCAATTAATGGTTTTGTTGCAACTTCAATTAGATTATCTTCATCTTTAATAATATTAATCCCCCTTTCAATTCTAATGGGAAAATTAAAAAATCCTGTTCTTATTTTTTCAAAAGATCCGAGGGCATTATGGTTGACAATAGGAGGATCAATTGCCGGTCCATTTTTAGGAATTACTTTTAGTTTAGTTGCTATTTCGTATACAAAAGTTGGAATAGCATCTACAATTATGGCTCTGCCCCCCGTAATAATGTTACCAATGGTTAAATATTTTTATAAAGAAAAACTTACATTAAAATCAATTCTTGGTGCATTTATTGCTGTCGCAGGGGTTGCTATTTTATTTTTAAGAAATTAATCATTTGAATAAATTAGTTTTAACAAATCGTTTATAAATCATAGAATGACATTTACTCAATTTTTAAAAGTCTCGTTAGTTGTTATAATCATCTTGATCGTCGATTTATCTTGCGATGCTCCACACTCCAATCCATTTGATCCAGAAAATCCGAACAAACAATTTCTAAAAATCGAAGGATATGTTTACTCGTTTAGTCTTCCAAGAATCTCTCTAAAAAATGCATTGATACTCTGGCTTCCTGAAAACAAAGCAGCAATCTCTGATGAAAATGGTTACTTTAAAATTGAGACCAATTCAAAAAAAGAAGGATGGTTGATAGTTATGCTCGATGGTTTTCGTCCTGAGTCGATTTTTGTCAACTGGAATACAAATAGATTTTATAAAGAATTTTTTCTTAATCAAATTCCAAAACTTGATAGTGCTGAATTTTATTCTGTACTTATAAATCAATATCCTAATATTCAGAATGTTAATTTAATTGTTCGTGCCAGAATTACTGATAAAGATAATGATCTTGATTCTGTTTTAATTCAAAATCAATCACTGAATATAAGAATCCCTTTGAATTACAATACTCAAACAAAATTTTTTGAGGGTGATTTTTCAGAATATGATTTTGGAGTTGATGATCTTACAGAATTAATTGGAGTACAATTCGATTTTATTGTAAAAGACATCAATGGATTTGAATTTAAAATAGGATACGAAAAGTTAAATCGAATAATTAAAGATGAAATTTTATTAGAATCACCAATTAATTATGATTCAACATCATCAAAACCAATTTTGATCTGGCGCAAGTTTGTCCCTGGATTTAAATTCACTTATAATGTAGAAATTTACGATGATAAATTTCCTCCTTCTATTGCCTGGTCAAAAAACAACATAAGCATGGATAGTACTTCTATTCAGGTCGATTCTAATTTATCATCAGGAAACTATTTCTGGGTACTGTGGTGTGTTGATAAATTTTTAAACAGAGCCAGATCCAGACCAGCATCATTTAGAGTTAAATGAAAAGAGCTTTAATATGTCCGTGAAAGAAGAACTAAAAAAAATAAAGTCAATCACACGTGAACAATTTGAATTACTTTACGATATCAGTCAGAAACTTAACAATCTTGAGTATGAAGAAGGACTAATTGAGGAAACATTAGATCTGGTAATTAATGTCGTAGATGCGGAAAGAGGACTCTTTGCAAAGTATAATGAGTTTACTAAAAATTTTGAAATTATTGCTGCAAGAAATTTGAAAAGAGAAACTATTACTGATTTAAGTACTTTTTCATCTGGAATACTTCAAAAAGTTGTTGAATCAAAAAGACCATTTTTATACCATGATGTTCAAAGTGATCCTACAATTTCTCAATTCGATAGTGTTCAATTACATCAAATTAAATCTGTTTTAGGTGTACCCATTATTAAAGATAATAATGTGTGGGGTGTGATATTAGTTGATAGTCAACTAAATCGCCGAGAATTTACCGAAGAGAATCTTGTCTTTCTCGATTTCTTTTCCAATTTAGTCTCCCTCGCCCTCGATAAAATCTTAAATCTTCAAAAATTACAAAATGAAAATCTTTATCTGCGAAATCAACTTCAAAATGTCCAGAGAATTCCAGAGATTATTGGTGAGAGTGAACCAATTAAAAGACTTTTTCAATTAATTCACAAAGTTGCTGTAACTGATGCGACAGTTTTAATCTTAGGTGAAAGTGGAACTGGAAAAGAACTTGTTGCAAGAGCAATTCATAATTTAAGTCATCGAAAAGATAAACCTTACATCGCACAATTCTGTGGTTCAATTCCAGATACTCTACTGGAAAGTGAACTTTTTGGTTATAAGAAGGGAGCTTTTACTGGAGCAACAACTGATAAAAAAGGATTATTTGAAGTTGCAAGTGGTGGAACTTTCTTTCTCGATGAAATCGCCGATATCTCTCCTGCACTTCAAGCAAAATTGCTAAGAGTAATTCAAAACAAAGAAATCATCAGACTTGGCGATACAAAACCCATAAGTGTTGATGTTAGAATTATCACTGCAACAAATAAAGATTTGAAACAACTTGTGAACGAAAATAAATTCAGGGAAGATTTGTTTTATCGTCTAAATGTTTTTCCAATAGAAATTCCTCCACTTCGAGAACGACGAGAAGATATTCCTTTACTCGTTAGCCATTTTATTAAAAAATATTCGTCCCGAGAAATTAAAGTCTCCCCTGATGCTCTGAAAAAATTGCAGAACTTTTACTGGCCTGGAAATGTGCGTCAACTCGAAAATGTAATTCAAAGATCTTTAATTTTATGTGATTCTAATTTCTTACATCCAGAACACATTGTCATTGACGATGAGGATAGTTTACTCGACTTTCATGGTACACTCGAAGATTTTGAAAAATTACTTCTTTTAAAAAGATTAAAAGAATATAACGGGAATAGAACTCAAACTGCAAAATCACTTGGTGTTTCGGTACGATGGGTACAACTAAAATTAAAAGAAATAAACTCTGAAGAGTTTGAAAAAGATGAGTGAAAATCAACTCCTTTTCGGAAAATTTGAAATTATTGAGACACTAAAAAAAGATGTGCAAACAGCAGTCTATTTAGCAAATCATATTTACCTGAACAAAGAAATTGTTCTCAAAACATTAAATACCCAACAATTAAAAGATCAAACAATTCTTCATCGTTTTAAGAGAGAAGCAAAAATATTAGCTAAACTAAATCATCCAAATATTATTCGTGTTTTAGATTTTGGAACAGACAATGAATACTTCTATCTATCTTTTGAATATTTTGAAGGTCAAACTTTACGAGAATACCTAAAAACAAATTTACCTGACCAGGATGAATACATAAAAATTATTTCTCAAATTTTAATGGGTTTAAGTTATGCTCACCGACAAAAAATTATTCATAGAGATTTAAAACCAGAAAATATTCTAATCAATCAAAATTTAGATATTAAAATAGCGGACTTTGGTTTAGCTCTAAGTGAATCAGAAATTCAGGTAACTCAACAGGAGTCAATCGTTGGAACTCCAGGTTACATGTCTCCTGAACAAATTCGTGGTGAATCAGTTGATCAACGCTCAGATATTTTTTCATTTGGAATAATTGCTTATGAATTATTAACAGGAATAAATCCATTTATTGGCAAAGATGTAGCTGCTACAATAAATAATATTTTGTTTTTCAATCAAGAAACTCTTTTAAAATCTTTTAATGATTTTCCTGAAAAGTTCTCAAAAATTGTGATGAAATGTCTTGAAAGAAAAAAAGAAAATAGGTTTCAAAATGCTGACGAAATTCTTATTGCTTTAGGAATGGAAAATATTCAGTTCTTTCCAGAAGAATACAAAAAATTGAATTTTAAAAAATTAAATCTAAAACATTATTCTTCTGGACTTCTAATCTTACTTCTATTAATCTTAACTTTCATATATTTTTTAACGAACAATTCAAAAACTGAAGTTGATCAAAACCAGGTCCAGAAATTTGATAATCCACAGCTAACAAATCAACAAATTTTTTCAGAAGTTGAATCAGATAAACCTAAAATTGAACAGAAAAAAGAAAAAAGTTCTGATGAGAATCATCCTTCTTCAACTAAGAATACAGAACCAATAACAAGTAATTTTGCACAAGAAGGTGAATTGTATATAACATGTTATCCCTGGGCAGAAATCTATATCGATGACATCAAATATGAAATTACTCCTTTAACAAAACCAATTAGATTAATGAGCGGAAATCATCGATTAAAACTAATCCACCCTAACTTTCCACAGTTTGAAAAAACTATTGAGATTAAGCCTAATGATTTAAACAACTTAGATTTTAATTTTTATAAGTATTTTGGCTTTGTTCAATTTCAAATAATCCCATGGGGTGAAATAAAAATCGACAATAAAAAAATTGGTATCACTCCACTTGAAAAACCATTAATTTTAAATCAGGGACGGTACATTCTCACAATATCGAATCCAAATTTCGGGAACTTTGTTGATACAATTAACATTCAGAGAGGTGAAACTCTATTCTATAAATTAAATTTAAATACGATCACAAATTGGCATAATAATTGACTTATTAATGATGATGAGAAAATTTAGATTAAAATACTTAATTCTATTTTTTATTTATAACATGACCATTGCTCAAACTCTGCAATGGCAGCAAATTGGTCGAATGCCTCTTCCAGTAAGTGGGCATAGAGCTATTGCACTCGATTCAGTGATTTTGATAATTGGGGGCTTTTCAGATTCACTTAATACACCAGTTAATTTAATTCAAGAATACAACCCATATACAAAACAATGGCGCATCATTGGAACAACAAAATATAAACGAGTTAACTTTTTGAGTTCAAAAAACGGTGACAGTTTATTTGTATTTGGTGGAATTTCTCGAAGCATTTATTTACA
The DNA here is from genome assembly GCA_937944105.1 of uncultured Ignavibacteria bacterium. Taxonomy (GTDB): domain Bacteria; phylum Bacteroidota; class Ignavibacteria; order Ch128b; family Ch128b; genus Ch128b. The sequence continues at coordinate 6,409 of CALDZP010000051.1, forward strand.
AGATTATTATACACTAGAAATATGGAAAAAAAATTCACAATCCTATATTTATCGTTATAATCCAATTTTTAATAGAATTTTTTCGGCTGGAATGTTGATTGACAACAAATTCTATTTATTTGGTGGAAGAAAAGCATATCATCATTATGACACAACAAAATTTAATTTTCTTGTAGAATATGATCTCCTTACTGATTCTGTTTTATTTACAATTGAAAGATTTCCCAATACTCCAGAAATTCCATTCAACCAAACCATTTGTAGATTGAAAGATAATATTTTCGTATTCGGTGGAGTTTCAATTGGTATATTGAACAGTATTTACAAATTAAACTTAATTAATAAAAGTTTTTCAAGAGTTCCTTTGAATCTTTTTGGACCAAGAGCTGGAGCAGAAGCTATCGAATTAAATGATAATTCAATAATTGTAATTGGTGGTTATAATGAACAATTCAAAGCATTAAGAACAACTGAAATATTTAATTACAATAGTCAATCTTTTTCAATTGAAATTGGTCCAGCGATGAATTATGCTAGAAGAAATTTTGCAGCGGTTAAATTTAACAATTCAATTTATGTATTCGGTGGTGAGAATCAATTTAACGAATCAGTACCATATATTGAGAAACTCGATTTAACCACCACAGCAGAAACAGACGAATTTTCAATTCCCAAAGAAATCTATCTTGAACAAAATTATCCTAATCCATTTAATCCAACAACCACAATTTCCTTCAAAATTCCAAAAAATTCTAAAGTTTTACTAGAAATATTCGATATCTTTGGGAAACGAATCAAGACACTTTTGAATAGTGAATTAAATGCAGGTAAATATTCATTCGAATGGAATGGAACCGATGAAAATGGAAATCAAGTCGCCAGTGGTATATACTTTTATAGATTAATTGCAGGTAAAAATTCAATCACAAAAAAAATGACTTTAATTAGATAATGAAAAAAATCTTCTCTATTATTTCACTTCTATTTTTTTTCACTTATCAACTATCTTTTAATCAAATTCAAAAAAAGATTGGTGAAAATTTAAAAACAAAGTTTGAAAATTTTGAGTATGAAAACATAATTTCAATTACCGATTCAATATTAAAATCAAACTCTAAAATCTCAATTGATGATTCGATTCAAATTTTTTATTTCCGTGCTTTATCAGCTTATCACCTCAGTGATATTAATTTAAGCGAAAAATCTTTCAAAACTCTTGTAAACTTAGATAAAAACTTTGTTTTAGATTCAGCAGAGGTATCACCAAAGATCATAGCTTTCTTTGAACAAATCAAACAGAGAGAAATTGAAAATTCAAAAAAAACATCTTCGAAAACGGACAACGAAAATTCTTTATATTCCTTAAAAAATTTAATTGCAAGAGAAAGGGAAATATACAGAGAATCAATCTGGAAAAATTTAATTATGCCAGGTTGGGGAAATTTCGTTAGAAATGAAAAAACAAAAGGTTATTTTTTTAGTTTAACATTCTCTGCTTCATTAATTTCGAGCATATACTTTTATCTTGATGCAAATTCAAAAGAAAAAGATTATTTAAATGAAATTAATCCAGATAAAATTTCAGAAAAATATTCTATTTACAATAAATCTTTTAAGATAAGAAATGTTTCATTCATTGTTCTTGTACTAATTTATTTTTACTCTCAATTTGATCTACTATCTCGCACTTATATACCAGATTTTGACGCTCTATTGAACCTAAATACCTATCCATCAAAAAGTAATATTCAACACTTTTATCTAAATCTAAATTTCCCAATCTATTAAAAGATAGACTTTTAGCGTTAAGAAAAATATTTTCTCTCTACGAAAAATTTTCGTATTTATTCAAATTATTAACTGAAAAAAAATTAAATCCACTAAAATCTTAAATTTTTAAATGTTTTTTTATAAACTTCTGGTATAATTTATGCGTATTGAATCATTAAAAATGAAAGGTGTACAACATGAAAAAAATTAGTTTACCTTTAATTGCTCTGCTTTTGATCGGATTTCAATTTGCTTTCTCGCAAATACCAAATCCAGAGAATTTAACAGCTGTATTTAAAACAAATCCCAATCCGGGTATGATGGGCTATGGTTATGTTGAACTCAAATGGCAAATTGTTCAATCACCATCGGGAAATTATGTGTTTAAAATTTTCCGTCAGGGACCAAACGATACAACATTCAAACAAATCGTTTCATTCTGGCGAGGATTAAGTTACAATGATTATAATATCAAACCCAATAGTACCTATTCTTACTATGTAATAGCATATACTAATAGTGGAAGTAGTAACCCAAGCAATATCGCATCTATTACAACTCCTCCTCTTGCCGATTATGTAAGATTCGTAAGTTTTCCACCAAAGATAGCTGCAGTTGGAGAACTTTACTCGTATACTGCGGTAGCAGCGAGTAATGCTTCTGGAGCGGTTATAACTTATTCCCTTGTCGAAGGTCCAGCTGATGCAACGATTGATTCACAAACGGGACTTTTGGTATGGACACCAGTAGCCTCAGGTTATTTCAAATTCAAAATCAAAGCCGAAAGTAATCTTGGAGGAAAAGCATTCCAGGAATGGTATGTTAAAGTAAATGGACCTACTGGAGTAATTTCAGGAGTAGTGCTTGATGAAACCGATAATTCTCCATTAGAGAATGTATCAGTCTTTTTCTTAAACACGAATGCCGCAAGACATGAAGTCGCATATACAAATTCAAACGGTGAATTTTCAAAATCACTTGTAGAAGGCAACTACAAAATTAAATTTTATAAAAGAGGATATTATCCTGAGTTTTATGATAACAAATCATCAATAGATTCTGCCGATATTGTTACAGTTGTTGCTAATACAACGGTTACAATCACAGCCTCACTGGCTAAAGTTCAACCTGCACCTTTGTATACAATTAGTGGTAGTGTTCTCGACTCAACTGGCGTTCCAGTCAAATCTCTTGTTACAGCATTCTTAGTAAAAGACACTACATTCCCAATTATTAATCCTCAATTTATACCGAGAAATATGTCAACAGTTACAGATAGCAATGGAAATTATCAATTGAGAGTTATGGGTGGATTTAATTATGTAGTTTATGCAAAACCATTCAATAAAAACTATTATCCTGAATTTTATGACAATAAACGCACTTTCAATGAAGCAGATAGAATTTTTGTTAATGGTGATGTATTAGGTATTAATTTCGTTCTGGAGCAAAAACCTGTTTATAACAATGGAATTGCTGGTTTGGTTAAAGATTTTTATACTGGTACTTCTGTACAAGCAATGGTTACTGTATTATTAAAAATAAATGGAAAATTTAGACCATTAAAATCGATTAAAACAGATTCATTGGGAAATTATTTGATTGAAAATCTATTGCCAGGCACTTATATCGTATTTGCAAGACCAGCTTTACCATACTTACCCGGTTATTATAAAGCAGATTCCATTGCTCTTAGATGGAGAGATGCTGATACAATCGTAGTAAATGAAAATGGTGTTGTTACTGGTATAGACATAAATTTAATTACTCGACCTGATACTGGCTTCGCACTAATCAAAGGTAAAGTTAGAACAATTCTTGGTGAACCAGTTGCTGGAGCTACTATTTTTGCTTTCGATATTAATGGAAATGTTAAAGCCTATACAACCTCTGAAAGCGATGGCTCTTATTCCATAGAAAATCTGACCGCCGGTGAATATTCATTAATCGTTGAATCAACTGAATATGAAAATACAGATAATGGAACAATTAATGTGGATTACTCTTCAAATTCTGTGCAGTCAAAAGATTTATACCTTAGCCCAGCTTCAACAACTGAAGTTAAGAATCCTTCTACAACACCATCATCATATTCATTGATGCAAAACTATCCGAATCCATTCAATCCAACTACAACTATAGGATTCACAATTCCTCAGAAATCTTATGTGAAACTTGAGGTATTCAATTTAATCGGGCAAAAAATTGCTACTCTAATTAATGATGAATTAAATGCTGGTCAATATAATGTTGAATTTAATGGTAGTGGATTGACTTCGGGTATTTATTTATATAGAATTCAAGCTGGAAACTTCTCAAGCGTAAAGAAAATGTTATTACTCAAATAATCTCTCTCTCCGAAAAACGATAAGTGCCGTTTCTTTAATAAGAGACGGCACTTTTTTATTTTAAACACAATTAATTTCATCAATGAAATTTGCTTATGTCAGAATACATTAAAAAATTAAAAAGACAAATAGAAATAGTTGGCAAAGCACTTTCAAGTAAAGAACGATTTTCTGTCATCGATCTTGCTGTTGAACATAACGTAGAAGAATTAACTATTAAAAGAGACCTTGCAGAGTTACGTTCTCGAGGGATTGATATCCATTCACTTAAAAAAGAAGGAATAAAAATTCTTCAACCATTAAAAAAAGAAATCTTAAAAGAATTCATTTTAGAATTCATAAGTTTCTCCTACTCGGAAGATTACCCAGATAAATCTACCATGATCTTAATTCAAAAACTTGGTGAGAAAGCTCTCCTGTTTGTTGTTCAACTTCAAAAAGCTATTGAGCAAAATCTTGTTACAGTGATTGATTATCAGTCATCAGCGAACACCATAAAAACAAATATCCAGGTTAATCCATTAAAAATTTTTCAAGCCCAGAATGAATGGCGTCTATTAGCAGTTAATCAAAATCTTATTAAGCAATACTTCATTTCAAAGATTATTGATGTTAAATTAACCACGGAAAAATTTAAACCTCTTCCAAAAGAAAAAATTGATTCACTTTTCACTTCATCATTAAAAAGCTGGATTGGATTTGAACAATTTGAATTAAAAATTCATTTTGATAAAAATTGGTCAGAAATTATTAAAAGCAAAACCTATCTTCTTAATCAAAAGATTACAGATTTAAATGATGGCTCTATTCTATTTGAGGCGACTGTTAATTCACTTGACGAAGCTGCAACCTGGATTCTTTCCTTCGGTAAGGGAGCTAAGGTACTTGAACCTGAAGAATTAAAACTGAAAGTCATTCAACTTGCAAAAGATGCACTTTCAAATTATTAACTCCTGCTTGAATTGTAAATCCAGGTGATCAAGTATTTTCTTTGATTCACTAAAATCTCTCCACAAAAAAATATCATTTATTGATACTCTTCTAACTCCTTTCGACCTTAAGTTTGAATCAAAATGAAAGGAGAAAAAAATGAAAGTTCATAATCTCTCAAACTTGCTCGGATTAAAAGTTACAAATCAGAACAAAAAAGAAGCACTTGAAATCACAAATAATCTTTTACTTAAGGTCATCCAATTGTTTAAAAATCACTCTTTTGGAATCATAACTTTTTATGGCATAAATCATAAAAATCTTAAAGAACACCAAAAACAACTTGAGTCAGCTGAAAATCTTTTAAGAATTAAAGGATTGAACTTCATAAAAATTTTTGTTCAATGGAATATAAAATTCAAAGATGTATTGAACTTTCGTGAGATTGGTTATTTTATCTTAAATCCAACTTTCAGTGATATGACTGAATTAACAAAAAAATTTGATCAGAGTTTATTCGTCTATTCTCAAGAGAAAAATACTGATGTATATTATGCAAATGGGACAAAAATTAACCTTGAAAAAGATACATATGAATTTGGTGAATTTGTTAGTTCAGCTATGATTTTAAATTTTGTTGATTTCAAACTTTTCATAGATTCCATTGTTGATTTTGATTTTCATTTTCTTAAAAGAGAAGAAATTAAGATTGATGATAGAGTTGTAATTTTATCAAAAAATAAGTTTACATTTGATACACATCTGGAGATCATAGACGTTCATGATATTCGTCAAAATGGTATTTTGTTTTTTGAACGATCTAAATCTACTCCAGCAATATCACCGAAAGTCTTTCACTTTGATGAAATCATCTGGGTTTGCAAACTAAATCGTGAAAAAATTGATTCCCATTCAAAAGTTTATAAAAAAGTTATTTGAAAATTATTCACAGTTCATAAGTTGAAAATTTTTCCATCGTTATTTCAAAATTGAACGACGAAGTTTATTTCAGATTAATTACTATATGACATTTTAGGTTATAATAATATTTATTCATATTAGATTTTTCCAATACGATGTAAACTTAATTCTATTTCACATAAAAAAAATTTTTATATTTAAGTGAAAAAAAGAGCGTAAAAGTGGACAGAGGAAAAATTCTAATATGTGATGATGATATTTCCCAAAATGAGATACTTAAAGAAGAGTTATCATTAGAAAAATTTAACTGCAAATATGTTATTACAGGGCATGAAGCTCTTGAAGAGCTAAAAGTTAACTATTATGATGTTCTACTTTTGGATTTAAATTTACCTGATATCAAAGGTTTCGAGGTTCTTCGTTATTCCACTGCAAATCTACCGTTCACTCAGGTAATAATGATTACTGGTTCATCAGACATAACTGATGCAGTTGAATGTATGAAATTAGGAGCATATGATTTTGTTACAAAGCCATATGAACTCAATGAATTAATTCAAATCATACACAAAGCAATTGAAAAAAAGAATCTACTTACGAACAATTTTGCTCTTACTAAAGAATTAAATCAGGCACTTGGTTTTGAAATCATTGGTGAAAGTAAATTATTTAAAGAATTGCTTTCACTTGCAACTCGTGCAGCTCAGAGTGAATCCCCTATTCTTATTCAAGGAGAAACTGGAACGGGGAAAGAAGTTTTAGCCAAATTTATTCATTCCATAAGTCCAAGGAGTTCCAAACCAATTGTTACATTAAATTGTGCTTCGCTACCGGATACACTTTTTGAAAGTGAATTATTTGGTCATGAAAAGGGGTCTTTTACAGACGCTAAACAAACAAAACTAGGTTTAGTAGAAATAGCAAATGATGGTTCTTTATTCCTGGATGAGATTGGCGAACTTTCATTAAATATTCAACCTAAATTACTAAGATTTTTAGAAACAGGTGAATTTAGAAGAGTTGGTGGATTAAATAATCGCAAATCTAATGTTAGATTAATTGCTGCTACAAATAAAAACCTGGTAAATGAAGTAAAAGAAAAAAAATTTCGGGAAGATTTATTTTTTAGACTAAATGTGATTCCTTTAACAATTCCGCCACTTAGAAGTAGAAGAGAAGACATAATACCACTTGCAGAATATTTTCTAAAATTAAAAAATAAATCAAAAAAAATTAAGATACTTTCAGATGAAGCTAAAGAATTTTTATTAAACTATAACTTCCCTGGTAATGTTAGAGAGCTTGAACATTTAATTGAAAGAAGTTTAATTTTTTGCGATGGAGATGTTATTTACCCGAAGCACTTTAATATTTATATGTCACCTATACATTCATTAACTGATTTTAAAGATGAGATTGAAAAACACACGAGTAAACCACTCCATAAATCTTCGATAGAAGAAATTGAAAAAATTCACATTAAATCAGTATTAGAAGCAAACAACTGGAATCGAGAACAATCTGCCAGGATACTTGGAATAAGTCTTAAAACTTTATACACCAAAATTAAAAAATATAATCTTCAATGATGGAAAAAGTTATTGAGCATATAAATAATAAATGGTTAGATTTACTTACTGTTTTTGGTTATGGTATTTGCATATGTGATGAAAATTTCAAAATCGTTTGGATGAATAATGTTTTCCAAAATTGGTTTGACGCTCGAATTGGTGATTTTATTTATCAAACTATCGAAGAAAGAACTTCACCTGAAAACTCCACAATTGTAAATTTGTTAATAAAGCAACCGGAGCAAAATTTTGAGATTAAACATCATAAAGTTAATAAATGGTATTTAATCAACTCATCTTTAATAATTGTTCCAGAAACTAACAAAAGGTTTTACATTTATCTCTTAGATGATACAACAGAAAAGAAACAGGTTTTCGAAAATTACATCTCACAACTCGAAATTTTAGATAATGTTGAAGACGGGATATACTCAACTGATTTCAATAATAGAATTGTTTATTGGAATAAAGGGGCTGAAAAAATCTATGGATATTCTTCAAGTGAAGTAAACGGTAAAACTATAAATATTGATTTTAAGTTGTATGATCCACCCGACACGGAAACTCAATTTCAAATAGTACAAGAACTTGAAAAATACCGAACTTACTATTACAAAAGAAAAGAATTTAAAAAAGATGGGACTGAAATCTGGATAGAGGGAAATGTAACTCTCATTCACGATACAGGTGATAATCCCGTCGGTTTAATTTATATTGTCAGAGACATTACAGGTAAACTTAATTCTGAAATTTTAAATTACCTGAACGCAAATCTCCAGAAATCTTTAAGGGATATAACGGCGAATCTTTTAAATGATTTTAGCTTCCCTGATTTATTGATGCAATTCGTAAAAAAATGCAAAGAACTAACAGAAAGTGAAATTTGTGTAATCGTTAAGTCAAGCGAACACAAAAATGAAATTCTTGATTTTAGTTCGGACGAACCACTTAACGATATAATAATTGAAGAATTGAAAAAAAATTCTTCTGCAATAAGAAGTTGGCTCGAGTTAAATAAATCCATTTTAGTTAGTCTTGATGATACAGCCCCGGAGATTATTTTTTCTTTACGAGAATTATTAAATCTTAATCATTTCTTAATTGCTCCCGTAATTATAAAAAATGAGATACAATACTTTATCTTAATCGGAGCAAAAAACTACTTTATGCCAAAATTTAAGATGGAAGTTTTGATATCTTTTGCTTCACTCTTCTCATTCATAATTTCTTACTACGATAAAAAAATACTTCAAGAAACACTTGAAGATAAACTTAAACAGATTCAAAAATTTGAATTAACAAGTAATTTAATTAGCGGGATTGTCCATGATTTCAAAAATATTTTGAATGGAATCAAAGCGACTATTGAGTTATTAAAAACAAAACATCAAAACTCATTGCCATCGCAATTAATAAATGATGCCGAAATTTTAATTTCTCGTGGACTTGATTTATCAAAAAGTTTACTTGAGGTTGGTAAACCATTAAAACCTGCAAAAGCTAATTTTAAACTTGAAACCTTATTAGATGAAATTTATAATCTGGCTCTAAAAATTTGTCCAGACAATATTAAGGTCTCAAAATCTTATGAATATCTTCCAGAAATATATGCAGACTATTCACAGCTTCATCAAGTTTTAGTAAATCTGATAGTTAATGCTAAAGATGCAATGCCCAACGGTGGAAATCTTAAAATTTATACTCGTGAAATTTCAATTAATGAAAAAGATTATATTGAAAATCCCAAAATAAAACCTGGTAATTATGTTGTAATTTTTATTGAAGATACTGGAATTGGTATCCCAAATGACCAATTTGATAAAATTTTTGAACCATATTTTACCACTAAAGATTCTCGCAAAGGAACTGGTTTAGGACTTTTTATCTCACAAAATATTATCCAACGACATAATGGCTATATTGATGTTGAAAGTACTTTAGGGAAAGGAACAATATTTAAAGTCTATCTTCCAATAACAAAAACGGAAAAATTTGTAGAGGATAAAATGATATCAAAAATTACTAAATCCAATCCTACTATTCTATTGGTTGATGACGAGGACACAATTAGAAATCTTCTAACAGAAATGTTAAGCTTTCAAAACTTTGAAGTGATAGAAACTGGTTCTGGTAATGAAGCATTACAACTGTATGAAAAATACCAGGATAAAATTAATCTTGTAATTCTCGACTTTTTTTTGAAAGACATAACTGGTGCTGAAATTTTGAAATTTATAAGAGAAAAAAATCAAAATGTCCCTGTTTTTGTAGCAACTGGAATAATTGATGAGAACATCGTTCAAAAATTAAACGAATTAAAAGTAGATAAGATAATTGAAAAACCATATGAATTTGATGCATTAATGTTTAGCATAAATAATTATATAAAAATAGCAACCTAATCATTTAAGATTTCTTTCTTTAAATCTTCAACGCTTACCATCTTTACATCTTTTTCTTTTTCATACCCTCCTTTAGATTCAGTTTGTTTTATCGCATTTAACTTATTAAGAACTGTGGTTATTTTTTTTATTCCTTCTTCAATATATTGAACTTTATCCAGAATTACCTTCTTATCAATTGTATCTTTTTGTAATTCTCTTTTTATCGCATTTATAGCAAGCGACATTATCGTCAATGGTTGTTTTATCTCGTGATTAGTTGTAAAGACAGTTGCTTCGAATATTTGATATTTTTCCTGTTGTATAGATTTCTTTTTCATTTCTGAATAACGAAGGGCAGAATTAATTCTTGCTACAAGTTCAATCTTATCAAATGGCTTTTTTATATAATCAAATGCACCCACTTTCAAACCTTCTGCAACATCTTGCGAATCCACTTTTGCTGTAACTAAAATTATAGGAATGTCTTTTGTTTCTTCAGTATTTGTCAAAATTTTACAAACTTCATAGCCATTCATTCCAGGCATCATAATATCAAGTAAAATTAAATCAGGTTGTTGAGTTTTTGCTTTTTCAATTCCCTCAGGACCTGAAAATGCTGGAATAACAAAAAAATTTTCCTGTTGTAATCTTGATTGCAAATAATAAACATTATCAGGCCTATCATCGATTACTAAAATTTTATAAGTATCCTTTACCATAATCTCCCTAAGAATGTAATACTTTTTGAATGGTAATTAAAAGTTCATCAAGATCATAAGGTTTTGGCAGAAAATCATCAGCCCCTAATTTTTTAGCAAGTAATGTATTTTCAACATCAGCATAGGCAGTCATAACTATAATCTTACCAGGATAATTTTTCCCTTTCAATTCTTTCAAGATATCAAAACCATTTATCTCAGGCATTTTAATATCGAGTAAAATTAAGTCATAGAATTCCTTTTGAAGTCTATCCAATGCTTCTGTCCCATTATTAATAACTTCAACATCATAGCCTACTGAATTTAGCTCTTCTCTTAAAATCCGAGTTAGGGAAACATCATCATCAATTATCAATATAGATTCTAATTTGGGCACGTCAAATTTCCTTTCATTTTTCTTCAACAGGATTAAGTTGATAAAATTTTATTTCATTGTGAAATTGTTCACGAGTTTTTTCAATCAAGTTTATATTCTTCTTTCGTGTAGTCAACCTTTCTTTTAATGGAGGAACTAACTTCGCTTTAAGAACGATAATAAGTTCTTTCTTTGAATATGTCTTTTTATCAAAGCCTGTTAAATATCTGATGCCAAAAACCCACCACGGTAAATCTTTTAATACTGGAATACCACTTCTTTCAGTTTTCTCTTCAGTTATATATAATCCTCCAATAACTGTTTCTTCACCATCAGCAAGAAGAACATCTGTTTTTGCTTTTGTTTTTTTAATTTCAGTTGAAATTTGTCCTGGTATGGCGTTACTCCTTTCTGCTTCAAGCTCTATGAGAATATATTTTTTACCATCTTCTTCAAATACATATGGAGTTACACGAATTATCGTACCAGTTGAGTAAAATCTCTCTACAGTATTCCCAGCAAAATCTTTTTCTCTTGTTGAAAAATCTGCACCAACCTGAATTTCACCTCTCACACGATCTCTAACGGTAATTTGAGGACTTGCAATTACCTCCCCAAGTTGATTTTGCTCAAAGAAATTAAATAAAGCAGTTGCTCTTCCCAGAAAATCTCCCATCTGGCTTTGTGCATATAATCCAAGATTAAAAGTTTTTGTTTGTTCAGTGGTTTGCTGCTGATTAAGATTAAATATATTTTGATCAACTTGACCAAATTGTCCTGCAATATCAACATCGGAACTTGATAATAACCATTTCCAGTTTAGACCAAGTTCTTTAGATTTAGATACATCAAGTTCAAAAAATACTGCTGATATGTTTACTTCCCTCGTATTCAGATCAATGCCTCTCATAACCTCGGGTAATGGAGGTCTTTCAGCCTTTCTTGGAAGAACTTTGATATATTCATCTGTCTCAGTGTATTCCAGATTATTATATTTTAATATTAAAAGTAAAGCTCTATACCAATTCATTTGAATAATATCTACACCAATTGGGTCTGTGATATCTTCACTTAGAACAATTATCTTATTTAAAAATTGTTTGCTCATTTTACTAAGCATCTGCATCGCCTGATTAAATGGCATAGATCCTGAAATTGATACCAGTTCTTCTGGCGAGCTTGATAACATTTTTTGAAATTCTCTTTGGCTTTGAGCTATGGAAAGATGAAAGACCATCAATAAAGTTAAGATTAATATCTTTTTCATTTTTTAAACTCCTTAATATTTGCAGACTTTAATTTGAGAGTAACCCTCTCAATTATACCTCCTCTATTCAAAAGAAATTCACACTGTTGATGATCATAATCAATTTTAGTCAAATATCCCAAATATACAGGATCACCTTCAGACAATGTGTAAGAATTTCCATTTTTATCCATTATAAAAACCGCATCAGGGATAATTGCAAGTAAAGTCGCACCATCAACTTCAAGTAAAGCATCGTAATTTGGCGGAATATCAGGTTGGATTAAGGGATAAAACAAATCACTAACAAATCTAAATTCTTTGGGTTTTATCTCTTCATAATTTAATGCAAGATTGGTATCGGAAGTAAAATATGATTCAAGTTTTATATCAAATTCAACTTGATACTTAATTTCACCTTTCCCAGTAGTTAGTGTAGCGTTTCTTAAATTCAAAGAAGAAATTTTATATAGTTTCTTAGATTTTTCAAGCTCATAAATTAATTTGAATACATCAGCAAATTCACCCTGACCACTGATATTAAAATAATCTACAGAAGCAGCTCCAACTGTTTCTGTTTTATCGTATTCGATATCAACTCTTGTATATCTCGAAAAGCTTTTTGTGATGTTGAGTATATCATTATAAGTATCCGTCATCGATTGTCTAAAAGGAATAGCCTTTGCCATGTTATATAGGATTGAATCAACCTTTTCAGATTCTTTTTGCAATGAATCATACATTGCTGTTAATGTTGAGACATCTAAAAACTGTTGATTGAGTGACTCAAGCTCCATTCTCTTTTTTTGAATTTCCTTGGGTTGATATCCAAGAACATAATAACCTCCTATGAACACAAAAATAATAAAGAATATAAGGAGTATTAAAGCATTTCTAGTTGTATTGTTCATTATTGAACTCCTTTATATCCATATTTATCGGGTTTTAGATTTATTTCAAACCTGTTGATTTCCCTCTCTCGTAATTCTTGACTTATCATGCTCTTTAACAAAGCTTTATCAAGGTAATCTGAAAAGTCTGGTATTGTATATTTATTTATACCAACACCAAAAATTTTAACTCCTTCTTCTGTTGCAGAAATATTCGTTAACCAGATTCTTCTCTTTTGAGGGTTATATTCTGCGATCTTCATTAAAATCTCAGTCCATCTTTCAGCACCTAAAACTAAAGTATCAATCGTTCTTTGAATTCTATAACCAGCTTCAATTCTATTCGCTAATTGATTAACTCTATTTACTAATTCAGCATTCTCTGCAATTAATAATTGTTTACTTTGAATTTCAGTTTGTAATACTTTTAGTTTATTTTGATTTGTAATAAACTTTTGTGTAAAGAATGCAACAGAAAGAAAAATTAAAATTAATAAAGCATAGCCAATTGGACTTAACTTAAAAATTTTCTGTGATTCAATAATATGATAAGGTAAGAGATTTACAGTTGGTGTTTTTACCTTATTTTTCATTGAAAGAAGAACAATAGGAGCAATACAAAAGGCATATACAGGAATCTGCTCTTTTTTATCTTCATTTAATTCCGAAATATCAAGCTCATCAAATTTAATAACCTCTACATCAGCGAGTGGAAAACTACCATAAAATGTCAATTGAACAGTTGACTCAGTTACCTCGCCAGCAAGAAATATCTTATCTATTTCTGTAATCTGTGCAACATCCATTTCAAGATTAATCTTACTTATAATAATATCATGAAATCCAACCGTTTGTACACCTATTCCAAGATAACTTGAGATATGTTTTATTGTTTTGTTGGAAATAAAAATTATTCTACTTGAATCAATGCCAATATGAAGTATTAAATAATTCTTATCTTCTTGTATACCGTATTTATTTAAGACATAACTTGCAATACAAACGTCACCTCCGGATATAAAAGGAATCCGAGGCATTTTCATTTTCCAGAATTTTGCAAATTGTCTGATTTGCTCAAGTACCGGGAATTCTTCATTAATATATGCTGATAAATAAGTACCATTTGTATACTCATAGTAGCGAAGATTGTTTTCATCAATGGATGATAATTTGGTATCTAACCATTTATCAATAATATATTGCTTTATTTCTTTTTCTTTTCCTTTGGGCACATTTGGAATAATTAGATAAGACACCTGAGGTTCTGTAACAACAGGCACAAATACTAAATCTTTAATGTTCTTAACTTTATTGCTAATTACATTAGAGAGCATTGGTTCTTCTAATGTATCTGTGGTTTCTTCTGTTGGTTCAAATAAAATAGTATCTGAATCAACTTCAAACTCAGTTTTTTCTTGACCAAAGAACTGATATGGTGAACTTTTCAATCCATATGTCACAATATCTTCTAATTTTAAGCCCTTCGAGGATTTAGAGATAATTGCAACCTTAGTTTCTGGTCCATCTATAAAGATTCCAACATATTTTTTCATAGTTTACTCGCTAATAATTGTTGGATTCTCGCTTTATTATTTGCAAAAGAAATTGCAGTTTCATATGTAATTTTTCTTAACTTAAAAAGCCTTGCCAAATCTTGTTCCATAGTATTCATACCAAATTCACTTCCTTGATGAATCATCTGATATATTTCACTGGTATTGTTATTTTTTATAGCTGCCTTAACAGAAGGTGTTACTACCAGAACTTCCTTAGCAAGCGTTCTTTTACCATCAACAGTTGGGACTAATTTTTGTGAGACAATACACCTTAACACATCAGCCAGACGCATTCTCACTCTTTCCTGTTCCTGGACCTCCGTTTCACCGATAATTCTATCAATTGTTTCTACCGCCGATGAAGTGTGTAATGTCGAAAAAACTTTATGACCACTATCAGTTACATCAAGTGCTGCAACGATTGTTTCAGGATCTCTTAACTCACCAATCACTATAATATCCGGATCTTGCCTTAATGCTTGTATTGTTCCTTCTTTGAATGAGAGGACATCTCTACCAACTTCACGATGTCTAATCAAACATCTCTTTGACTGATGAACATATTCAACAGGTGAACTGATGATTATAATATGAGCATCACAGGTTCTGTTATTTTCGTCAATTATAGCGTCAAGAGTTGTTGACTTTCCTGAACCAGTGATACCAGTTATTAGAATCAAACCTTCTTTCATATAATTTAGATTCATCAATTGCGCCACATAAGGATGAAACCCTAAGTCAGAAAATGGTCTTAATTCTGAAAGTATTGCACGGCAGTTTAAGGATAATTCATCAAGTTCGAAATAAGCATCGGCTCTATATCTATAAACTCTTAGATAAGGTTGTGTTTGTTTAATTTCTATTGAAAAATCCAAATTCCTTTTAGATATCAAGTATTCAATTTGCTTTTCGCCCAAAATATTCAAAATTAATATACTCGTTTCAGTTGGTGAAAATTCAGGCAAATCTGGTATGGGTTTCTTATTTCCATGTATTCTCATCCAGAAACGATTTAAACTTCCAGGACCACCAAAATCAAGATCAGAGGCTTCTACTCTATGCATTTCAAAGAGTAAACTTTCGAGAAAAATTCGCAACAGTTCTCTTTTATTATTATCCAGACCTTCCACAAAACTTTTCAAGTAAAGAACTTTGTCTATTCCTTTAATATATTCTGAAATAAGTTTTACACCTTCACCTAGAATTTCTTTTACTTGTTCTGTTATTGTTTTAAAATTTTCTGATTTAATTTCTATAAACATAATTAGTCTTCCGTTGTTGATGCAACTACTTCCTCAATTGTAGTGAGACCAGCTTTGACTCTTAAAAAACCAGATTCACGAAGAGTAAGCATTCCTTCCTTTTTAGCTTGCGCTCTTATTGCCTCTTCATCTATTTCAGTACCCGATTTAACAATTAACCTTCTAATATCTCTGCTAAAATATAATGCTTCATGGATAGCCATTCTTCCTTTATAACCTGTATTTGAACAATTTGAACAACCAACAGCTTCATAAAATGTCGTTTCTTTAATATCTTTTTCGCTCATTCCTGCCGCAATGGCAACATCTTTATCGAAATTTTTTGCCACTCTTTTACATTTATCACATAATTTTCTAATTAATCTCTGTGCAACTATTATATTTATTGCATAAGCAATCAAAAAAGGTTCAACCCCCATCTTGAATAACCTCGAGATTGCACTAGGAGCGTCGTTTGTGTGTAATGTTGAAAAAGTTAAGTGGCCTGTGTTTGCAAGCTTAATTGCTATCTCAGCTGTTTCTTTATCACGCATTTCACCCACCAAAACAATATCAGGATCATGCCTTAAAATTGCTCTTAGCGCTTGTTCAAAATCCATTTTAGGACCAATTTTTAATTGCCTTGCTCCTTTAATCACATATTCAACAGGATCTTCAACGGTTAAAACATTTACTGTGGGATCAATTACTTGATAAAGAGCTGCTATTAAGGTCGTGCTTTTACCCGAACCAGTTGGACCAGTCAGAATTACCATTCCTTGTGGTTTACTGATTGCTTTCATGAATGCATCGTAGGCTGGTCCATCAAACCCAATTTTCCGTATATCTGTTATTACTTTTCTATCATCTAAAATTCTAATTACACACGATTCAAATTTTGAACCCAATTCAGTACCCACCATCGGAAGAATTGAAACCCTAAAACGAATTATATGACCATCAATGTTTCTTTGTATAAAACCATCTTGTGCTTTTTCACGCTCAAATCTATCAAGTCCTCTTGCTCTATCTTTAACAACAGAGAGAACTGCTTCCGGATATGTATTCTCCTGCACATACCATAATGTGAGATTACCATCTATCCGAAAATGAATTTCAGTCTTCATACCACTTTGCGGAACAAAATGAATATCACTAGCTCCTCTTCTAACTCCTTCGACAAGTGCCCCTTCAACAAGATTAATTAAAGCACTTTTATGAATTTCAGATTCAAGAGCAGCTTCATCGATCCCTTCCTCTTTTGGTGCTTCAATGCTTATTTCTTCAGGAACTTCCTCTAACATTTTAAGGAAGACATTTTCAGGTGGCATAATTTTATTTAATACTTCATCAAAATCTTTTTTCTTTATATAAATCACTTCATATTTTCTAAAACCAAGATTTGCTGGTAATTGATGAGTCAGGCGATTAGTTGGATCAATAGCTGCAATTATTAATTTTTCTTTTTGAATAGGGTCAAATTTTATGGGAATAATTTTGTTTTCAATACACAATTTTTTCAGTTCATCAGATGCTTTATTCATTAATTCTCTTATTTTCTCAATCTCATTCTCAGTTAAAGGGAATTTTTCAGGCGAATAAGTTTCAAACCTATATACAGAAGCAACTTCTCCAAAAACCAAGTCATGATCAAATTTAAAATCCTGAACAAGTATTTGAGCTAAATTTCTCCTGGCTTTATCGTTTTTCTTAATTTGTAAAGCTTTCTCAAGCGTATTTATATCAATTAAACCTTTTCTTAATAACCAATAACCTACTTTATCAGTTTGTTCTAAAGATTCAATTGCCATATTATAATAATCCTTGAATTAGATTAATAAATGACATTCCTGGATATTTTGGGCGTATAGTAGCAGTTTCAGCTGAAATTAAGGTTAATGCTGTAATCACAATCATTATAAACATTGCAATTGCTAACTGAATAGCTTCGATTAAGAATTTTAATTTATGAGTCGTTTCACTTTCATAATAGTTAGCAATTTGTAAAGCGACATTTTTTACCGTTCCTGTTTCTTCTCCAGAATGGAATCTTGCAATAGCAGTTTTTGTAAATACACCCGCTGCTTCAAAAGCTTCAGTTAAACCTTTTCCTTCTCGGATCATAATTGGAATGGCAACATTTTTTATCCTATCTTCAAAATATTTATTTCCCGTTGCTTCAGCTGCTATTCTTATTGGTTCAATGTTTTCAGCTGAACCAGTATAAAGTGAATAAAATACTCTACAGAATATTTCAATTATTGATTTATGAATCAGGTTTCCGATTAAAGGTAATTTCAATAATATTTTGTGTATTTTAATTTTGCCTTTCGGTGTTGAATAAAAATAAAATAAAAATATTACAGGAATGCTCATTAAAAGAATTATATATAAGAAATTATTTTGCAAGAAATGACTAAGCTTAAGTGTTGCGGCAGTCATCGGTGGAAGTTCAATATCAAATCTTAAAAACAACTCAGCAGTTGCGGGGAATACTTTTGCAACATAATAAATAACCGTTAAAATAAGAGCAATTACTGTAATAGTAGGTGTAATAAGAGCGCTTCTTAAATTTTTTCTAAATTCTTGGTTTCGTTCTAGAAATTTTGCAGTAGCTGAATAGATCTCAGCCATATTACCACTTTTCGATGCTAAGCCAAGCATGTAAGCAGTAAATTTTCCCAATACATCTTCGTATCTTCTGAAAACTTTTTCACTATCCTCACCTCGTTTTAAATCGTTATTAATATCTTTAAGTGCATCACGCAAAGCTTTATTAGTAACATCGTTTATCATTAATTGAAGTATTTCACCATAAGACATTTTTTCTCTTAAAAGATCGGCACTGATTCTCACAAAAGAAACTATCTCTGAAGTAGGTGGTTTTAATTGGAAATCAAAAAGTTTCTTCCGAACATAAATAACCTCATAACCTAACTTTTGAAGAGCCTGTTCTACTTCACTTGCATTATATGCTTTTTGTTCACCAAATACAGGCTTTGAAATTCCAGATTTTTTTGCTTTATAAAGAAAGGTTGATTTTTTTTCTATAGAACGGAGTCTTAGTTTATTTTTTTGTATTATTTCATTAATCTTGCTCTTGGCTGAAAAAATATTTGGTGAATAAACTATACCTACTACTGTTTTTCCTGATGGAGAAATTGCATTAAATCTATATTCTGGCATACTAGCACTTATCAATTTTATTGATTTAATTACAATGTTATTATATGGAATTTTAATGACTTATGCAAATTTTTTAAACCATTTTTCTAAATGTAATTATATAATTTTTTTATTTACTTATTAAATACCCTGTAAAAAATTAAATTTATTTTTTTATCCCCCATTAACAGTAAAATTTAAAATAAAAAACCGTCATCGTATGATGACGGTTTTTAAGTATAATAATTACAAATTAATTGTTAATTGTAACAGTTATATTATCTGGTGTAACAACAGCAGTTGCTTTAACCTTTGTTTTACCGTCATTCCCAGTTTCAGTACCTGTACCAACAATAGTAACAACGGTAGCGCCTACAGTTGCAGTATAAGTACCATTACCAGTAGTTGCTAACGATGGCGGTATTGTAAATCCTGTAAATGTATTACCACCACCACCCAAAGATTTTGGTTTTCGATAATATTGTTGTGCATAAGCTCCGATGTTGTTAAGATCAGCAATGACAGCATCTCTGTTTGCACTTTGTGCACTTGTACTGGCTAAATTAATACCAACTACAATTGCAATGCCGACAATAATAACGCCAATTACGATTAAGAGTAATTGTTGTTGTCCCATAGTTTTACTCCTTCATTTTGTTTTT
>CALDZP010000052.1 GCA_937944105.1 uncultured Ignavibacteria bacterium
TTAAAAAATGACGATGTTTTGATTTTTCCAAAATATGATGAATTAAAGGACTTTGTTAGAATAGAAGGGGCAGTAAATAATCCAAAAAGATTTCAATATATGGAAGGAGATAAAGTTGGCGATCTTATAATTTTAGCACAAGGTTTAGATTCTTCCTATGAAAATATAAATGAAATGGAAATTTACCGATTAAATTATGAAGGTGAACTCGATACAATTTTGAAATTACCATTGGATTTAAATTTTAATTTAAAAAGAGGAGATAGAGTCCGAATACTGGGGAAAGCGACTCAAAACATTGACTATACAGCTTATATATCAGGTGAAGTAAACCAGCCAGGGACGATAATATTACCAAAACGAGGATTGCCATTGCGCAAAGCTTTTGAACAAGTAGGTGGATTGAGGGAAACAGCGGATTTATCGAGAACGGAATTGATTCGTGGAGCCAATGCTTTTCGTTCTGTTTTCTTCTCAGAGGAATTTGAAGAGTTAATGATGAGAAGAATGGCAAATATTAAAGCTGAAGATTCTCTAAATTTTTTAATCGACAATAAACTGAGATTTTCACGCGGTGTTGCAGCTTATGATTTTACAAAACTTAGATCAGAAATTATTGATCCAGACACATTTATAGTACGAGATGGTGATTCTATTTTTGTTCCTCCAAAAGTGGACCTTGTTTATGTTTTTGGACAGGTTAATAATTTTGGTTATGTGAAATATAAGCCTGGAGAAAATTATCTTTATTATATTCAACAAGCGGGTGGGTTGGGTGAAACAGCTAAGGATGAGATTTATGTAATTAAAGGAAAATCTAGAGCGTGGATAAGAGTAGATAAAAAAACAGAAGTAGAAATCGAACCAGGTGATTTTATCTGGGTGCCTAAGAAACCTATCCGCGATTTTGACTATTATGTCGGAAGAATTGGTTTTATAGGTAGTATAGTTACAGGAATTATGACGACATTAATTTTAATTTTTAAGAAATAATTTTAATAAACTGGTTAGAAATATGAATAATAAAGGAATTTTAAATTTTCTATCTCTTGTGAAGAAATATAGGAAGGTATTAATTTATAATTTTGTAGGTATCTTGATATTATCAACTGCATTAGCCTTTCTCTTACCAAAGTGGTACTATTCATTTGCGACAATTAAACCATCGGAAGAAAAAGGTTTGAATATTTTCTCAGCTATTTTAGGAGCAAAGGGACTTAGTGGAATTGGGAAAAATTTAAGTGTCGGAAGTTTACAATATTCTGATCTGGATTATTACAAATCATTATTATTAAGTAGGAATATAGCACTTTCAATGATTGAAAAATTTGATCTTAAGAAGGTGTATAATCAGAAATATATTTTCAAAACTATTGAAGAGCTACAGAAGAATACTATAATTAGTACTGATAATAAATCTAATTTATTAGTTATTGGTGTTTATGATAAGGATCCAGAAAAAGCTAGATTGATGGTTGATGAATACATGAAACTTCTCGATAGTCTAGTTAATGCCATTAACAAAGAACAAGCAGAAGTTGAATTGAAAAATTTGGAGGAAAGATATTACCAGAATTTAGTTGAATTAAAAATGTACGAAGATAGTTTAAAAGAATTTCAAAATAAATTTGGTGTAATTATTCCTGATGAACAATTTATTGCTACTACTAAAGTATATGCTGATCTAAAAGCGCAAAAATTACTTTTAGAATTAAATAAAAAACGAGTACAGTCTACGGTAGGTGAATATTCTCCTGAATTTAAAGAATTAAATGAACAAATTAAGTTAATTGATGAAAAAATCGGACAATTTGAAAAAAAATCTGTTTCATCTAGTGATTTTAAGTTTTTAATTAATATGGCAAATGCTCCCGATTTATTAGTTCAATATGCAAGAATTTATAGAAACTTAGAAATACAACAAAAATTACTTGAATATCTTTATCCAATTTATGAACAAGCAAAACTTGAACAAAAAAAGCAATCAAAAGCTTTTGTAGTAATTGATAAACCATTTACCCCTGAATACAAAGCGAAACCAAAAAGATTACTGATAATTTTTTCATCAATCCTCATTTATTTATTATTTGTTTTTGTTTTTATTACGATTAAAGACTATTTAAATAATACTATAAAAAATTTTCATACTGAATAGATGAAACAAGCATTTGACTCAAAAATTCCATTAAGTCTTAATTCAACGAGCCTCGGAACACTTTTATTTCTTATAATAATCCAAATTACCCTTGTTATATTAAACAGTTTGGAATTGTATAAGGAATCACTTGTAATTTTTATAATATTTTTAGGTTATTTATCGAATTATTTTCATTGGATAAATATTTATCTGATTTCATTCATTTCTCTGGCGATTGAGGGAAAGTGGATTGAAAACTTCGTACTTTTTAGACTTTTTGGATTCAACTGGTATTTGATGGACCTGTCTCTTTTAATAGTTTTTATAAACATGATAATAATACTTCATAATACTTTAGAGGAAATGATCTTTGATAAATTAGTAATTGCAATTTTTGTTTTTTTATCTCTTGCTATTTTTTCTGCGTATAATGGGATAAAAAACGGTCATGAATTTCAGGCAGTATTTTATGATTTCAGAGGCTTCTTTTATTACTTAGCTTTCATTCCAACTATTATTTTTCTTAATTCGAAAAAAGAAATAATAAACTTTTTATTTTTTATCATTATTGTTATTACACTTAAAAGCATTATTGATATATATCTATCTCTTTTTGTTTATGAGAAATCTTTTGATATTGAAACCCGCCAGCTTTTAGGTTTTGCACGATTAACAGGATATAATGAAATTGTCTATGCAATTTCTTTTATTGCTTCATTTTTTCTATTTATTTTTTCTAGAGATTATCTTTTAAGATTAATCCTTATTTTCCCATTCATAATTTCTTCAGTATCTTTATTCTTGAGTTATACCAGGGGAACATGGGTTGCTACCTTTATTACTTTATTTTTAGGACTATCTTTTATGCTTTTCGGTGAGAAGAGAAAAATAAATATTAAAAAAGTTTTTTTTGCTTTTATTCCTTTGGTTATATTTTTAATAATATTAGATTTTAGCGAAATAATTAACATTGAAGTCTTTCTAAATCGTATTAAATCTATTTCAGTAAATAGAATTGATATTTCCAATCTTGGAAGATTAGTAGAATATTCAAGTGCCATTGAAGCTTTTAAAACGAATCCCATATGGGGTACGGGTCTTGGATTTTTATTTGTATATTTTTCTCCTGGTATAGGTCCTGTAGAATCAATTTATTGTCATAATTCCTATTTATATGTTTTATCGAAGATGGGAATTGTTGGCTTAATTTCATTTTTAACTATTTTAATTTTTTCAATTGCTCCAATACTTAAAATAAAAAATAAAATATTCAAAGAAGATTTCTACTCTTTTGCATTTATTTTTTTACTTCTATTAATCTTAATTGCCATAAAATCATTTACCACCTGGCATTTAAATACAAATACATTTTCACCTTTCATAGGGATTCTTTTCGGCATCTTAATAAAAGTTAATAGTTTTTATGTCAAAGACTTTAGATGATAAACGAAAATTTCTAATCAATAATGTATTTATATTTACTAACCGAATTTTTTCTAAGGTAATTACATTATTAATTTTTTTGTTTATTGCAAGAAAATATTCAGTTGCTGAATTCGGTGAATTAATTTTTATAATTACACTGACAAATATTTTCTCATTTATTTTAGATTTTGGGTCAAGTAATTTAGTGGTTAGAGAAATTGCTGTAGATAACAAAAGACAATCCTCTCTTCTAACTAATATCCTAGCCATAAAAATTGTATTTATTAACATAATAGTGATTGGTTTTTTTATTGCATTAAAAACTTTAAGTATAAATTTAGATTTTAAGGTAATGGTAATTTTTTCTATTGGAATATTTTTCGAGTCGGCATTGATGTCAGTGGTGAAAAGCTTTGAAGGACTCGAAAGGATGAATATTTCTAGTCTTTTAGTAATGCTTGAAAGAATTTTGATAGCTTCTACGATGATTGTGTTGAGTCACGAAAATTTATTAATGAGATATTCGATTAGTTATTTAATTTCAAATTCTATTACATTTATTATTGCAATTGTCATTGTTACATTAAATAAAAATTTTGAAAATTCTAAGATAAACTTGAATGAAGTTAAATATGTTCTTACAAATTCATTCGTTTTTTTTCTATTTGGGATTTCATCTATTATTTACAATAGAACAGATACATTTTTTCTACAACAATTAAATGGTAGTGAACAACTCGGTTTTTATAGAGCGAATCTTCAGCTTATAGAATCAATTTATTTCATACCAATGAGTCTTGGTGTATCCATTCTCCCGATGTTTTCAAGATTTTATTATTATTCATTTGATAAATTTAAAAGCTTTTTTAAAATGATTTTCTTAGGCTTATTCTTTTTGGGTGCTTGCATTACAATTTTTGTTTTATTCAATTCTGAGGTGATAATTAAAATTTTATATGGTGATAAGTTTATCATAAGCTCAAATATTCTCAAGTACCTGAGTTTAACAATTATAATTTTTTTTATTAATAGTTTGATTGGAAATACATTAATAGCAATTAAAAAAGAAAAACAGCAATTTATATCAATGTTATTTGGTACAATAATAAAATTGGTTTTACTGTATGTT
Source organism: uncultured Ignavibacteria bacterium (assembly GCA_937944105.1). GTDB lineage: Bacteria > Bacteroidota > Ignavibacteria > Ch128b > Ch128b > Ch128b. The sequence continues at coordinate 4,692 of CALDZP010000052.1, forward strand.
TTGACATTATATTATGGTGTGTTAGGAACTTGCGTTTCCGTTATAGTTGGTGAAGTGGTAATTTTAATCTTTCAAAGCATTGGGTTAAAAAACTTAAACATTATGAAAATTCATGAATTTAAAGTTTATCTTTTTACCATTTTAATTTTATTCACATTTCATTTTTTTGTTAAACCAAATCTGATTTTTTCCTTCTCAATTATCTCATTATCATTAATCTTCTTTTTGCGGAAATTAATCCATGACTATAAACTTTTAATTTAAATATGAAACCATTAATTAGTTTCTTAATTGTCAATTATAAGACAGAAGATTTAACATTAGATTTAATAAGTAGTATTCAGAAATATTTGAAAAAATATAATTATGAAATTTTAGTTTATGATAATTCTCCAAACCTAAGTAATAAGCTTAGCCATTTATCTGATGTTAATACAAAGGTTTTTTTTAATGGGACTAATATTGGTTTTGTAAAGGCAAATAATTTTTTGTTACATCATGCGAGAGGTGATTTGATATTCTTAATTAATAATGATGTGATTTTAATTGATAATAGTTTTGAAAATATGATCGAATTTTTATTGGGTAGTGATGATATTGGAATTATTGGCCCTATGCTATTAAATGTAGATAGAACATACCAAGTTTCTTTTTATAAATTTCCTACAATTGTATCTCTAATTAAAGAAATGATTCTTTTACAAAAACGGGACCCGTATGTATATAATACTGATATTAATCAGATTCAATTTTGTGAAGTGATTAAGGGAGCTTGTCTGGGATTTAGAAGAAATTCTCTACCTCAGGATTATTTATTTGACGAAAATTTCGAAATGTATTCAGAAGAGGTGGATTTATGTTTTCGTTTTTATAAGTCTGGACTCAAAAATGTATATTATCCTGATTGTAAGGTTATTCATTATGGGGGTGCAAGTTCAAATTTTGATGAAGACACCCTGAAATATTCGACTTATCATTATTTTCGAAGTAAACTTCTTTTTTTCAGGAAGCATTATCGATGCATTGAATATTTTTTTGCAAAAGTTATAATAATTTTATCTCTAATTGAAAGAATGTTTATATTTTTAACCATCGCAAAAATTAAAAAATTTAAAATCTTCTGGTATACATTTTCTCAATTATTAATCAAAACAAAATAAATGAACAAAATTTGCCAGATAAGTACAGTTTTACCTCCAGCTAAAGATGGAGTTGGTGCTGCAGTAATGAAAATCCATTCTCTATTAATTAAAAATGGATTCGATTCAATTATATTAACCTCAACTGATCAGGAGAAAAAAACTGGTATTTTGAATAAAATCGTTGATTGGAATCTTTTTGAGGTTTATAGAGAAATTAAAGAATTAAAAAAATTTGGTTTTTCGAGAATAGTTTTTCATTATCCATCACCCAGAATTAAAAATAAACATTCAATAATTTTCTTATCGTTTTTATTGTTCATAAATAAAATTTCATTAATAATTTATCTTCACGAGTATGCTTTTTATTCGTTCAAAGGAAAATTAAAAATTTTTTTCTTGATATTATTTGCAGGGAAAATTATTACAACTGATGAATTAAACCTTCTAAGATTAAAAAAATTGTTTTTAATAAAGGATAGAGTATTTAAACTTCCAACAGGTTCAAATTTTATTATTGATAATTTTGAATGTGAAATTAAATTTAATGAAGTACTTAATATTTGTTTTTGGGGATACATAATGAAAGGCAAGGGAATTCGAGATTACATTTTTCTTGCTGATAATTTTGAAAATGAAAAAGTAAAATTCTTTTTTATAGGTGATACACCTGAAAATCCAACTGAAGAAGATCAACATTTAAAGAATCAAATATTAGATTCAAAAAAAATTACATACCTTGGTTTCCTTCAAGACAAAAACTTAATTGAAGAATTATGTAAAATGCATATTATAATTTTACCATTTGAAGATGGTCTATCCGAAAGAAGAGGTAGTTTTATGTTAGCTATGCAATTGGGTCGTATTGTTATTACAACAATACCAAAATTTGAAATAGAAGGATTAGTCAATAATTTAAATGTATTGTTTTTTAATAATCCTGTAGAGTTGAATCAAATATTAAATTCTCTTCTTAAAAATCCAGAATTATTAAAAACAATTTCCATAAATGCCAAAAATTGGTATAATTCATATCATTCTGAAGAAAATTTTATGCATAATTTATACAAACTGTTATTTTAATTAATCAGATATAAATTAAAGAATGAAATTGAAAATTTTACAAATCTCACCACAAGTCCCTGTCCCTCCGATTGATGGAGGTAAAATAAGTATTTTTGGATTATTAAAATCATTATCAGAAAGAGGACACGAGATTGATTTTTTTTGTTATCGAAAACATTCTGATTATAATTTTAGCTATAATGAATTATCTAAATATAGTAAACCAAGAATAATTGATGTTCAAACGGATAATAATTTTCTAAAAGCATTTTTGAATATTTTTAATGATTTACCGTACAATGTGTCAAAATATATTAACGAAAAAATTTTAAAAGCCATCAGTGATTATTTCAAAGAAAATGATCCAGATGTAATACATATCGATCATATTCACATGGCTTGGTTAGTTGATTACTTAAGAAATATGACTTCTAAGCCAATAATTTTACGAGAACATAATTTTGAGAGTGATATTTTATATCGTATGTATTTGAATAAAACTTTTCCACTCTTTAAGTATTATTTTTTTGAACAGTATAAAAGATTAATGAGATATGAAACACAGTTTGCAGAAAAATTTGATAAAGTTGTGATGATTTCCGAAGCAGATGAATCAAAGATTTTAAAAGTAAACAATAAAATTAAAACAATCGTCATACCAGCTGGAGTTGATCATAATTTAATTCAGAAAAATGCTTACCAGGTTTCAAAAATTCCATTCTCCATCTTTCATGTGGGAACATTAGACTGGGAACCAAATCTTGATGGATTATTATGGTTTATAAATGAAATTTTTCCATTCGTAATTAAAAAATTTCCTAAGTCAATGCTTTTTATTTATGGGAAAAATTCTGAGCAAATCAAAATACCAAATTATTTAAAGAATAATATAGCATTGATGGGATTTGTTCCAGATTTATGGAGAGAAATATCTAATAAACAAATTGGCATCGTTCCTTTAAGAGTTGGGAGTGGGATTCGAATTAAAATTCTTGAGTTATTAGCTCAAGGTCACTTAATTATATCAACCGATATAGGAAAAGAGGGAATTCCTATTATTGATGGGATTCATTACCTAAATGCTAACAATTCAGAAGAATTTATTAATAAGATATTTGAAGTTTTTGATCATGCTTATGATATAATGACAATATGTTCGAATGCTCAGAATTTCATAAAAAGTAATTTTTTGTGGGAAACAATTGCAGAACGATTTGAAAATTTATATAAAAGTTTAATTTTTAATTAATCAGGTATATTGATTTGTTAGTAGTTATTTATTTTTTTCTAATATTCTTAATACTAAACTCGTATTTACTATATCCAATATTAATTTTTCTTGTTGCTAAATTTAGTAAAAGAAAAATGTCTGAAAATTCTTCTTCTTTTAATATTTCCATCTTAATCTCTGCATACAACGAAGAAAAAGTTATCGAAAAAAGAATTAGAAATATTCTTGAACAAAATTATGACCTGAATAAAATTGAAATCTTAGTTGGCTCAGATAACTCAAACGATAATACAAACGAAATCTTAAAAAGATTAAGTGCTGAGATACCTCAACTTAAAATTTTTATTTTTGATTACAGGCAGGGTAAAGCTGGAGTACTTAACTTTCTATCGGAAAAAGCTTCAAATGAAATATTGGTCTTTACCGATGCAAATACTGAGTTTGATAAAAATGCTTTGAGAAATTTAGTCAGATATTTTGAAAATAAAGATGTTGGTGGTGTAAGTGGAAAACTAATATTAATTGATAATGAAGATAAACTAAGAAAAGGGGTCGAGGAGAAAAGATACTGGGAATATGAAACCTTTATTAAAACTGCTGAAGGCAAACTTGGAATATTAATAGGGGCAAACGGTGGAATTTTTGCAATTCGAAAAAATTTGTTTGAAAAAATTCCAATGGATAAACCTGTTACGGACGATTTTTTTATTTCATTAAATGTGGTTAAAAAAGGTTATGAATTTTTATATGAACCCGATGCTATTGCTTATGAAGAAATCCCCCAAAATATCGAAACAGAATTTCGAAGGAAGGTTAGATTTGCATCAACTAATTTTCAAACAATTTCATTCTTTAAATCCTTACTTTTCAATAAAAATATTTTAATCAGTTATGCATTCTGGTCACATAAAATTATAAGGTGGTTTTTACCAATAATTTTGATCTTTTTATTCTTACTTAATCTAATCTTGGTGAATTATCATTCTATTTTCAAGTATTTTCTTTATCTTCAAATAATTTTTTATGGCCTCGGTTTATCTAATTATTTTTTAAACAAATTAAAAATTCGAATTCCAGTGCTTTCATTACTTACATATTTTTTTATCACTAATTTTGCATTATTAATTGGTTTCATTCGATTTTTAAGAAAAAAACATTCTGTAATCTGGCAATCAACACCAAGATAAATTATGAAGAAATCTACGGAAAAAATACTTTTAATTTTAACAGATTTTATTACTATAAATCTTTCTTACATTATATATTTTTACTTTAGAGTTGAAACTGGATGGTTTCAATTAATATCGAGACCTGAATTTTTACTTCCAATGCTTGTAATTTATTTCTATTGGTTTTTTGTCTTCTTGTTTGTTGGAATGTATCGAACATGGTTTGCTTCTTCAAGATTTGATGAGTTAACCACGCTTTTTAAGACATCCTTTATCGGTGTTTTTATATTATTCTTTTTGATTTTTATAGATGATATATCTTATCAACAAACTTCAGGCCAAAGATATTTAATTTTTATCTACTGGATAATTTTTTTGTTATTTGTTGGCTCTGGTAGATTATTTGTCAGAAGTTTACAGAGAAATCTTTTATTAAAAGGGATAGGCAGAAGGAATACTGTTATAATTGGTTATAACGAAAGAGCAAAGGAAATATTTAATCAGGTTAATCGAGCAAAAGCTCTTGGTCTGGATGTAATTGGATTTGTTTTACTGAATGAAAATTACATTCCCGATACCGACAGTGATAAAATATTGGGGAACATGAATGAGATCAAAGAAATTGTAAATAATTACAATATAAAAGAAGTAATTATTGCACTTGATAAGCATGAACATGATTTAATGCTCGATGTAATCGCAAAATGTGATTTCAATGATTTGAATATTAAAATCGTTCCAGATTTATATGAAATCATAAGTGGGCAGGCAAGGACTAATCAACTTTATGGCATTCCACTTATTGAAATTAATCCACAATTAATGCCAGTATGGGAAAGAAAAATAAAAAGACTGATGGATATTGTTTTTTCTCTTATTATTTTGACTTTAACGCTTCCTGTAACACTTTTAGTTTCTTTAGCTATAAAATTAGATTCTGAAGGTCCAGTATTTTTCAAACAGATTCGAGTAGGTAAAGATGGAAAAGAATTTAAAATCTATAAATTTCGTTCGATGGTGAAAGACGCAGAAAAACATACCGGTCCAGTTTGGTCAACAAAGGATGATCCAAGAATTACTCGAGTAGGAAAAATAATTAGAAAATTTCGACTTGATGAAATTCCACAATTTATTAATGTTCTTCGTGGAGAAATGAGTCTTGTTGGTCCAAGACCAGAGAGACCATATTTTGTTGAAAAACTATCTAAGGAAATTCCACTTTACAAACGAAGATTGAAAGTTAAACCAGGTATTACTGGTTGGGCTCAGGTTAAACATAAATACGATGAAACCATTGAAGATGTGAAGAAAAAACTTCAATACGATTTGTATTACATTGAAAATATTTCATTAAGAATGGATTTGAAAATTTTATTCAGGACGATTTTTGTTGTACTATTTGGTAAAGGGCATTATGAGGATTGATTTGTCAGTTAAGTTTTTGAATTTTTTATTTTGAATTATTTAAATGTTGTTTAACTAAAAAGAGGTTATATTAAATGAATATTCAAATGGTTGACTTAAAAAGACAATACTTAAAAATTAAACCCGAAATAGACCAGGCTATTCAAGAAGTTTTAAATTCAACTCAATTTATTCTTGGTAAAAAAGTAACTGATTTTGAAAAAAACGCTGCAGAATATCTGGGAGTCAAATATGCAATTGGCGTGGCAAATGGAACAGACGCATTACAAATTGCGATGATGGCTCTTGGGATCGGTAAAGATGATGAAGTAATTACCACTCCATTTACATTTGTAGCAACAACAGAAACAATTGTTATGCTTGGTGCCAGACCAGTTTATGTTGATATTGATCCAGCAACTTTCAACATCAACCCAGAAAAAATCAGAGAAAAAATAACATCCAGAACGAAAGCTATTTTACCCGTTCATCTTTATGGGAATCCGTCTGAAATGGATGAGATTCTTAGACTTGCAAAAGAATATAATTTATTTGTGATTGAAGATTCTGCACAGGCCTTTGGTGCTGAATATAAAAATCGAAAAGTCTGCACATTTGGTGATGTTGCCTGTATAAGTTTCTTTCCGAGTAAAAATCTTGGTTGTTATGGTGATGGTGGAATGGTTGTAACCAACAACGAAGAGATTCAACAAAAAGTCAGAATGATCGCTTCTCATGGTTCAAAGGTTCGTTATGTTCATGAAATCCTGGGAATGAATTCAAGACTAGATGCATTGCAAGCTGCAATATTGAATGTTAAGTTAAAATATATTGATGAATGGAATCAAAAAAGAAATGAATTCGCCAAAATTTATACAGAAAAATTATCATCAATAAAACAAGTCAAAACTCCAGAAACTAGAAATTATGTCAAACATATTTTTCATCAATACACAATAAGAGTAGAAAATAGAGAAGAACTTCAAAAGTTCTTATCTACAAAAAATATTCCTACTGCTATTCATTATCCCATACCACTTCATTTACAACCTGCATTTCGAGGATTTGCCGACGAAGGTTCTTTACCAGAATCTGAGTTAGCTGCAAAACAGGTTCTATCCTTGCCAATGCACCCTGATCTTTTAGAAGAAGAAATTGATTACATCACAAACTCAATCAAGGAATTTTATTCATAATGGCGAAGGCGATTGTAATTATCCCCACTTATAATGAAAAGGAAAATATATCAAACTTAATTCCTGAAATAATTAAAAAAACAAATGGTGATGTTGACATTTTAATTGTGGATGATAATTCACCCGATGGTACATCTGATGTTGTAAGAGAATTTCAAAAAGAACATCAAAATATTTTTTTGATGACAAGACCAAAAAAATCAGGTCTTGGAACTGCATATGTTGAAGGTTTCAAATTTGCGCTTCAAAAAGGGTATGATTATATTCTTCAGATGGATGCAGATTTCTCACATGAACCGAAAGAAATAAAAAATTTTTTAAAAAAAATTAAGCAATGCGATTTGGTTATTGGTTCACGATATAAAGATGGTGTAAGAGTATTGAACTGGCCTTTGAGTAGATTATTCTTAAGTGTTTTCGCTAATCTTTACACAAGAATAATTACTGGTATGCCCATTCATGATGCAACTGGTGGATTTAAGTGTTTTAGAAGAGAAGTGCTTGAATCAATAAACTTAGATTCAATTCGTTCAAATGGTTATGCTTTTCAAATTGAAATGAACTTTAAAACCTATATTAAAAAATTTAGAATTTGTGAAATACCAATTGTTTTTACCGATAGAATTCAAGGTAAATCAAAAATGAGTAAAAGAATCGTTTTCGAAGCTGCTTATATGGTCTGGAAACTAAGAATTCAAAGACTTTTAAGAATTTTGAAATAAAATGATCGATCTTTCTATTATTATTGTTAATTATAATGTAAAAGCATTTCTTCAAAATTGTTTGCTATCTATCTTTAAAGCAGTTGAGAAAATTTCATCTGAAATTATTGTCATTGATAATGCATCTGATGATGGTAGTGTAGAAATCATCAAAAAAAATTTTCCTCAAGTTAAATTAATTGAATCAAAAACAAATCTTGGTTTTAGCAAAGCAAATAATATTGGTTTAAAAATTGCCAGGGGGAAATACATTTGTTTGATTAATCCCGATACAATTGTTGAAGAGGATACATTTTTGGAAATGATTCGATTCATGGAATCTCATCCCGATGTTGGTCTTGCAGGATGTAAAATTTTAAATCCAGATGGAACATTTCAACTTGCTTGCAGGAGAAGTTTTCCCACACCATGGGTGGCATTCACAAAAGTCTTTGGCTTAAGTAAACTCTTTCCTGGATCAAAAATATTTGCACGATACAACTTGACCTACCTTGATGAAAATCAGTCTTATGAAGTTGATGCTGTTAGTGGTTCGTTTATGTTTTTAAGAAAGGATGTTTATGAAAAAATTGGTGGTCTGGACGAAACTTTTTTTATGTATGGAGAGGATTTAGACTATTGTTACCGAGTTAAACAAGCAGGATATAAAGTTTTTTATTTTCATTCAACCAAAATAATTCACTTCAAAGGTGAGAGTACAAAACGAAGCAATATTGATGAGTTAAAACATTTTTATGATGCAATGCGACTTTTCGTACGCAAACATTTTTCGAGCAGCTGGCTTGTTGAAATGCTTTTAAGACTTGCCATCAATGGACGAAGTGCACTGGCTTTCATTGGCAAAAGATCCTTAATTATAGTTGCTATTATTTTAGATTTTATTCTCTTTGATTTTTCAATTCTAATTGCCGAACAATTATATATGAAAATTTCTGGATTCGGTGGTTTCCCCGATTATGCTTATCCAACAGTTTTTATCATTCCTGGTGGTAGCTTTGTCCTGTTAGCCTATTTGCTTGGCTCTTATGAAATAAAAAATTTACCTATCTCGAAATTATATATTTCCTTAATGGTAAGTTTTCTATTTACCAGTTCACTAACTTACTTTTTTAAAGATTATGCGTTCAGTCGAGCGATTCTATTAATTACATATGTTTTACTTTTCTTTGTCTTGCCAGGTTGGCGCGTGGTTGCAAAAATTATTTTCAAATATCCAAAAGACTCGAGACAATCTTTGTTTGAATCAAAAACATTAATTGTCGGAACTAATGAATCTGCGGCAGAATTAATTAACCGTTTAAGGCGTAGTTATAATTTTTATTATGATGTAGTTGGATTGATAGATAAGGATCACAAAAGAATTGGTGAAAAAATAAGTGATGTTGAAATTATTGGAAGTATCGATACACTTAGTAAAATTATTCGTGAAAAAAATATAACAGAAGTAATTTTTGCATCAGATTTTTTGCCTTACAATGAAATACTTTCTATTGTTGCAACAAATCAAGTGCAAAATGTTCATTTTCATTTAGCAGATAAAAATTATGATTTCATCATCAGTAAAAAAGATGTTCTTGAACTAAATGAACTTCCTTTGATTCAGATTGAATATAATATTTCAATGCCTGTTCATAGATTTATAAAAAGAATTTTTGATTTATTAGTTGGATTTACTTTGCTTTGTACAATTTATCCTTTTGTTCTTTTAAGATTTTTAGTTTCTAAGAAGCAGAATAATTTATTATATTTATTCAAAGTAATTAAAGGAAAATATAGTTTGGTTGGTAGACCAATTGGAAGTAGAGAGTCTGGTATATATTTAGGAAAGGAAGGATTAACTGGAATTGTTCAAATCAATAAAAATAAAAATCTAACTGAAGAAGAAGTCGAAAGATTAAACATATATTATGCAAAGAACCAAAATATCTGGCTTGATATTGAAATATTGATTAAAACAATTCAAAACTTTTTAAGGGAATAATATGCCAAAAACTATACTGGAATTTGAAAAACCAATAATTGAGCTTGAGCAAAAAATCTCGGAGATGAAAAAACTCTCTGAAACATTAGATATTGAAGATGAGATAAAAAGTCTGGAAGAAAAAATTCAACAGCTTCAAGATCAAATTTATAGTAATTTAAGTCGCTGGCAGATTGTCCAGATCGCTCGCCATCCAGAAAGACCATATACTCTCGATTATATTCAAAAAATTACCACAGATTTTATTGAACTTCATGGTGATAGATATTTTGGAGATGATAAAGCACTTGTTGGAGGGTTTGCAAAGTTAAATGGCGAGACCGTAATGGTTATTGGACAACAAAAAGGTCGTGATACTAAATCTAATCTCTATCGAAACTTTGGAATGATGAATCCCGAAGGTTATCGTAAAGCATTAAGATTAATGAAACTTGCTGAGAAATTTGAAAAACCCGTTATTACATTTCTTGATACTCCTGGTGCTTATCCAGGAATTGAAGCTGAAGAAAGAGGACAAGCTGAAGCAATTGCGAGAAATTTATTTGAAATGTCCAAACTTCGCGTTCCTATTATTGTTGTTATAATAGGTGAAGGTGCTTCTGGTGGTGCTCTTGGTATTGGTGTTGGTGATAGAATCTTAATGTTAGAATACTGCTGGTATTCTGTTATTTCACCTGAATCTTGTTCCAGTATTTTGTGGAGAAGTTGGGACTATAAAGAACAAGCAGCTGAAGCATTGAAATTAACAGCTAAAGATTTGATTCAATTTAATATAATTGATAGGATTGTTCCTGAACCGAGAGGCGGAGCGCATCGTAATCCAGATCAAGCTGCCATAATCTTGAAAGAAATTTTAATTGATGAATTGAATAAGTTGAAAAAAATCAAAATAGACAAACTTATCGAAATGCGTATTCAAAAATTTTTAAATATGGGAGTATATTTAGAATAATGCTTTTTATAATATCAATTCTATTAATTTTAATAACTGGGATTGTCATCTATTTCATTATAGATACGAAAAAAACACAAACAGTTGAAACTCCGCCTTATGTTCCAAATTTTCAAGATGAGCAACTCCAGAAAAAAATGCTTCGTGAGGCTCAAATATGTACCGAATCGGTAATGACAACATTTGATAAAATGCTTGATTATACTGAATCGAGTATCAGAGTTCTGGATCAAGTAATTAATGAGTTATATAAAAAGAAAAGTCTCAGTCAGGGTTCTTTAGACCGTTTAATTGTTTCATTTGGTGCATATTTCGGTCAAACATTTTTGAATAATCAAAGTGGTCAATGGTTTCAACATCCAAATTTTAATTTGCCTATTATCTTTTCTCCAAAAGCTCTATTCGAGTTTTCTCCATTTGAAATTATTAAACAAAAATTTCAACACATTGAAAAATACGATCTTTATATTGCTTATCAGGATTTAGTCAGACAATATATAAAAAGATTAAATGAGCTTCGTTCATAAAACTTATCTTCGTCCTCGTTATGCAGATACAGATCAAATGGGCATAATTCATCATGCTAAATATTTTGAGTATTTCGAAATTGCTCGAACTGAACTCTTAAGAAGTTTAGGTCTTCCATATGCTGCACTTGAAAACGATGGTTATCTTCTACCTCTTATTGATTGTTATGCAAAATTTATTAAACCGATTAAATATGATCAATTAATTAGAATAGAAACTAACTTAGAAGATTTTTCAGGAGCAAGAATTCATCTTGCCTATAAAATTTTTGATGACGAGACAAATGATTTACTTTCTGAGGGTTATACAAAACATTCATGGGTAAAAAAAATTAATTTAAAACCTACACGACCTCCTTTAAAATTTTTAGAAGTTATAAAGTCTAAATAAGATGAACTTAGACTTAAATTATTTAAGAAAAATTTTTGAACTCGCAGTGGAAGAAGATATTGGAAGCGGGGATATCACTACAAAGGCAATTTTCAAAGAACATAAAAGAATTCGTGGTGATTTGCTTTGTAAAGAAGATGGAATTATTGCTGGACTTGAGGTTATTGAATTAATCATTGATAATTTTCTGAATGACATTGAATTTTATTCTGATTATTCTGATGGTAACGAAATTAAATCGGGTCAATTCATTGGTACATTTTCTGGTGATGTTAGAGAAATTTTAAAGTATGAAAGAATTTTTTTAAACTTTTTACAAAGGATGAGTGGCGTTGCAACTTTAACTAATAAATTTGTTCAAAGGATCAAAGGGACTAAAGCGAAAATTTTAGATACTCGAAAAACAATTCCAGGCTGGCGAGCTCTCGATAAGCTTGCAGTAAAAATTGGCGGTGGTTATAATCATAGAGTAGGTTTATATGATATGTTTCTCATTAAAGATAATCATATCTTTGCTGCTGGTGGAATTAAACAAGCAATTCAATTGTGCAAGGAATTTAATTTAAAAAATGGTTACAACTTTAAAATTGAAGTAGAAGTTAAAAACTTACTTGAACTAAAAGAAGCAATTGAATCAGGTGTTGATAGAGTAATGCTCGACAATTTTTCAATCGACTCCATTAAAGATGCAGTTAAACTTATAAATGGTAAAACTGAAATAGAAGTTTCTGGAGGAATAAATCTCGATTCCGTTAGAGAAATTGCCGAAACAGGAGTTGATTATATTTCAATTGGAGCACTCACACACTCAGCTAAAGCTCTTGATATTTCCCTTGAGATAATTGAATAATAATGATGGCATTATGTTACCATCATACATTTCTGAGATTAGCTTTGAAGAATTAAGAGAACGAAGAGATAAACTTTATGAATTACTTGAAAATTGTCGGCTTTGCCCGAATGAATGTGGCGTTGATAGAAGAGTCAGTGATAATGGTAATTGTCGAAGTGGATATCTCCCGATAGTCTCAAGTTATTTCCCTCATTTTGGTGAAGAACCACCATTAGTCGGTAGATTTGGTTCTGGAACGATTTTTTTTACTAACTGTAATCTTGATTGTAAATTCTGTCAAAACTATGACATAAGCCATTATGGAATTGGCAAGAAAGTTTCAATTGAAGAACTCGCTTCGATGATGATTTATTTACAAAATCGTGGATGTCATAATATAAATTTTGTAACTCCTACACACTTTACACCACAAATTGTTGATGCATTAATTATTGCAAGAGAAAGAGGATTAGAAATACCCCTTGTTTACAATTGTGGTGGATATGAATCTCTTGAAACGCTTAAATTGCTTGATAAAATAATTGATATTTATATGCCTGATATAAAATATTCCTCAAATGAAAACGCACTTAAGTATTCTGGTATTTCGAATTATTGGGATGTAGTAAGAGTAGCTATCAAAGAAATGCATCGACAGGTTGGAGATTTAATAATTGGTGTAAATGGAATTGCTAGACGAGGTTTATTAATAAGACATCTTGTTCTTCCTAATGACATTGCAGGTTCAAAAAAAGTGCTGGAATTTATTGCAAAAGAGATTTCAAAAGATTCTTATGTGAACATTATGGATCAATATCGACCTGCATATCTTGCTCACAATTTTAATGAATTAAATCGACCAATACGAGAAAAAGAATTTATAGAAGTGATAAATATTGCTAAAGATTTTGGTTTACATCGAGGCTTTGATGAATATTTTTCTTATTAATATAAATGAATTTGTTCTGGAGTAATATTTTTGAAATCTGATCTAAAACAACTGGGAAAAGAAACAGCAATTTATGGAATCTCTACAATTTTAAGTCGGTTCCTGAATTTTCTTTTAGTTCCATTTTTCACAAATATTTTCACTCAAGCTGAATACGGAATAATCACTAATGTTTATGCTTACATAGCATTCTTGAACATTATTTATTTATATGGAATGGATTCAGCCTATCTTAAATTTTCTGCGTCTAAAGAATTTGGAAGTGAGAAAGAAACATTCAGTTCTGCTTTCAATTCTGTTTTTCTTTCTTCATTCATTTTTTCATTAATAATTATTATTCTTCAGAATCCATTAGCAAAGCTTTTTGGTATTAATGAAAATCAAATGGTTATTGTCTACTTTATTTCCGGCACTCTTTTTTTTGATTCTATTTCTAATATAATATTTGCACGTTTGAGATTTCACAATAAAGCACTCAAATTTGCAGGAATAAAAACTTTTAACATCATCGTTAATGTAACTTTAAATGTTATTTTAATTTATTTTTTAAAATTTCGCTCGGAAGGAGTTTTTATTGCAAATTTTTCTGCTTCATTTCTTACTTTTATTTTTCTTGGTAATGAATTATTCAAATCTTACACATTTACATTACGAAAAGAACTATTGAAGGGATTGGTAAAATTTGGTTTGCCCTTTGTACCTGCCGGTATTGCATCAATTATTACTCAAGTAATCGATAGGCCTATTTTACTTGCTTTAACCGATGCAAGTACAGTTGGAATTTATCAGGCGAACTATAAACTTGGTATTTTCATGATGCTTTATGTATCTATGTTTCAATATGCCTGGCAACCATTTTATTTGAAAAAATCCGAACAAGAAAATGCTAAAAAACTTTTTGCAAAAGTATTTACATATTTCACACTAATTGGTTCAATTATCTTTCTGGTTCTTTCACTTTATATTGAGGAAATTGTTAAAATTAGAATTTTAGGTTTTTATCTTGTTGGAAAGGATTTCTGGGGTGGAATTAATATAGTTCCTGTTGTTTTATTAGCTTATTTGTTTAATGGATTTTATATAAATTTTGTTGCTGGTTTACAAATTCAGAAGAAAACTCATTTCATGCCACTTGTATCTGGTTTAGGTGCGATTGTAAATGTCTTTACAAATCTTCTTCTCATTCCACTTTTTGGTATGCTTGGTGCAGCTTATGCAACATTACTTGCATATTTAGCTATGGCAGTTTATCAATACTTCCTTTCACAGAAATTTTATAAAATAGATTATGAATGGAATAATATCATTAAGATCAGTTTAATCTTGATATTTGTATTCACCTTGTATTTTATTATTAAAATTAATTTTACTGATTACACTACATCTCTAAAAATTGTGATCATATTACTTTATATTTTATTGCTGAAAATTTTTAACCTAATTAGTTTTAGATGGTTCTCCGATTTTTTTAATGATTTTTTGAAATTGAAAAAAAATAATAAAGATAATTTCTAAAGCACCTATTTGTTAAAATAATTGTATACCATTTTCGCAGCTTTTGCAACAGCGTTTTCTGCTTTATTATCATAAGTCCATCTTGTATCTTTACTCTCATCTGCGAATATTGCAATAACAAAATCACATTTAGGTGCATACACAATTCCAACATCAATTCTAGAACGTTCGATTGCACCAGTTTTATTTGCTACTTTGATAGATTCACCTCCTTTAAGTTCATAATAAGGAAGTAGTTTTCTGATCATTGATTCATCTTGTTGATTTAACATAATTTTTATTATCCATTCAGAATAAAAACTATCTATGACCTGGTGTTTATAAATCATCTCAAGAAGTTTACCCATATCATTTGGCGAACTAAAACCGAGCCCGAATCTTTTAGCTTCAGGAGTATTTTTCTTTGTGGCAAATGAAAATACTTTGTTTAACAATTTTGTGTTTTTAATTCCTAGTGTTTCCATCGTTGTGTTAACAAAATCTAACTTTTGATCGTGTGTATTTCCAAGTAAATCAATAATTGCATTTGTGGCAGTGTTATCAGATAAAATGATCATTAAAGTAGCTGCATCAATTACTTTAATCTGAACATCATTATTGAAAAATTGTAATATTCCAGCACCACCAACCTTTGTAGAATCTTTAATAACTATCAGACTTTCAGGAGTAATTTCATTACTTTTAAATTTTTTAAACAAAGCAATCAAAATAGGTAATTTGATAACACTTGCGGTGGGGAACAAAGAATCTGCATTCACTGAAATAACTTCATCTGTTTTAAGATTTTTTGCATACAAACCAATTTTGCCATCAAATTCTTTTGAAAGATTTAAAATTCTTTTTTCTAGTTCATATTTATCAACAACATTATCAGATTCAAATGTTTTAAAGTCTTTAAAAGTTGTACAGGCAAAAAATGTAATTAAACTAAAAATAAAAAAATATTTTTTCATTTGTTGTTCCTTTTTTGGCTTAAGATAAAAATTTATAATAAATTTTTATAAAGATTAAGATTAAAAACTAATCGATGGCATTATTATTGTTGTCAAAAAAATCAAATTTTTCTTTTAAACCTTCTTGACATTAAAAAATAAAATTGATAAAATAGAAAAAAGAGTTGATGAGAAACAAATGAATTTGTGGGGCTTCGTTAAATATGATTTGATATTAATGAAAAAACTAATTAAATGAAAAGTTAAATAAATTTTTAATCACTAAATCATTCAGGAGGATTTGATGAGAGTAAAAACATACTTCTTATCATTCGTATTATTTTTGGTCTTCAACTCCTTCATTTATTCGCAAGATGAAGAAAGATGGAGTAAACCATTTTTAAAAATCGAACCGATTAAGGGTAACGTTCAAGAAGAAATAAAAATTGATTTCAATGAAATTCAAAAAGATCTACAAAGAATAAAACCAATAAGAACCGTTACCGCTGATAAAACTTATACAGTATATCCAAATATTCGAGTCTGGCCAAATTCAGGCATGACACAATCTGAGGTTCATATTGCAGTTAATCCGAATAATCCAAATATCTTACTCGGTGGATCAAACGCTGCCAATAACTCTTCTACGGTAACATATGTAAATCAAGGTTACTATGTTACTACCAATGGTGGACAAACTTGGTATGGTAGTGATTCACTTCCACATAAACCAAGTGGAATGTATCGCTCGGATCCGGTTGTAGCATTTGACCAATATGGTAATATGTATTTTAATACCCTGGAATATAGCTCAACAGTAGGCGATTTAGTTACTTTAAAATCCACCAATAATGGTTTAACATGGTCTACTCCAGTTGCTGTACCAAATCCAGGGCCCGATGAAGATAAGAATTGGATTGCTATTGACGTAAATCCAGCCTCTCCATATTACGGATATATTTATACTGCATATACCGAATTTCAAAGTACTGATCCTAATTATCGTAAATTAGAATTTTCAAGATCAACTGATGGTGGTTTATCTTTTTCTGCGCCAGTAAATATGAGTGGAACTGCAGGGTATTTACATCAAGGTGTAAATCTTGCAGTTGGAACTAATGGAGATGTTGTTGCTGCGTACACGCATTATCCAACAAGTACACTAACATCTTCTCATGTAGCTTTTGCCAAATCTACGAATGGTGGACAAACCTGGACACAGACTTTTGTAGTTCAGAATATATTTGATATTCGAGGTAACCTTACAAAGGGTGGAAATACAATTCGTGTTAATTCATTCCCATATATTGCAGTAGATCACAGTAATGGACCACGAAGAGGTTGGATTTATATTACCTATGCAGCAAGACCTGCAGCAGGGCAGGCACCAAATATATACTTAGTCAAGTCAACTGACTTTGGTGCAACCTGGTCTTCACCAATTCAAGTAAATTCTGAGCCTGCTAATAGAGATCAATGGTTCCCTGCAATTGCAGTCGATCCTGCTGATGGTTCAGTTAATATCGTTTACTATGATAGTAGAAATTATCCTAATAATGATTCAACTGAAGTATACTTATCACGTTCAATTGATGGTGGAAATACATGGGAAGATATTAAGGTATCTGATAGAGCACATCTCCCAAGAGCTATTGCAGGACTAGCAACTGGTTATCAGGGTGATTATATAGGAATAACTGCTAAGAATGGAGTGGTCTGGCCTTTCTGGAATGATAATCGTTACGGATGGCATCAAGCATTTACTGCAAAAGTATTTTTCATACAAATTAATCATACAAAGTTACCAAATACAGAAAATTTAAATGGTCCATACACAGTCGGGGCGAGAATTACCGGAAGTGTAGGAATTGAACAAGCTAAAGTTTACTGGAGAAGAGGAACAACTGGGGCATTTGATTCTCTTCTAATGTCAAGGGTCGCTGCAGATAGTTTTGTAGCAAATATTCCAGGGAATGGGCTACCTGCGATCTATCAATATTATATTTATGCAAAAGATAGTGTAGGAAGTTTTGCAACTTTACCAGGGGGTGCGCCTCAAGAAGTATTTCAATTTGAAGCAGCTATTGATAATCAACCACCTGTAGTAACTCATACTGTTTTGCCAAATCAATATAGAGAAGTATGGCCCCCTGAAGTCTCTGCTGTTATTACTGATAATATTGGAATTGATTCTGCCTGGGTTGTATATAAAGTTAATTGGAATGGTTCCAATAGACAATTTAAATTAAATCCACAGGGCAATAATCTATATAGTAATGTATTTGACATTAGTTCTTCTTTGTTGAATGTTGGTGATACTGTCTATTATAGAATTGTTGCAAAAGATTTAGCAACAACCCCAAATTACGGTTATCATCCTGACGCAAATTCATTTAATAAATTCATGATTATTCCTGATACTGATTATCCTGTCATTTCACATACAGCTCTGGGAAATCAAGCTTTTATTCGATGGCCAGCTTTAGTAAGAACAACAGTAACTGATAATATTGGTGTTGATAGTGTTTGGGTAGAATGGTACAGAAATAGTCAGGTGAATTTTAAGAGATTTAATTTATCCTATCAAGGTAATGATAAATGGGAAGGCTTGTTTAATTCAGATACAACTGAAATATCTGTTGGGGATTCTATATTCTATCGTGTAGTTGCAAGGGATATTTCGGACAATCATAATACCACTTATCTTCCAGCAAGTGGTTATTATAAATTTAATATTATACAAACTAGAGGGATTGTTTTAGTTGTTGATGATGATGTATCAGAAGCAGGTAGAATTAGTTCAGAAAAAGGACAATATAAAGCAGATTTAACCTCTCCTCTTGGTGCATCTGCTAATCTATTTAAAGCTACACTTGATAGTGTCGGTTTCTTAGCAGACTTGGTTACTTTCGCTAATTTAGACACCAATCAATTAGCTAATTATGATATAGTAATCTTGTCAGCAGGTGCTAAAACTACATCAATTTTCAATGATCAAGGTAAACGAGATGCAATTCGTAACTTCGCTAAAATGCCAGGAAAGAAGACCTGGGTAGAAGGTGGTGAAGTTGGGTATTTCTATAGATCAACAGGAACTAATGACCAATTATTCAGGCAGGAAGTTTTATTTACTGAAGCCTGGGTTAGCGATGTCTCTGCGGGATTGTTAAATAAAAAATTATCATCTCATCCAATTAATAACTACCCACATACTATACCTGATAACTTGAGCTTTAGTGGAACTGGATTTGGTATAAGGGATGCGATGAAAGTTTTACCTAATGCCAGGGTTTATCCTGTAAGTACTTGGTCTACACATCCAGATAGTGGTGGTATAATCGTTCATGATAAAAATCCAAATCCAACAAGTGCTGATAATGTTTTCTTCACATTTAGTATTAGCTCTATGAATGATCAGGTTGCAGCAAGAAAATTAATTGAAAACACAGCAGAATATTTAATGGCCGTAGAATCTCCACCTACTGGTTCTATCTCTGGTGTTGTAACACTTACTGGTGCTACAAATCATGGTGGTGTGACTGTTACATTAAGTGGAACTGCTAATTTGAGCACAACTACTGCAAATGATGGAAGTTATTCGTTTACAGGATTATATAATGGTCCTTATAGAATTACGGCATTTGCTCCTTCGGGTTATTTCCCTTATAGTCAGTATGTTGATACTGTTGTAAATAATAATACAATATCAGGCGTTAATTTCACTTTTAATCCAATTCTTCCGGGAACTATTTCAGGACAGGTTACACTACAAGGGCAAACGGACCATAGTGGAGTTCTTGTTCAAGTATTAAATCGACCAGGTAGACAAGCTACAACAAATTCATTAGGGCAATACCAAATTGATAGTGTAATGCCAGGCCAGGTTCTGGTAAAATTCTCTAAACAAGGTTATGGAAGCAAAACTAAAGATACAATTCTTGCTAATGGTGGTAATCTTGTTATTAATGTTACATTAACACCGACTTTAGGAAATATTTTAATTGTTGACGATGATGTTTCATTAGCTGATAGAATTAGTAGTGAAAAACAAGATCAGGCAGATTTGACAACACCACTTGGTGCTTCTGCAACTTTATTTAAGTCTGTTCTTGATTCTCTCGGTTATAATGCCGATTTAGTAACATTTGCTGCTTTAGATACGAATTCTCTACCAAACTACGATCTTGTTATCTTATCAACTGGTTCTAAATCAACAAACATTTTCAACGACGCTGGTAAAAGAACAGCTATTAGGAGATACGCAACACAACTTGGAAAAACATTAGCAGAAGGTGGTGAATTAGGATACTTCTTCAGAAGTACTTCAACTACTGCTGATTCGATGTTTAGAAAAGAAGTTCTATATACAAGTAGATGGGTTAGTGATGCTACCACATCAACATTGAAGAAGAGATTACCAGATCACCCGATCTGGAATGTTCCCAATGCCTTACCAGATAACATAGCATTTACAGGAACATCAATTTATACACGTGATGCAATGCGAGTTGATTGGGAACCTAAGACAATATATCACGCTGGAACATATAGTGCTTTTCCTGACAGTGGTTCAATAATAATTCATGATAAAAATCCTAATCCAGCAAGCGCCGATAATGTTTTCTTTACATTTAACATATCTCAAATAACAGATCAATCTTTAGCAAAGAAATTAATTGAAAACGTTGTAGCTTACTTATTCAATATTGAAAGTGCACCACTTGGTAGAATTTCAGGAAATGTAACTTTGCAAGGTGCACCAAATAGTGGCGGTGTTGAAGTTAGGCTATCAGGAACAGTAACAAAGACTACTTTCACAGCACCAGATGGAAGTTATTCATTTGATTCATTATACGCAGGACCATACAGAATCACTGCCATTGCTCCAATTAATTTCTACCCATATTCGCAAAAAATTGATACAACATTAGGAAGTGGTCAACAATTAAGTGGAATTAACTTCACATTTGTTCCTTTAGTTACAGGTACAGTTAGTGGTACCGTTCAACTTGAAGGTCAAACAGATTTTAGTGGTGTTGAGGTTAAGATTCTTAACCAACCAGATAAAGTTACTACAACAAATTCCGCAGGAAATTATCAATTAACCGGTGTAAATCCTGGGAATATTGTTGTCCAATTTAAGAAACAAGGATTCAAAGCTGTTCGTGTTGATACTTTATTACCAAATGGCGGTAGTTTAACGATTAATGCTTACCTGCCAATTACACTTGGAAATATTTTAGTTGTGGATGATGATGCAACTTATGAAGGAAGAATATCTAATGAAAAACAAGGGACTTTTGATTTAACGAGTCCTTTAGGTTTGTCCGCTAATTTATTTAAGAATACACTTGATTCTCTCGGATATAATGCAGATTTAGTCACTTTCAATAATCTTGATACAACCGTATTGATGGAATATGATGTTCTAATTCTTTCAGCTGGACCAAAAACAGGCGTTCAATTTAATGATCAGAGCAAGAGAGATGCTATTAGAAACTTTGCAAATACTCCTGGCAAGAAAACATTAGTTGAAGGTGGTGAAGTAGGTTATGCTTATCGGTCTACTGGTACTAATGATCAATTATTCCGCCAACAAGTTTTATTTACTGATCGTTGGGTTAGTGATGTAAGTGGTGGATTTCTTAATAAGAAAATTGCTTCTCACCCAATTAATTCTAATCCAAATTTAATCCCGGACAATTTAGGATTTGCAGGTACAGGTATTGGTGAACGTGATGCAATGACCGTTATGCCAGGCGCAAGAGTTTACCCAGTTAGTACCTGGTCAACATTCCCAGATAGTGGTGGAATAATAGTTAATGACAAAAATCCGAATCCTTTAAGTGCTGATAATGTTTTCTTTACATTCAATATTGGTGGTATGACAGATGTCGTATCCGCTAAAAAGTTAATTGAAAATACAGTTAAATATCTATTTACTCCTGAACCTCCACCATCAGGTGCTATATCTGGTAGTGTAACTCTAGTTGGGGCAAGCTCAAATGCAGGAGTTACACTTAAACTCTATCAAATGCCTGGAAGTAATTTGTTAAATACTTATGTAACAGATTCAACTGGAAATTATACATTCGCTGGTTTATATACTGGAAATTATAGAGTTGAAGCAAATGCACCATCAGGATTTTATCCACCTGTTGCATTTGTCGATACAACAGTTGGAATCGATACGGTCTTTAATATCAATTTCCAATTTATAAATGTTAATACGCCACAAACTGTATCATTCTTTACATCAAGTGGTTGGAACTTGCTTTCGGTACCATTGAACATGAGTAATATGAGTAAAGGTGGATTATTCCCAAGTGCAACCTCAAATGCATTTACATTTAATAATGATTTAGGATATGTTAAGCATGATTCATTAAAAGTTGGAGCAGGTTACTGGTTAAAATTTGCTCAACAACAACAACATACTTTCCAGGGACTTGCAAATTATGAATTGGCTATACCAGTTGTAAAAGGTTGGAATTTAATTGGTGCAACATATAAATCTGTTCCCGTAGCAAGTGTAACAACTTCACCAGCTGGTATAATACAATCTCCATTTTTTGAATATAACAATGGTTATTCACAGGCAACTGAACTTGAAAAGGGCAAAGGATACTGGGTTAAAGTAAAACAAAATGGAACTCTATTACTCAGAACAACTTATCCTAAAGTCCTTGGTAAAGATATTTATGTGGAAAATGTAAATGAAAAATGGCCAACTATAATTGTTACTGATGCAAGTGGAAATCAGACAAGATTATATCTAACAGAAAGCGAAAAGATTGGATTTAATTTTGAGTTGCCTCCTGTTCCACCTTCTGGAGCGTATGATGTAAGATTTACTACTGATAAATATGTAGAAGATCTATCAGTTGGATCATATATTATTTCACTTAATTCATTGGATTATCCAATACGTATTAAACTAGAAAACTTTGATGAAGAGTATGTCTTTAGAATGTCAGACGGTTTGGATGGCAAGATTTATGATGAGATAATTAAAAATGGAGAAGAGAAAGTTGTAACAGCAAATCAACTATCTCAATTACATTTACAAAAGATTGTAATACCAAAGCAATATGAATTGAGTCAGAATTATCCAAATCCATTTAATCCATCAACAGTAATTCGTTTTGGATTACCAGAAAATTCTAAAGTTCTACTTGAAGTATATAATATTTTAGGTGAGCATGTTATAACATTAATTAATAGCGAATTAAAGGCCGGTTATTATACAATAAATTTTGATGCGAAAAACTTGACTTCTGGTGTATACTTCTATAGAATTAAGACTTCAAATTGGACTGATGTTAAGAAAATGATTTTGGTGAAGTAATGAAAGTATTAAAATCTTATTGTGAAAATGATTTTAATTCAGTTAATAACCCGTGCATTCCTGAAGAATGCACGGGATTAACATTAAAAATTAATAAAGGAGAGTCTATGAAAAGAATATTTCTATCTCTTGTTTTGGTAATAACTTTCTTCAGCATGGCTTATAGCCAGTATGCAGAAAGTTTTTTTACTTCAAATCCAAATTATAAGCAAGAAATTGAGAAAAATGGTGCAATACAGATATCAATTCCATCATCTGTGAATTATAAACCTTTAGGTGTAATAAACTGGTCTGAAGGATTTGAAGGAACAACATTTCCACCGACAGGTTGGGCTGTTCATCAATTGGATGGGGGAACAAATACCTGGACAAGATATACAACTACACCAATTTTTGGAACTGCATCTGCATCAATTAGGTGGGAATCTTCGACTTTAAGGAACGACGATTGGTTGATTACTCCTCAATTTACTGTTAATCCTGGTGCTTTTTTGAATTTTTATGCAAAAAGACAATCAACTTCCTTCTTTGATTCAGTAGAAATTTACTATTCCACAACTGGTGGTGTACCACCTTCTGGTTACACTTACTTGACAACTATTATGCCAGCCGGAACAACTCCTGAACTATTCCAGATTTCACTTAATTCACTTTCAGGTCAAAACGTTTACATTGCTTTTAGATATAAAGAATTAGATCAATTTAGATTTTACTTAGATAGCGTTTATGTTGAGACCCCAGTTGCTTTAGATGCTGGTGTATTTGCAATAAATAGACCAACAAATTTGGAAACAACCCTTGGTTCCATTCCTCAAGTAGTTGTTAAAAACTTTGGTGCTAATCCAACAGGCACCTTTCAAGCACATCTAATGATTGAACCAGGTGGTTATCATCAAGTTTTAAATGTTAGTTCTTTAAATACAGGTGAATCGGCAGTGCTTGACTTTTCAAACTGGCTTCCTTCTTCAAAAGGACAATACCAGGTAATTGCATTTACTACTTTATCCGGTGATTTAAATCCACAAAATGATACGTTAAAAAAGATCGTAAATGTAACAGACGAATTATATAAGGATTTTGTTCATAATATAAGTAACTTATATCCTGGTGGTTTATCGCTTTATGGCGTAGAATATGCTGGCAATTATTTTTATGTTTCAAAATGGAATGAAAATAAACTGTATAGAATTAATTCAGCAGGAACCTCTATTGATTCATTTACTATCACTGGTCTGTCTGCAACATCAGGTTTGAGGGATCTTGCATGGGATGGCGAATTTTTGTATGGTAGCACTGCAACGACAACGGTTTATAAAATAGATCTTAATACATTCACAGCAACAACTGCATTTACATCTCCAATTTCTGTACGCGGTATAGCTTATGACAAAGCAAATGATGCTTTCTGGGTAGCTAATTGGAATACTGATTTAAGACTTGTTAGTAGAACTGGTACAACCTTACAAACGATTACTGCAGCTTCTCATGGATTAACTGGTATGTCAGGTTTAGCTTATGATACTTTATCAGGTGGTGGAAACTTTATATGGGTATTAAATGGTGGTAATCCAACTGCTGAAAAAGTTTTATACAAAATTAATGCAAGTACGGGATTAAAAGTAGATAGTTTTAAGATAACACATCACTTACCTTCAGGTGCAATTGGTGGTGGTGTATTTTGCACAGATAAAGCATATTTAGGGAGCGTTACTTTAGGTGTATTAAATCAAGGGACTCCTCACCTTATCACAGGTTACAAAATTGGCTCAACAGCATTACCTGCAAGTATTTCAATTTTATATCCGATGGGTGGAGAAAATTTATTGACAAATTCAAAACAAATTGTAGTTTGGAAATCCGCTAATTTATTAGGTAATGTAAACATTTTAGTCTCAACTGATGGTGGTAACACATTTAGTCCTTTAGCCTCTAACATTCCAAATACTGGATTCTATTCCTTAATGACTCCGCAAACTCCTCTTAATAATGCAATATTAAAAATTGAATCTTCGAATAATCCATCTATATTTGATTTGAGTGAGCCATTCAACATTGTAACAGGAACAAATCCTGAAGTAGATTTCCCGTTGGTTGTTTCTGATGGAATTTATGCTGAAGGATTAAGAACAGGTTTGCATCCTACCGCTACGGATGGAATAGATTCAGATTTAGGGGAATATGAATTACCTCCTGTTCCTCCATCAACAGTTTTTGATGCAAGATTAATTGGAACAGATATTGGTGTTCCTCAGTTGGGAAATGGAGTTACAAAAGATTATCGACAAGGTTCAAGTTTATTTAATGGACAAAAAATTCATGAAATTAAATATCAAGTAAGTCAACTTGCAAGGTTAAATTCTAATGCAATCACTATTTACTGGGATCTACCCTCTAATGTAACTGGAAGATTGCAAGATTTGGTGACAGGAAATGAAATTGATGTTCCAATGAGTGGTGTTGGTTCGTATGTTGTAACTAATCCCACATTATATGATAAATTAAAGATTACATATACATATTCTGCAGGTGTTACCCAAGAATTGAAGTTATTGTATCCAAATGGTGGTGAGGTGTTTAAGAGAGGTTCAAATGTTGTTATTGCATGGAAATCTAATTTTTCTGGATTGGTGAGGTTATTAGCATCAACAGATGCCGGTTCAACATGGTTGGTAGTAGAAGATAGCCTTGAAAACACTGGAGTTTATGGTACAGATATAGGTTACGATACGCCTGAATCTAATCTATGGAAACTTAAAATACAGAGTGTTAGTAATCCTGCAGTTTTCGATGAATCAGATGGCACATTTACAATTCAAGGTAATAAACTTGTTTATATGGATAATCCTTTTGTTATTAGTGATGGTCAATCATCAGTTGGTCTTTACTATGGTATAGATCCTGCTGCAACAGATGGAATTGATTTAGCATTAGGTGAAGCTGAATTACCACCACCTCCACCAACAGGAGTTTTCGATGGACGATTTGTTGGAACGGATATTGGAATTCCGCAACTTGGACAAGGAACTCTAAAAGATTATCGTCAAGGTGGAAGTTCATTTAGTGGTAATAAGATACATGAGATTCAATATCAAATGGGCAGTGGCGACTCACTTAGATTGTTCTGGTATTTACCACCTAATGTAACTGGATTATTACAAGATTTCTTTGGTGGTGGAATTGTCAATGTTCCAATGAGTGGTGCTGGTAAATTTACAGTTCCTAATCCTGGAATTCTAAATAAATTAAAAATTACATTAACTTATACTCCTGCTCCTGCTTCCGTACAAGTAATTCAACCAAATGGAGGTGAAAATCTATTTGTTGGTCAAACCTATCAAATAATTTGGAATGCGACAGGAATATCTAATGTTAAACTCGAATATACAACAGATGGTGGTGCAAATTGGATTAATATTGCTACTGTTCCTGCACTAACCACAAATAAAGTAAAATTAGCAAATAAACATCCAAAGGATAGAAATTCATATATTGAAGGTACTTTAGGAGTTTACAACTGGGTAGTTCCTAATACTCCTTCAAATCAATGTAAAGTTAGAGTATCAGATGCATCAAATCCGGCTGTTTTTGATGTAAGTGACAATTTCTTTACAATATCGGCACCAATGTCAGAAGGATGGGTTGTTCAAAATAGTGGAACAACAGCTGAATTATATTCAGTAAGTGCTGTAAATGAAAATGTTGCGTGGGCATGTGGTGCTGGAGGTGTTGTAATCAGAACAACAAATGGTGGTCAGACCTGGCAAACAGTGACTCCACCTCGAGCAGTTGATGCATATGTAATTTGGGCAGTTAGTGATAACAAAGCATTTGTTGGAACCAGTGGTACAACAGATGCAAAGATTCATATGACAACTAATGGTGGTCAAACATGGACTGATGTTCATACAATTACTGGCGGTTTCTTAAATGTAATTAGAATGATTGATGCTAACAATGGTTGGGCACAAAGTGATCCTGTTGGTGGAAACTGGGTATTATTAAAAACTACCAATGGTGGTTTAACATGGTCATCTTTAGCTACAGTGCCACAAGCTGGAAGTGAATATGGTTGGAATAACTCAGGGTGGGATAAATCTGGTTATATGTGGTATGGTACAAATAATTCAAGAATATATTACTCCACAAATAATGGTCTTAACTGGTCATTTGCAGCAACTACATCCACAAGTTCTTATGCAGTTGCATTTGATAACAATCTTGTAGGACTATCAGGTTTTTCTGGTGGTATATTAAATCGTTCTACAAATGGTGGTGCAAGCTGGAATGCTATTCCATCACCTACAACAGCAGCAGTTACTGGAATAGCTACAGTTTCGAATAACGAATTCTTTGTTTCGGCTGGTGGTTCAGTCTGGAAAACTTCAGATGCTGGTAATAATTGGACAATGAGTTATGGTAGTGCAGGCAGTATATATCACCTATATTTTGTTCCGACTTCAACATATGAAAATCAACCTGCTGTAGGTTGGGCTGTAGGTTCTGGTGGACTTGTATTAAAATATAGAAGACAAATTCAACAGCCTTCTGTTCAAGTCGTTCAACCAAATGGTGGTGAGAACTGGCCAGTTGGCTCGACACAAAATATAATCTGGAATGCTCAATTAATTTCAAATGTGAAATTACAGTATACTACTAATAATGGTGCTAGCTGGATTGATATTGCTACAGTCCCTGCATCAAAAGTTCAAAGAGTGAAACTTGATGGTTATTCACCTAAAGATCCTAATGGTGTTATTGAAGGTGAACTTGGAATTTATGCATGGGTAATTCCAAATACACCATCTACACAATGTAAAGTACGTGTTTCTGATGCCTCTAATCCATCTCTGTATGATGAAAGTGATGGTACATTTACGATTAGTGAGGGTGTAATAGGTGAAAGTTGGACTGTTCAAAATAGTGGAACAACTGCAGCGCTATATAGTGTGTCAACTGTTGATGCTAATGTTGCCTGGGCTACAGGTACTGGTGGTACAGTAATAAAGACCACGAATGGAGGTGTATCTTGGACAACTGTAACATCACCAAGAGCAGTTGATGCTCATGTAATTTATGGAGTTAGTGCTACAAAGGCACTCGTTGCTACAAATGGTACAACTGACGCTAAAATTCACTTGACAACAAATGGTGGTCAAACCTGGACAGATGTATTTACTCAAGCTGGTGGATTCATTAATGTGATAATTATGTTTGATGATATGAATGGTTTTGCACAAGGTGATCCAGTGGGTGGTAACTGGACTTTACTAAAAACAACCAATGGTGGATTTACTTGGACATCTGCTGCAACAGTTCCTCAAGCGGGTGGAGAGTACGGATGGAATAACTCAGGCTGGAATGTTGGAGATTATGTATGGTTTGGTACGAACAATACAAGAGTATATAAATCAACTGACAGAGGAGCAACTTGGACTTTCGCACCAACAACTGTTTTGAATAGTTATTCTGTTGCTTTTGGAAATGCTCAAAAAGGAATTGTCGGTTCAGCAACTGGTACCGCAAATCGTTCAACCGATGGTGGAAATAGCTGGCTTTCTATTTCAACACCAGCAACAGGTAATATTCTAGGTATGACCTCAGTTGGTGGTGATGAATTCTGGTTTACTGCTGGAAATTCTGTTTACTACACAAGCAATCATGGTACAAATTGGTCAACAGGATTTACTGCAGGTGCTTCATTATATCACTTAAGTTTCAAGAGTTTAGGTGGACAAAATGCAGTTGGCTATGCAGTTGGAGCTAACGGATATATTGTTAAATACTTCAGAGGACCAGTTACACCACAAGTTGTTGTTGTTTCACCTAATGGTGGTGAAAATTGGCCTGTTGGTTCGACAAGGCAAATTGTCTGGAATGCTCAAGCTGTATCTAATGTTAAGCTTGAATATTCAACTAATAACGGTTCTTCCTGGAATTACATTGCAACCGTTCCTGCATTGACAGAAAGAAAAATTAATAATGATGCTGAGTCATTAGATAAAGATATTGAAGGAACATTAGGAGTATATAATTGGGTTATACCAAATACTCCATCAAATCAATGTCTTGTTAAAGTTTCAGATGCATCAAATCCTGCCGTTTTTGATGTTAGTGATAATGTATTTACAATTAGTACTGGCGTACCGGGACCACAACTACAATTTAATTATGATGTATCCGCTTTGGCACCTGGTGTATATTCTCTTTATGGTTCAGAGTTCGATGGTGAATACTTCTATATAACAAGATGGAATGAACCTAAGATCTTTAGAGTTAATAAGCTTGGAACTCAAATTGACTCATTTACAGTAACTGGTTTACCAAGTGGTGGTTTCCGTGATTTAGCATTTGATGGACAATATCTATATGGTAGCAATAATACGACAACAGTATATAGGATTGATAGAACCACATTTAATGCAACGGCTGCATTTACTTCTCCAATTGCTGTAAGAGGAATTTCTTATAATGCGGCTCAAAATGCTTTCTGGATTGCAAACTGGTCTACAGATATAGTTTTAGTAAGTAGAACAGGTGCAACACTTTATACAATTCCAGCTTCTCAGCATGGATTCACCGGAATGTCTGGTAATGCATATGATACTCTTTCTCCAGGTGGTCCATATTTGTGGATATTTAGCGGTGGTACTGCAACTGATCCAAAAGTTTTGTGGAAAATTAATCCATCAAATGGTCAGAGGATAGATAGTATCAATGTGACGAATATATTACCTGATGGTGCAATAGGTGGTGGTTTGTGGATATCAGATCAATTCGAACCTAATACAGTTACACTTGGTGGAAGTTCGCAAGGAGTACCACATAGATTGTTTGGATTTAAGATACATGAACTTGGTCCTATCCCAGGTACTGTAACCGTACTTTCACCAAATGGAGGTGAAAAATACTATAAAGGACAGTGGCAATTGATTACTTGGAAATCTTATGATTTTGATTCGAGAGTTAGGATTCGAGTCTCCAGTGATGGAGGAGCAACATATTTTGAATTAGCGAATAATGTATTGAATAATGGTGTTTTTGCGGTTCAAATTCCATCTGATGCAGTAACAGGAAACCAGTATAAAGTAAGAGTAATGTCACAAAGCGACTCGACAAAATTCGATGATTCAGATGGATTCTTTGAAATTGCTGAAGCTCCTTACACTTTACCTAGTGTAGATTTACCAATGGTTGTTTCTGATAATGAGAACAGCAGATTATTAAGATTTGGTTTGGATCCACTTGCAAGCGATAGTATAGATGCACAATTTGGTGAAGAAGAGTTGCCTCCTGTTCCACCTGCTGGTGTTCTGGATGGAAGATTTATTGGTGATGATATAGGTCTACAATTGGGTCAAGGTTTAGCATATGATTATAGAAAAGGTAGAACAAGCGTTCCATCAATTAAAGTTCATGAATTGAAATTCCAGAGAGGCAGTGGACAATTAATTGTATTAAATCTCTATTTACCTGCTGATGTGACAGCGAGATTTGAATCATTTACTCCTGGATTTGATACAACTGTTTCTGGGGTTGCTAAAATAATAGTAGTTGATACATTGTTAAATAAATTGAAAATGACCGTTAATTATTTCCCTGGCTCTGCCCTTGGTACATTTAATTTGTTTGGTCCAATAAATAATGCATTAATTACTGCAAGACAGAATGATTCTAGTGTGGTAACATTCAGATGGTACAAAGCAAGAAACGCAGTCGCATACAGGATGAGAATGGGTGTACCAACTATTCCACCGTTTATGCTTGATTCACCTTCCAATAATGGTGGAACAGATTCAGTGTTTACGATAAGACAGTATCAATTGTTCAATTTGTTCTCTAAACCAGAATATCCAACTGATACTACAGTTACTGGCCAATGGGCAGTATGGGCATATGGTGCAGGTGGCGATTCTGTGAGAAGTAATAGTGTTTATACAATTAGATTAAGATTGGTAAAATTTGTTAATGTTGATGACGAATCAGATTTGGTTCCTGATAAATTTATTGTATATCAAAACTATCCGAATCCATTTAATCCATCAACAAGGATTAAGTTTGGAATACCAGAGGATGGAAATGTATCGATAGAAGTGTATAATGTTGTTGGTGAGAAAATCGGAACAATATTGAATGGTTACTTGAAGAAAGGTTATCATGAAGTTACTTTCGATGCCTCAAGTTTGCAATCGGGTGTGTATTTCTATAAGATTTCTTCTGGTAAATTCTCTACTATTAAGAAAATGATGTTGCTGAAATAAGCCAGATGAAATTTTAGGATAATTCTGGTTTATGAAACGAAAGCCCGTTGATCGGGCTTTCGTTATAATATTATGAAATAAAATAAGGTGAGTAAATTATGAGGAAAGTATATCTTTTTATTATCTTCATTTCAACTGTAAATTTGATCTGGTCTGGTGATAAATTAGGTATACATTTGAAATCTATTCTTGATTCGTTACCAGATGATTTCTCAATTAAAGTGTGGGTTTATTTTATTAATAAAGGTAATGATATTAATAGATTTTTTACGAATCCCCAGCTAATTATTAGTAATGAATCCATAGAAAGGAGGAAGAAAGTTTTACCTCAAAATTCTTTAATAGATTTTGATGATTTACCAGTAAATGAAGAATATATAAATCAAATAAAAAATATGGTTATAGAAATTAAACACAGATCAAAATGGTTTAATGCAATAAGTGTAATAGTTCGTCCAGATCAAATTAAGGAAATTCAAAATTTACCATTTGTTAAGAAAATTGAATTAGTTGAAAGATTCAGAAAAAAACCTGAACCTGTTGAAGAAGATTTAAAGTTTGAAAATGAATTAAAAAATCAGGAACAATATTCGCCATTAAATATTAATGTGTTTAATTACGGGGCATCATTAACACAAAACCAGCAAATTAATGTTGTTGCAGTCCACAATACAGGTAATTATGGTCAGGGAGTTAGAATTTGTTTAATGGATGCAGGATTTAATAGACTTAGCCATGAAGTTTTTCAAAACATGAATATTATCGCAACCTGGGATTTTGTTAATAATCGTCCATATGTTGGTGATGGTCAGGGAGGAATGGGTGAAGGAAGCCATGGAACTAAAACTCTTTCAACTATTGGAGGTTTTAAAGAAGGACAATTAATTGGTCCAGCCTTTGGTGCAACTTATATTTTAGCCAAAACAGAAAACACAGAAAGTGAAACACCAATTGAAATGGATAATTGGATCGCAGCATTAGAATGGGCAGATAGCATTGGCGTTGATGTTACAAGTACTTCATTAGGTTATCTTGAATTTGATCCTCCTTACCCAAGTTATAACTGGACACATATGGATGGAAATACAGTTCCCATTACTATTGCTGCTGATTTAGCAGTTAAAAGAGGAATTGTTGTAGTTAATTCAGCAGGTAATGAAGGCTATAATTCGACAAGAAATACTTTAGTTGCTCCAGCAGATGGTGACAGTGTAATAGCAGTTGGTGCAGTTACATCGAGTGGTTCAAGAGCGAGTTTTAGTTCTGTTGGCAATACAGTTGATGGAAGGATTAAGCCAGATGTAATGGCTATGGGTAGTGGGGTTAGAGTTGCTTCACCTAACTCAGATAACGGTTATACAAGTTCAAGTGGTACATCTTTTTCTTGTCCTCTTGCTGCTGGTGTTGCTGCATTAATACTTTCTGAAAACCCAAATTTGACACCAATGCAAGTTCGTGATGCAATGAGAAACACAGCTAGTAATTCTTCAAGTCCCAATCGTGAAATGGGATGGGGTATACTTAATGCCTTTCAAGCTGTAAATTATTTTAATATCGTTTTTTCTCACACACCTCCGACGGATTCAACAAATGTTAATGGACCATATAGAATTGCCGCAAAAATAACTTCAAGGTTGGGGATTGATCCAGCGTCAGTAAAATTGTTTTGGGGAAGGGGCTCAATAAGTGATTCAATTCAAATGATGGAAGCACCCGGCGATACTTTTTACGCTTATATTCCTGGGAATGGTCAATCTGCAGTATATAAGTATTACTTTGAGGCAAGGACTGCAGATGGTCAAATTATAAAAAGATTTCCTAAAAGAGCACCACAAGAATTACTAGAATTCAGAGTGGGAAATTTTGTTAGTGTAAATGTAACCAACGGATGGAATTTGATGTCTGTTCCAATAATGAATTCTAATATTAAAATAAGTGATATATTTTATAATAGAGAATCTCAAGCATATTATTATGATGGAAAATATGTGGTTAATGATACAATTTTTCCTGGGTATGGTTTCTGGTTGAAATTTCAATCACAAGCAAATTATTCAATACCCGGTAATCCACTTACTGGAATTACAATTCCAGTTAAATCTGGTTGGAATTTAATTGGTTCACTTAGCAATACAATTCCTGTGTATTCTGTATCAAGCACACCACCAAATAATATTTTAACACCATTTTATGGATATAACGGTGGTTATTTTAACTCCCCTAGGATTGAGAAAGGAAAAGGTTATTGGGTAAAAGTATTACAAAATGGATATTTAACATTAAATTCAAGTACAAAATCAACAAATGAACATTTTATTTATAAAGATTTCACAAATCTGGACAAATTAATTTTTATTGATGGCAATGGAAATTCATTTGAATTATTTCTTTCTGATCCCGGTTTTGATACTGAGCTACCACCAATACCTCCAAAAGATGCTTTTGATATTAGATTTATTGATTCAAAAGTTTCAACTGAGAAAAATGAAAATTTAATTTCCTTGCAAAATGTAAAATTTCCACTGGAAATTTCTCTAAATACCAGCAATGATATAGCTGTGGAAGTCGAGGATTTTAAAAATGCAAAAACATTAGGTGTTCTTAAGTCAGGGGGATTAATTAAATTAAGAGACCTGTCTTCTGATCTCCTAAAAATCAAAGTTAACAGAAACAAATTTAGTTATGAACTATTTCAAAATTATCCTAATCCTTTTAATTCTTCCACAACAATTAAATTTCAAGTGCCAGAAAAAGATAGAGTTATAATTAAATTATTAGATATTCTTGGCAGAGAAATTAAAACAATTGTTAATAGAGAATTTGAACCCGGAATCCATACTATAAATTTTGATTTCGATAGTGACAATAATTTAGTCTCTGGTATTTACTTTTACCAGTTACTTTCTAAAAATTTTATTGAAACGAAAAAAATGGTTTATTTAAAATAATGGAGAATAAAATGAAAACCATCAAAATATATCTTTCATTTTTATTAATTATAACTTCTACATTATTTTCTCAAAATCCACAAATTGTTCAGTTAGTTAATCAAGTTAATAAAGATTCAATTGCACTTTATATAAGGCAGCTTTCTGGGGATACTTCTTGTATTATTGGGGGTTCACCTTATACAATTATATCAAGGCATAAGAATCAACCTGGTAACGATAAGGCTGGACAATTTATCTATGAAAAATTTCAATCATTTGGATTACAGGTGCAATATGAATCTTTTAGTTCAACTGGCAAAAATGTAATTGCTACAAAGCAAGGACTTTTCGATAGTCAAAAATATTTTGTTGTTTGTGCTCATTACGATGATATGCCACCTGGAACTACGGCTCCTGGTGCAGATGATAATGCAAGTGGAACAGCGACCGTTCTTGAATTAGCAAGAGTTCTTTCACAATATAATTTTAATTATACAATTAAATTTATTTGTTTTGACGAAGAAGAACAGGGGTTGGTTGGGAGTAATTATTACGCTACTCAAGCTCGAAATAGAAACGATTCAATTATTGGTGTGATCAATTTAGATATGACAGCTTATGATGCAAATAATGATGGCATAGTTGATGTTCATTCAAATAGTGTTGCAAATACTTCACAGATTGCTAATGCCTGGATTGATAATATTTATGAATATGGAATTTCTTTAACACCACGATTGGTAGCTTCCCAACCATATAGTGATCATTATAGTTTTCAGCAGAAAAATTATGGTGCAATTCTTGTCATAGAATACGATCTCGAATTTAATCCAAGGTATCATACAGTTAATGATAAATTTCAATATTTGAATATGAATTATGCACATAAAATTGCACAGGTTACTGCGGCTACAGTATCAGAATATGCCCAAGTCTCTTCATATAATGTTACATCCATTAGTATAAATTCTGGGTGGAACTTACTTTCGATACCTTTAAATCCTTCTGATAGGAGAAGGTCAATTATTTTTCCCACTTCTGTCTCATATGCTTATACATATGAAAGTGGATATGTTATTAAAGACACATTGGAATTGGGCAAAGGTTACTGGTTAAAATTCAATTCTCCGCAAAATCAATTTATTACAGGTCAATCATTTAATTCTTATCAAATTCAATTGAAACAAGGGTGGAATTTAATTGGTGCACTGAATGGTATAATTCCAACTAGCTCTATTAGTACATCACCGCCTAATATTATTTCAAGTATGTTTTATGAATTTAATGGTACTTATTCTCCTTCAGAACAGCTGGAAAAAGGTAAAGGATACTGGGTAAAAAGCTCTCAAGATGGGATTTTAACACTCGCTTTGACTAGTAAAATCTCAGCGCTTAAAAAATTTTCTATTGATAATATGGATTATGTTTTAATTTTTAGAACTGATGAATCATCTGCCAGACTTTATCTTACAAGTCAAAAATATGATAAAGAATATTATGAAATGCCTCCTCAACCACCATCGGGTATTTTTGATGTTCGGTTTGTTGATAATTCATTGGTAAACAATATTTTAGAAGATAAGTGTATTGTGAATTTAAATGGTATTAAATCAGACTTAGAAATTAGTCTTGATGAAAAATCAATTGATGAACCATTAATTTTACAATATGAATTATCTGGATTTTTGAATGAAACGATTTTGACTAAAGGTGAGAAAATAAAAATTAACAATGCGGTTTCTTCAATTTTGTTAAGAAAACAAACTGCATTAAAAGACTATTTATTATATCAGAATTATCCGAATCCATTTAATCCAAATACGAATATTAAATTTTATAATAAAGAAAAATCTAAGATTTCTCTTTTAATTTATAATCTTCAAGGGCAATTAGTTAAAACTTTAGTTGATGAGGAACTTGACAGTGGTTTTTATTCGATTAATTTTGATGGTTCGAATTTACCATCAGGAATATATTTCTATGAACTCAGGGCTAAAAATTTTAGAGACATTAAAAAGATGATCCTTCTTAAATAAATTCAAATTAATGAGAAAAATTTATGAATAAATTTAGAGTAATTATTTTTGTTATTCTGACATATTCAGCTCTTTTATTTTCCCAACAATATACAGGCAATAAAGGAGCTGAATTCTGTTATAAGAATAAAATTAACAAGGATATTTCAAAAAAATTAGAAATTACTTCTCCACCACCGACTCACTCATTTGATGTATTAGATTATAAATTAGAACTGGATATTTATAATTGTTTTATTAGTCCATATCCTAAATCATTCAGTGCTGTAGAAATTATTACTATAAAAGCTGATACATCAATCAATCAAATAAAACTCGATGCAAGTAATTACTCAATTGTTGTAGATGCAATTGGTCTCGCAGGAGTCTCATACACACACTCATCAAATGTATTAACAATTAATTTAAATCGTTACTACGCTAAAGGTGAGGTATTTCAGATACAAATAAAATATCGACACTTAAATGTTAGTGATGGGGCATTCTATGTTTCTAACGGATTTGTTTTTACCGATTGCGAGCCTGAAGGAGCAAGAAATTGGTTTCCTTGCTGGGACAAACCTTACGATAAAGCAACTTTAAATTTAAAAGCAAAAACTCCGTCAAATGTTAAGCTCGGTTCAAATGGAAGGTTAGCTGATTCAATAAAAACAGGGGATACAATTTATTACAACTGGATTAGCCGTGATCCAATTGCAACATATTTAATTGTTATCTCAGCGAGAGTTAATTATAATCTTGATATAATTTATTGGATAAGACCATCAACTCAAGAGATTATTCCTATTAGATTTTATTATAATCCTGGAGAATCAGTCAGCTCTATAAAACCAAAAGTCATGCAAATGATCAATCGATATTCGAATTTGTTTGGTGAGCACCCATTCGAAAAAAATGGCTTTGCAACTCTTAATAGCCAATTTGCTTGGGGTGGAATGGAAAATCAAACTTTGACAAGTTTATGTCCAAATTGTTGGGGTGAAAATCTTATATCCCATGAATTTGCTCACCAATGGTTTGGAGATATGATTACTTGTGCAACCTGGGCTGATATCTGGCTAAACGAGGGATTTGCTACTTACTGTGAAGCTCTCTGGTATGAGTACACAAATGGTTACAGTTCATATAAGAATGATATATTGAGTGATGCTAATTCTTATTTTTCTGGAAATCCTGGATGGGCAATTTCTAATCCTCAATGGGCAGTGGTGACACCTGATGTAAATACGTTATTTAATTACTCCATTACTTATGCTAAGGGCGCCTGTGTCTTACATATGTTAAGGTATGTTCTTGGTGATTCTACTTTTTTTAAGGTTTTGAAAGTTTATGGGACAGATACTCTAAGGTTTAGGTATAAATCAGCTACTATTAGGGATTTTGCTAACCTTGTTAGTGAAGTTGCTCAGCAAGAAATGAACTGGTTTTTTGATGAATGGATTTATACTCCCAATCATCCAGTTTATCAAAATACTTATAGTATAAATTCAACTGCACCTGGAAGATGGGTTGTTGCTTTCACAGCGCGACAAACACAAACCAACACAGGCTTCTTTAAAATGCCTTTAACTTTAAAAATAAATTTTGCAGATGGGACAGATACATTAATTAGAGTTTTTAATAATACTAACAATCAGGTTTTTAGTTTTTTATTCAATAAACAACCAACCGGATTAATATTTGATCCAAACAATGATATTGTACTTAAACAAGGGACAACGACTCAAACCACTACTACCTGTAAAGAAATTCAACTAATTGAAGGATGGAATTTAGTTTCTGTTCCTTTGAATTCTAACTCATATTCGCCATCGATAATTTTTCCAGATGCAATTTCAAATGCATATTCATATGATGGGAGTTATTATATTTCTGACTCTTTGGTTCCTGGTAAAGGGTATTGGTTGAAATTCCCTGCAAATCATTTGTCAGTGATTTGTGGTTTTACTATCACAACAAACTATCTTAACTTAAAAAGTGGTTGGAATTTGATTGGAGTATTTGATAAAAATGTTAATGTTAATTCAATTACTTCTTCACCTCCAGGAATAATTCAAACTCCATTCTACGGTTTTGAAAATGGATATTTTGCTGCTAATACTTTACAATCTGGAAAAGGATATTGGGTAAAATTAGCACAGAGCGGTACTATTTATTATAACACATTAAGCAATAAAGGAGAAATTCCTGAAATATTTTATGATAGAGATTGTATAAAAATAAATATAGTCGATGAAGATGGTTTTAGTAAAACCTTATTCCTTTACAAAAAAAATAAACCTGTTAGAACTTTTGAGCTTCCGCCAGTTCCACCTTCTGGTATAAAAGACATTAGATTTGTTAATAATTTTGAAGCGGGATTGCTAAATGAAGAACAAATTATCCAATTTAACTCTATAAAATTTCCGGTAAAGATTACCATTGAAAATAATGAACCTGTGTCTTTGTTGTTTAAGAATGATATTACAAATGAAATGTATGATCTAAAAAACCAGAATTATTTAATGATAGAAAGTAACATTAATCAATTAAGAGTAATAGGAGCTGAATATCCAGATAATTTTACAGTTTATCAAAATTTTCCAAATCCTTTTAATTCATCAACCATAATTCAATATCTACTTCCTACAAGTGGTAAAGTTAACATTACTGTTTATAATTTTTTAGGTGAAAGAATTAAGACGAATTTAAATGAATTTCAAGAAGCAGGATTTCATAAACAAAAAATTTCTTTTGATGAACTGAGTTCTGGAATTTACTTTGTTGAAATAAGATATAATTCTTTTTCAAAATTAGTTAAATGCATTCTGTTAAAATAAAGAGGTTCATATGAAATATTTTAAAATTTTTTCTATAATATTTTTTATTTCTTTTTCAGTTTTTGCTCAGACGGCAAAGTATGCGAAAGTTAAAATTTACCTTAATGATTACTCAGATTTTCAAAAATTAATTGAATCTGGTGTTGACATCAATTGCCAATTTGATAGAAAAAACATTGATAAACCAGAGTTATGGGTTAGTTATGATGAATTACAATTACTAAAAAGTTTGGGGCTTAATGTTGAAATTTTAATTTCTGATTGGAATGAATATTATGAAAAAATTAAAATGAAAGAAGCGCTTTTTGATGAAAATTATTATCGTGAAAAATATGGAATTCAGGGTTTTCAATATGGCTCGATGGGTGGATTCTATACATTAAATGAAGTCATTGCAGAACTTGATACAATGAAAATGCTTTATCCAAATTTAATTACTGAAAGAGTACCAATTGGTTATTCGATTGAAAATCGTCCTATCTGGATGGTAAAAATTTCTGACAATCCTGATTTAAATGAAAATGAACCACAAGTTTTATATACAGCTTTAACTCATGCACGAGAACCTCAGGGAATGATGACGGTTATTTATTATATGTACTATCTCCTCGAAAAATACGGAATCGATCCAGAAGTGACTTATCTGGTTAATAATAGGGAGATTTATTTTATTCCAGTTTTAAATCCTGATGGGTACGAATATAACAGAACCTCAAATCCTTCAGGCGGTGGTATGTGGAGAAAAAATAGAAGAAATAATAGTGGAAGTTTTGGTGTTGATTTAAATAGAAATTTTGGACCCTATAGTTATTGGGATGCACCTAACGGTGGTTCAAGTACATCTCCGTCATCAGAAACCTATAGAGGGACTGCTCCTTTCAGCGAACCTGAAACTGCTGCATTGAGGGATTTCTTATTGACTAAAGGCATTAGAGCATGTTTAAACTATCACACTTATGGCAATCTTTTAATTTATCCTTATGGTGCTTTAAGTCGTGAAACTCCAGATTCACTTATATTTCGTGAATTTGCAAGGGATATGACAGCTTATAATAGATATACATATGGTACAGATATGCAGACAGTTGGATATGCTACTCGAGGTAATTCTGATGATTATATGTACGATGGAGAACCAGTAAGTGTAAGACCGAAGATTTTTGCAATGACACCCGAAGTTGGTAGTTCATCTGATGGATTCTGGCCAAGTCAATCAAGAATTTATCCACTCGCTATAGAAAATATTCGACCTAATCTTTATTATACGTGGATTGCTGGGGAATATCCGAGTTTAGCTTCTAAAAATTTAATTACTAATAACGGTCAAATAAAAGGTGGTGATACTGTAAAGTTTGTTGTTGAATTAAAGAATAAAGGTTTGAGTCACGCTTATAATGTTTTACTTACATTTGAATCTCTTTCACCTCAATTGCAAATATTGGCTAATCAGTATATTTCCATTGACACTTTATTAGCAAGATCGAGTATTACAAATCAAAACAATCCACTTCTTATAAAAGTTAGTAATTCAATTATTAATGGTTCAAAGCATAAAATTGTTGTATATATTAGTTTGAATGGTGCTGTTTTAATGAAAGATACAACATCAATCATTGTAGGAACTCCAGTAGCTGTCTTTAGTGATGATTTTGAAAATGGAATTTCAAACTGGCAATTGATGAACACCTGGGGATTGACTTCTTCAAGTTATCATAGTCCTTCATTTTCATTAACAGATTCTCCTTCTGGTAATTATCCAAATAACGCCAATACATACGTTACTTCTGTTTCACCTATTGATTTAACACAATCAAATGCAGCAAAATTAGAATTCTGGACAAGATGGGATATTGAAAGTGGTTGGGATTTTGCTCAGGTTCGTATATCAACTAATAATGGGGCAACCTGGATTCCATTGAGCGGTAAATATACTAAAAGTGGTTCAGGAAAAGGTGCACAACCTTCAGGTGAACCAGGATACGATGGGACACAGTTGACATGGGTTAAAGAGGAAATGGATCTTTCGAATTATATTGGCAATAATTTAAAAATTCAATTCCTTTTGAAAAGCGATGGGTCGGTGCAGAAAGATGGTTGGTATATTGATGATATTGTTATTAAAAGTTATCAACAATCTTCTGGAATTACTTCAACAACATTTAGCACAGCATCAGGATGGAATTTAGTATCTGTGCCTTTAATTGTAGATGATTTTAGAAAATCTGAGTTGTTTCCAACATCTACATCTTATGCATATGTCTTTGACAACGGTTATTCAATTAGAGATACATTAAAAGTTGGTGAAGGTTACTGGTTGAAATTTAATTCATCTCAAGAACACACTTTAACCGGGCAGGACTTACAGCAATTAACGATTAATTTGAAACAAGGATGGAATTTAGTAGGGATGATTAATGGAACAACATCTATTAATTCCCTTACAACTAATCCCCCAAATATTATTCAAGGCCAGATTTATGGTTACGAAGGTGGATATGTTCCGGTTAATACCTTGCAAAAAGGTAAAGCATACTGGATAAAGAGTTCTCAAACTGGAACTTTAACAATTAACTCTTCACTTCAAAGTTTTAAGAATTATGATAAATTACCCGGCAATTTGATTTTTATTAATGGTGATGGACAAAATTGTACCTTAAGATTAGAATTTGATAGAAATATCCAACTTTCTGAATTACCACCTTCTGCACCATCAGATATCTTTGAAGCTAGATTTAATGATGGTATGTATAATGCTTTTTCTGATGATGAAAATGTGATTACCTTAAAAGGAATTATTTTGCCGTTAAAGATTAAATTAACCGAAAGCGATAATTCGGTTTATCTTATCTCGGATTTATATGATGGAAAATTCTTAAAAGAATTTCTCGATGGGAAGAATGAAATTTTGATTACTCAAAAAATTGAAAAATTAAAAATTAAAAAACTTGATAAACCAGTCTTTACTTACAGTTTAAGTCAGAATTATCCGAATCCATTTAATCCGTCCACATTTATTACATTTTCTTTACAATCAAAATCTAAAGTTAAACTAATTGTTTTTGATATTTTAGGAAATGAAGTTCAAACTTTAGTTGATAATGAACTTAACGAAGGCAAGTATTCAATCAAATTCGATGCTTCGCATCTTTCATCTGGTATTTATTTTTATAAGTTAATCACAGATAAATTCACCGATGTCAAAAAAATGATATTGATGAAATAAGAAATTTTAAGCCCCTGATTCAGGGGCTTATTTATTTATTAAACAAATTAACAGGTACAATTATGCGAACAATTCTTATACTTATCTGTTTTCTTTTCTCAAATAGTTTTGCACAATTTCCTAATATTAGAGTTAGTCAACCTTCAAGTACAGATCCAAATGAAACAAGTATTGCAATAAATCCATTAGATCAAAATAATCTTGTAGCAGGTGCTAATATTAGATATTATTATTACTCAACTGATGGTGGATATACATGGACTCAAGGAAATTTAACTTCTCCACTTGGTGTTTGGGGTGATCCTTGCGTTGTTTTTGATTTAAATGGTCATTGTTACTTTGGTCACTTATCTAACCCCCAAAGTGGCGGCTACTGGATTGACAGAATAGTTGTTCAAAAATCAACAAATAAAGGAATAAGTTGGTCAAGTGGAGTAGGTATTGGATATAATCCACCTTCAAGAAATCAGGATAAAGAATGGCTGGCAGTTGATTGGACAAATAGTCCATTTAGGAATAATATTTATGTGGCATGGACGGAATTTGATTCTTATGGAAGTTCAAATCCACAGGATTCATCCAGAATTTTGTTTTCTCGTTCAACAGATGGTGGCATAACGTGGTCTGCTCCCGTAAGAGTAAGTGACAAAGGGGGTGATTGTATTGACGAAGATAATACGGTTGAGGGAGCAGTTCCGGCAGTTGGTCCAAATGGAGAAATATATCTTGCATGGGCTGGTCCACTTGGACTGGTTTTTGACAAATCAACTGATGGTGGTTTAACCTGGGGTACGGATAAAATTATTACTTCTATTCCAGGTGGTTGGGACTTTAATGTACCAGGTATTTACAGATGTAACGGTTTGCCCATAACTGCTTGTGATATAAGCAATTCACCCTATCGTGGTAATATATATGTAAACTGGTCAGATCAAAGAAATGGAACAAATAATACTGATATATTCATTGTTAAATCAACTGATGGAGGTAATACATGGTCATCTCCGAAAAAAGTAAATCAGGATAACACACAAACACATCAATTTTTTACATGGATGACAATTGATCCTGCCACCGGTTACATCTACATTGTTTATTATGACCGGAGAAATTACTCTGACAATCGAACAGATGTTTATGTAGCAAGATCAACTGATGGTGGTGAAACTTTTATAGAGTTCAAAGTTTCTCAATCTCCATTTACTCCAACTTCATCAATTTTCTTTGGTGATTATACTGGAATTGCTGCTTTAAATGGTAAAGTTTATCCAATTTGGACACGTTTG
Source organism: uncultured Ignavibacteria bacterium (assembly GCA_937944105.1). Lineage (GTDB taxonomy): Bacteria > Bacteroidota > Ignavibacteria > Ch128b > Ch128b > Ch128b. Next base: position 48,597 of record CALDZP010000052.1, read on the forward strand.
GAAAATAATCAAAGAAGTGTGTGGATTGCAATAATACAAGATACAATTCAAACTCAACCAACATCAACATTTTCATTGGACGAAGGATGGAATTTATTATCCGTCCCATTACAAAAAAATAATATGTTCTATAAAAATTTGTTTCCTGGTTCTAACTCCTATGCTTATTTCTATGAAAACGGTTATGTCCAGAAAGATACTTTAAAAGTTGGTTCTGGATACTGGCTTAAATTTCCAGTTCCACAAAACATTACTTTGTCAGGAAATCAATTGAATGAAATTTCTATTCCAATCAGAGAAGGTTGGAATTTAATTGGTGGTCTTAATGGAATAATACCGGTTAATTCAATTCAGACTGATCCTCCTGAAATTTTAATTTCACCTTTTTATAAATATAATCAGGGATATGAAGTCGCAAATCAAATTGTAAAAGGGAAAGGTTATTGGGTTAAGTCTAATTCAAATGGAACGCTTCATTTAAGCCTCTCTGGCTTGAAATCAGGTAATTTCACAAATTCAATTGATTACGATATGTTTGAATATCTGGAGATAATAAGTGGAAATCAAAAAGCAAGAGTATTTCTATCGGATCAGGTTGTAAGTAAATCTTTTTTTGAGTTACCTCCTCAACCACCATCTAAAATATTTGATGTTAGATTTGAAGATGAATCTAATATAATTTTTTATGGTGAGAAAAAAGCATTAAGAATTCAGACTGATCTATTCCCAGTTATAGTTAAATTTTCGAAAAGTAAAAAATTTAAGTCTGTCCATTTAAAATTTCAAGACAATAAGGATGTAGTTCTAAAAGCAAATGATCAGATTATGATTAACTCGGTTTCAAACTTACAATTTTATATTTCTTTAAATGAAAATGGATATGATGAGAGTCTTAAAAACTCGAATTTTTACATGAGTGATGTCTTTCCAAATCCTTTTAATTCGACTACTAAAATTCGATATTATATTCCAGAGGTAAATAATAGCAAAGATTACATTGCCGAAATAAGGATTTTCGATAATCTTGGCAGACTTGTTTTGCGTGAAATCAAAAATGTTTTCTCAGGTTATAATGAATTTATTTTTGCTGCAGATAAGTATAAATTAAGTTCGGGTTTGTATTTTTGTGAGTTGATAATTCATAATTTAAGAACAAACAAGTTTTACAGAGAATTAAAGAAAATGAATTATGTGAAATGAAGATTATTTTTTTCGGCACACCAGATTTTGCTGTTCCTTCACTTAAAATCTTAATTGATAATCATTATAAGATTGAAGCTGTTATTACAGTTCCAGATAAAGAAAAAGGACGTGGATTAAAAAAGGAACCCTCACCGATTAAAAAATTTGCACTTGATAGAAACTTAAGGGTTTTACAACCAGAAAGTTTGAAAGATGAAAAATTTCAGAATGATTTAAAGGAATTAAAACCCGAAATTGGGGTTGTGGTTGCATATAAAATATTACCATTTGAAGTTTATTCAATCCCTGCATATGGAACATTTAATCTTCATGCATCACTTCTACCAAAATATAGAGGTGCAGCCCCTATCCAATGGGCTTTGATCAATGGAGAAAAAATTACTGGTGTTACAACTTTTTTTCTTCGAGAAAAAGTGGATACTGGAAATATTATTCTTCAAAAAGAAGTGGAAATAGATGATAATGATAATTTTCAAACTCTTCACGATAAACTATCAAAGATAGGAGCTGAGCTTGTTCTGGAAACTATTAGAAAGATTGAATCAGGCAATTTTGAAACCAGACCACAAAATGATTCTGAAGCAACAATAGCACCGAAAATTACAAAAGAAATTTGTAGAATAAACTGGAATCAACCTGCTTTCAAAATTCACAATCTGGTGCGGGGACTTTCACCAACTCCCACAGCCTTTACTATTTTTGATAATAAAATTTTTAAAATTTATCAAACGAAAATATTGGATATAAACTCTGATGATTTGCCTGGACGCATTAAAATTTTAAATGGTGAATTACTCGTTAATACTCAAGATAAAATGATTGCAATTCTCGAGATACAACCTGAATCAAGGAAAAAGATGACAGCCAAAGAATTTTTGATTGGTTATGGGAAAATATTTAAAGAGTCCGCAAAGTTTGATTAACTATTTTAATTAAACTTAAAAAAATTAGTGATAAAATTTTCTATTTTGTTTATTTTGCATTTAGAATGAATCCATTAGGCACACAACATATCGCAGAATTTATTGAGTGTAAGAAGACTTTTCTTAATGATCCGGAGAAGTTAGAACAAATTATAAGAAATGCTATTGAATATTCTGGATTGCATTTTGAGAAAATCATCACTCATAAATTCAATCCAATTGGAGTAACTTTACTTGCAATAATTTCAGAAAGTCATATAGGTTTACATACTTATCCTGAAGCTGGTCATCTTTCAATTGATGTTTTCACCTGTTCGCATCCAGGTAAACAACTTCGATTGTTAGACTATTTGAAAAAAATTCTGAAACCAAAAACAGTAAAAATTGCAGAAGTCACTCGGGGAAATCCAATTGAATTTAAACAAGAAGATTGGTTGACTTCGAGAACAGAATATGGTTTCGAAATAAAATATCATATCAAAAAGTTATATTATTCAGACAAATCAAATTTCCAGTTTATTGATGTTATCGAAAATGATCATTTTGGTCGAATGCTTTTTCTCGATAAAGATTTGCAGATTTCTGAAGTGGATGCAGATACTTACTCATATGCAATGATTCAACCTGTAATAGAAAAAAAGAAAAAACTTAAGAATGTATTAATCCTTGGTGGTGGGGATGGGGGAATTTTGAATTTCCTTCTAAAATATAATCCTGAAAGAGTTACTCTCGTAGAAATTGATGAAAAGGTTATAGATGTCTCCAAGAAGTTTTTGAAGAAAATATGTGGAAATGCATTTAGTGATAAACGAGTAAATGTATTAATTCAGGATGCATTGCAATTTTTACAATCAACTCGCGACAAATATGATGTTGTAATTTATGACCTTACAATGCATCCTGAATCATTTACTCGAGTGGAAAGAGAAAAATTTTTGAAAGATGTTTTGCATAATATCCACCGAATATTAACTAAAGGTGGAATAGGCACTTTTCAAGTTGGTTCTGAATATGACTTCGTTACATTAAAATTAGTTCAAAGGCTTTTTAAGAGATATTTCAAAAAAATAAATTATTCTCTGATCTTTTTGAGAAGTTATTGCGAACGATGGATTTTTGCTGATGTTATTAAGTGAATAATTCTATCCTTAATTTATCCCCCTTAATTCAGTAAATTTGTTTTGAAAAAATCAATAAAATCTAAAAAATAATTAGAGATGCAATATGGGTTTTTCAACAGATTCAATTCATGCTGGTTATACGCCTGACCCTGCAACCAATGCAGTGATACCACCGATTCATCTTACCACCACTTATTATCAAGATGATATAGGAAAACATAAAGGGTATGTTTATTCGAGATCAGGAAATCCTACAAGAGACATCTTACAAAAAAATATTGCTGTTCTTGAAAAGGGTAAATATGCTCTTGCATTTTCAAGTGGATTGGCTGCAATTCATGCATTAACTTCAGTACTTAAAGCAGGAGACCATGCTATTGTTTCTAATGATGTTTATGGCGGAACATTTCGCCTTTTTGAAAAATTTTTAGTTGATTATGGAATTAAAACTACTTTCGTTGATACAACGAGAATTGAAAATATTGAAAAAGCTATTCAACCAAATTCAAAACTTATTCACATCGAATCACCAACAAATCCACTTCTGGCAATTTCAGATATTCAAGAAATTGCTAACCTTGCAAAATCAAAAAATTTACTTTTAAGTGTTGATAATACCTTTATGACTCCATATTTCCAGAATCCACTCTTACTTGGGGCGGATATTGTTGTTCACAGTACAACTAAATACCTGGGTGGTCACAGCGATTTACTCGGTGGGGTTCTCATTTTTAATTCTGATGAACTTTATGAAAGATTTAAATTTGTTCAAAATTCAATTGGAGCTGTTCTTTCACCCTTCGATTGCTGGTTATTGCTGAGGTCAATTAAAACTCTTGCAGTAAGAATGGAAAGACACAATAAAAATGCAATGGAAATTGCAAAATATTTAGTTAATCATCAAAAAATTAAAAAGGTTTTTTATCCTGGTCTTGAATCTCATCCTCAACATTCTATTGCCAGAAAACAAATGCGTGGCTTTGGCGGAATGATTTCTTTTGAAGTTGAAAATTTTGAATTTGCAAAAACGGTTTTAAAGAAATTTAAACTTTTCACACTCGCTGAAAGTCTTGGTGGTGTCGAAAGTTTGGTTTGTCATCCTGCATCTATGACTCATGCTTCGATTCCAAAAGAAATAAGAGAAAAGAATGGTCTAACTGATGGATTGATTCGATTATCGATTGGAATAGAAGATATCGAAGATCTCATAAATGATCTTGAACAAGCATTAAAATAAGAGAGGTCAATATGAATAATAATAAAAAATATTCTCGTGAAACCCACTTAATTTATGGTAAAGCTTTTACCACAAAATGGGACTATAACCATCATGTAGTTCCGCCAATATCTTCATCAACTACTTTCCGACTGGATTCGGTCGAGAGAGGTGCGTTAGGATTTTCTGAATTCGAACATATTAGTGAAATCTCCGATTCTGAACCGCCAATTTACATTTATGATAGACTTGGTGAACCAAACAAAGAAATACTGGAAGAAAATCTTGCCGCTGCTGAGTCAGGTGAAACAGCTGTTACTTTTTCAAGTGGTATGTCAGCGATTTCAGGTGTACTTGGAATACTTACCAAGTCTGGAGATGAAATTGTAGCTCATAAAACATTGTATGGTTGCACATTTTCATTATTAAATAATTGGTATCCCAGGTATAACATCAAAACTATTAAAGTTGATTTAACCAATCCCGAAAACTTGAGAAAAGTTGTCACAGATAAAACCAGAGTTGTTTATTTCGAAACTCCTGCTAACCCAAATCTTGAGATAATTGATATTGAAACTATTGTTAAAATTGTTGCTGAGTTTAATAAATCTCGAGATGAGTCAAATCAGATCAAAATTGTTGTTGATAACACTTTCGCTACACCATTTTGCCAGAGACCAATTGAATGGGGTGTTGATTTTGTGGTTCATTCATTAACAAAAAATATTGGTGGATTTGGTACTGATATGGGTGGTGTAGTGATAGGCAAATTGAAATACAGAGATATGCTTATGTTATACCGAAAAGATTTCGGGGGTGTCCTTTCCTCTAAAAGTGCCTGGCCAATTATGGTTTATGGTTTACCTTCCCTTGCTGTGAGAATGCAAAGAGAAATTGATAATGCAAAAAAAGTCGCTGAATTTCTCGCACAGCATCCAAAAGTTCAGTTTGTTAACTATCCAGGGCTTCCATCGTTTCGATTTTACGAAACAGCAAAAAAGCAAATGAGAGATTTCCACGGAAATTTTGCTCCTGGAAATATGATTTATTTTGCTTTGAAAGGCGAGACTGCTGAAGAAGGTAGAGAAAAAGGTCGTGAAATGATGAATTATATTGCTAAAAATGCTTATACTCTTACACTTGCTGTCAGTCTTGGACACGTTCGAACATTAATTGAGCATCCTGGCTCAATGACTCATTCAATGATCCCAGCTGAAGAACAAATTAAAGAAGGAATTGATCCTGCTGGTATTCGTATGTCCATTGGACTTGAAAATGGAGATGATATAATCAAAGATCTTGAAGATGCTTTAAATCATATTTGATGAAACCCGTTGTACTTAAAAGCTTTTTACTAAGTAAATTTAGTGAATTAGTTCACGGCATCTCTACAAGAATAAGTTCTGTGAACGATTTTAATTTAGGTAATAATGCTAATTGTAAAAATGAAGAAATTAAAAGAAACAGAGAAATATTCTTTGATACTCTCGGAATAGATAAAGACCGTGTGGTTTATCAACAACAAGTACATTCTGATAAATTTACAATCGTTGAGAAACCAGAATTAATTCAAGAAAATGATGCATTAATTACTTCACAAAAAAATTTATTTCTTGTTGTTACTATTGCCGATTGTATTCCAATCTTATTTTACGATAAAACTAACCAGATTGCAGGTGTCATTCATTCGGGTTGGCGAGGCACTTATAACCAGATCGTTAAGAAAACAATTAATTATGCTATTTCAAACTTATCTCTCGATAGAGAAAATACATTTTTTTATTTTGGACCTTCAATTTGTTCGGAATGCTTTGAGGTTGATGAGGATGTTGCTACGCTGTTTAAATCAAAATTTGTAAAAAAGAAAGAAAAAAAGTTTACAGTTAATTTAACTGAAATTAATCTCCAGTATCTTTTAGAACTTGGTATTAAAAGCTCAAACATTCAAATTTCACACTTATGCACATACGAGTTAGAAAAACTTTTTCATTCTTATAGAAGAGATAAAGAAAAATCAGGCAGAATGTTAGGTGTTATAGGAATAAAATAAGATGAAAGATAATAGATTTTTAATTCCATTTTTGTATATATTGATTTGTTTTTTCTGGGGTTCAAGCTGGTATGTTATAAAATTAAGTATAAATTATGTAACACCTTTTATTAATCTTGGAATTAGGTTTCTGCTTTCTGCTGTTGCAATTTATATCATTATGATATATACAAAATCTAAACTCGATTTATCAAAAGAATCTATATTGATTTATTTAATGCTCGGAATTTTTTCTTATAGTATACCTTTTTCTCTTGTCTATTTTGCGGAAAAAACTATTCCTTCTTCTCTTGCATCTATACTATTTGGAACAAGTCCATTTTTTGTCACAATTCTGTCTTGTATTTTTATAAAAGAAGAGTCATTAAATTTAGAACGAATTATTGGAATTTTGTTTTCATTTACTGGATTAATTTTGATTTTTCAAGATGGTTTGAGAATAGAATTAGGAAAATATTTTTATGGTATGATCGCCGTAATTTTAAGTGCTTTTATGCAAGCAGGTATTGCGGTTACAATGAAAAAGAAAGGTGGTTACCTAAACCCATTGAGTATGAATTTTATACCTACTTTGATTGCAGGGATTATTTTAATATTGGTTGGTTTGACGATAGAAAATCTTTCTTCAAATAAATTTTCTTTTGAAGCTATTTTAATGATTTTTTATCTGGCTGTTTTCGTGACTGTTTTTAATTTCACTGTTTATTACTGGTTACTCAAGAAACTTAGCGTAGTAATTCTTTCTTTCACATCATTTATTACTCCAGTAATTGCGGTTTTAATTGGTGTTTTAATTGGCGGTGAAAAACTATCAAAGAATATTCTTTCTGGTGCTAGTTTTGTTTTACTTGGTTTAGTTGTGGTTAATTGGAAAGGGATTAAAAAAATTTATCATCAAAGGAAGGTTAATTATTTATGAATGGCATTTTGAAAATCTCAAATGCTGTTTTTTATGCTTATCATGGTGTGATGACAGAAGAACAAAATTTAGGTAGAAAATTTGAAGTTGATGTGGAAATTGAATACGATTTCTCAAAAGCAGCTGAAACCGATAAGCTTGAATATGCGATTAACTACGAAAAGGTATATAGATATCTGGAAGAAATTTTGACTGAAAATAAATTTTACTTAATCGAAAGATTAGCTTATGTTATCTGTAAAAAAGTTCTGGATAAATTTGAAACTGTCGAAAAAGTCAGTGTAAAAGTTCGTAAACTTCATCCTCCAGTTGGTGGCTTAATTGATTTTGTAGAAGCATCTTTGGAAATGAAGAGGTAGATTTGTCAATCGTTTACCTTTCAATTGGATCAAATAAAGGGAACAGATTTGTTAACATCACCCGATGTTTATTGCAAATAAATTCAATTGAGAAAACTCTCATTAGACAAATTTCCTCTTTCTATGAAACTGAACCAATAGGTGTAATCGATCAACCAAATTTTATTAATCAAGTAGTGGAAATTGAAACTGAACTAAATGCATATAAATTATTTGATAATTTAATGAGAATTGAAAAAACACTTGGCAGAATTTCAAAAGGTGATAAGCAACCAAGAGAAATTGATATTGATATATTAATTTATGATCAACTTATAATTGATACTGAGACACTAACAATTCCACATAAAGATATGCATAATCGAAGATTTGTTTTAGAACCTTTGTGTGAGATAAACCAGGATTTAATTCATCCTGTTTTCAAAAAAACTATAAAACAATTACTTTCGCAATTAAAAGATACACATTTAATCAACAAACTTGTTTGAAAAATGGAAAATCAAACTAAACAAAAAGAAATTCGTTACATAGCCATTGAAGGAGTTATAGGGGCTGGAAAAACAACACTTGCTACACTTTTAGCTGAGCGACTAAATGCAGAGCTTGTCTTAGAACAATTTGAAATAAACCCATTCCTCGAAAAATTTTACAAAGACAGAAAAAGATATGCTTTTCAAACTCAAATTTTTTTCCTTGTAAATAGATACATTCAACAGCAAAATTTATTACAGTTAAATTTATTTAAAGAATATTTAGTGAGCGATTATATTTTTGAAAAAGATAAAATTTTTGCCTACTTAAATCTTGAAGGAGAAGAACTTAAACTATATGAAACTCTATTAGATCAACTCGAAAAAAATATTCTTAAACCCGATCTGGTAATTTTCCTGAAAGCTTCGGTAGATAAGTTAATGGAAAATATCCGTAAAAGAGACCGTGCCTTTGAAAGACATATGCAAAGGTCTTACATTGAACAACTACATGAAGCCTATGACCATTTCTTCTTTGCTTACAAGTCAACTCCACTTTTAATAGTTAATACAAATGAACTCGATTTCTTGAATAATAAGGAAGATCTTGACAATTTAATTAAATTGATTTTTAGAAGTGATAGAGCATATATCGAATATTACTCACCAAATCCAAAAGGACTTTTATAATGTTTAGATTTTTATTTTTTCTATTTATAGTATATCTGGTGTATAGAGCTTTAAGATATTACCTCAGAATTTTTATGGGACAAAATCCTGTTTCAAAAACTAAGAAAACAAATAACCGTGAAATAATAGATGTTGACTATGAAGAAGTAAAAGACGAAGAAAACACACACAACAAAAAATAATGAAAAATATTGTGTTTGGTATTTTAAAATTCCTGCTTAAACCAAAGAAAAAAAATCTTCCTCCTCCTGATAATTTAATTGAATTTATTGGCAATAATCTCAAGATTTTGATAATAAGACAGCACAATCAACTTGGTGATATGTTACTTTCAAATTCTCTTTTTCGTGCATTGAAAGAAAAATTCCCTGATTGCACCGTTTCTTTGATTGCGAGTGAGGAAAATTATCAAGCAGTTAGTTCTAATAAATTTATTGATAACTTATTAATACTTGAAAAGAAAAAATTCTGGAATCCAATTCATTTACTTAAATTTTTTAGCAATTTGAAAAGAAAAAAATTTGATATTGCAATTGTTCCTGTTACTGTTTCAATTTCATTTACAAGTTGTTTAATTGCACGATTGAGTGGTGCAAAATTTACAATTGGACCAAAAAGCCTTGATTCTGTTCCTTATAAATATTCGTTTTTGTTTGATTATAAAATTGATGTCGGAGGAAAATCAGAAATTAAAAAGCATATCTCTGATAAAATCCTGGATATTGTAAGACCATTCGGAATTGAAACAAATGACTTAAGTGAGCATATCTTAATAAAAGATGAACTAAAAAAATTTGCTAAAGAATTTTTTAATGGAGTTCATAAACCTAAAATTGGTATTCACATTGGAGCTGGTAAAATTCCAAATAGATGGTCAGTAAAAAATTTTGCCAAAGTAATTAATTATCTTTCTGATAACTATAATGCATTTATTTATTTGACAATTGGCTACTGGGATGAATCACTTCTTGAAGAAATTTTACCTGATTTAAAAAAAACACCGACAATTTTACGTAATTTCCCTATACCCAGATTGGCTGCTATAATTGAATTTTCAGATCTATTTATATCTAACGATACCGGTATAATGCATGTTGCAGGTGCTACAAAGACACCTTTAATTTCACTGTTTGGTCCTACTGATCCAGAAATCTGGGCTCCCATTGGTGAAAACAAATTTTACATTAAAAAAGACGATGATATAAATTCAATAAAAGTCGAAGATGTAATTAATCTCATTAACAAAATTTTAATGAAAAAGTAAATTAAAGTATGAACCAACGAATTGCTGCAATAGATCTTGGAACTAATTCATTCCATTTAGTTATTGTAGAACTAAAAAATATCGATCAATTATCTTCGATTGATGAAATTGAAACAAAAGGAAATTTTGAAGTTTTATATCGACAAAGGGAAGTTGTTAGAATAAATGTTGGAAGTGGTAACAAAGAAAATGTTTTAACTCCAGAAGGAATTGAAAGGGCTATAAATGTTTTAAGTAAGTTCAAACAAAAAATAGACGAATACGGTGCAATAACCCATGCTGTTGCAACAAGCGCAATAAGAGAAGCTCAAAACAAAAATGAATTCTTAGAATATGTAAAAAATAACTTGGGTATTTCAATACAGGTTGTTTCAGGATTTGAGGAAGCAAGGTTGATCTATCTCGGTGTCTTGCAGGGATTAAATATCTATGATAAACAGATTTTGTTAATTGATATCGGTGGAGGGAGTACAGAATTATTATTAGGTAAAAGAGGTAAAGTTTTATATGCTTCAAGCTTAAAGTTGGGCGCAGTTAGACTTGCACAAAAATTTTTCGATGGAGGGAAAGATTTATCCAGTGAAAAAAAATATGAATGCAAAAGATATATAAAAGAACTCTTAAACAATAATCTTAAGCCTTTCAAAAAAATTGGATTTGAGCTGGTTATTGGAACTTCTGGAGAAATACAGGCAATTGCAAGAATGATTTATCTCAAAGATACAGAAATTGAAAAGGAGGAATATAAAACTTTTCACGGGGTTGATTTTACATACGAACAATTTAAAAAAGTATCTGATAAAATTTTCAAAGCAAAAAGTTTGGAAGAATTAAAATTAATCCCAACACTTGATGATAAGAGAGCGGATATTATTGTTCCTGGAACACTAATCTTAAAAATAATTTTGAATAAGTTAAAAATTGATAGAGTTACAGTTAGTGCCTATGCTTTGCGTGAAGGAATTATTTTAGATGCCATTGAAAAGTATTATAAAAAAGAATTAATAATTAATTCGGAACAATATAAAGTTTATTCTGATAAAGATATTAGAATTAAAAGTGTCATGAATCTGGCTTTAGCTTACAATGTAGATTTTACACATTCTAATCAAGTAAAAAAAATTGCGCTAAAAATTTTTGATGAATTCAAAGAGATTCATAAACTCAATGATTATGAAAGAGAACTGCTGGAATACGCAGCTATTCTGCATGATATTGGTTATTATATCTCACCAATTAAACATCACAAACATTCTTACTTCATAATAAAGAATTCAGAGCTAATAGGATTTTCTGAAAAGGAAATCGACCTTATTGCAAATATTGCCAGATATCATCGTAAAGCTAAACCAAAAACAACTCATAAAAACCTAATTAACTTTAGTAACGAAGAATTTAATTTAATCCGTGTTCTATCGGCAATTTTAAGAATGGCAGATGGATTAGAAAAAACTCACTCAGCTGTAATAAATGATATTAAATTATTTAACAATAATGGAATTGATAATTACATCTTAGTACTTAGATATCTAACTCATCCACCAGAGGCTGAATACTGGGCAGCACAAAAAAGAAAACAAGTAATTGAAGAGATATTTAATATTAAACTTGAACTGAGATTAGAAAGAATAACACTATTGAATGGTTAACTGTCATAATATCTCAAGTACCTAAAAGCATCCAAATTTAATTCAAAGAAATATCCGCAAATTCTGCATTAAAATTTTAAATTTTCTTAAAAAATTTTTTGCCTTTAATTTTAAGTTTACTGAAAGCCCTTTATAATAATTAATCATAGCACTAAGATCGATTAACCAATTCCAAGTTTTAATGTGGCTTTAGAAATATTATAATTTAATTTAAATCATTTACGCTTTTTTAAGCGCCCTGAATCAAAATTTAGATTTTTTTTAGTTAAAAAAATTTTGTTTAATTACGAGAAAGAATTACGAAAATGGTTTCGAGGTGCTTAATGATTTCAGTCAAAAATATCACAAAATTTTTCCTCCTTCAGTGGAAAATTTTTAAAACTTTATATCAATAATTATTAGAGGTTAAAAAGATGCGAATAAGTATAAACTTTCTATTAAACAATAATTTTATTCCCAAAGATTATAGACGAGGATTTGCATCTTTTATAAAGAATGCACTTTCGATTACAAACAAAAAATTATTTGAGTTTTACTACGAGGGTAAATTCAAAATGAAACCTTTTACTTTTAGTGTTTATTTTCCCGATGGTTCAAAGTATCAAAATGATGGGTTTTTAGTTGGTAATAATGTAGTCATGAAGTTTACAACAAATCAAATTGAATTGCTCACTACAGTAGTTAATGGTGTCCAAAACATTTCAAAACAACCATATCCATTTTTTAATAATGCATTAAAACTAAATTTTATAAGGGTGCACCCATTAAAAAAAATTGATAGTTCAGAAATCAAATTCAAGACTATAAGTCCAATTCTTGTTACTAATAAAAATTGTCATGTTGATATCGATGGGAAGCAATATGATTTATACTTAGAACCTGGTGAAGATGGTTTTGATGAAGGCTTATATTTTTTAATTAAGGAGCAGGTAAGACAGTTACTAAATTATGACAATTCCTTTCCACTGGAATATGAATTTCTTAAGGAATCTTTAAAAGTAGTTCCTGTCTGGCATTACAATCAATGGAATAAATCAATTAAAGGCGAAATAATTATAAAAAGCCATCCTGAAATTTTGCAACTTCTATATGACACTGGAATTGGAGCACGTAGAAGTCAAGGTTTCGGGATGCTGGAGGTGATCGAATGATGAATGATAAAATAATTATTTATCCAGCAAGTTGGCTTTATAATGCAGGGGTTATAGGATTAATCTCCAGTTACCCAAGGTTTTTTACCTTCCAGGATGGAAGCGTTGAAATTAATAGAGGACTTTTCAATGATATTGATTTTGAATCAAATTATTTCAAAGACGGTAAAGTGATTAATCTAAAGGGTAAAAATGCTTATTACCCAAACTTTATTGATGTAAGAGGCGTTCAAATAGAAATATTCAAAGAATACATTACTTCATTTAATGAACTGGAAAATACCGGAAATTGCCATGTTTGTTCAAGTCCTTATTACATTAAAAAAAATAAATATGAAGATCTTAAAAAGAAATATGCTAAAGCGAATGATTTCTTTTCAAAGATAAAGAATTTCGACATGGTTTTTAATAAGCTTCTTGGACCATCGAAATCAAAATTTCCTAATGGTTTCTGGAATACAAGTGAAAGTCTTGAAATTTGTCACCTTTGTAGTTTTGTTTTAATTCATCATCATTTAGTCTATGTTGATCTTTTCGACAATTCTCAAATATTTATAAATGCACCATCTTTCAAGCTAATGTTTGAATTGAATCGGATAGTGAAAGCACTTTCCGAATATGATGTAGTTGATAATCAAAAATCAAAAAGTAGAATTTTAGCAACTTCAATTATTGAATATGCAAGAAAAGTTCAAGCAAATTTTGGCAAATGGACCTCTATGAATATAGAAATAGTTATAAAATCTAAAGACAATATTGAATTTTTCTCTTTACCTTTTGATGTTATTAATATTATTTCTGACCGTAACATAGCAACTTTGCTTAATGAAATTGGAGAGACAAATATTCTTGAGATTATACTTGATAAGAAATATACTGAATTAATCGAACAAGCTTATAAAATATTAAGAATATGCCTAAAAAAACCAGAAGATATCACAAAAAATGATAACGACCTTATTAAAAATTTCTTGAAGCTTGAACAAAATAAATCCAATCCAAAAGAATTTGCATATAAACTCTTAAAACTCTATTCACTTATCGAGGATAAACTAAAAGGAGTTACAATATGACACTCGAAGAATTAAACCAAAAAGTATTAACAGAAGAATTCTCATATCAAGAATTTGAATTATTCTATAAAAATCTAATGAATCAATTTTTAGAATTTCAAAAAACTCTTGAAGAAGCAGCACTTGTTGCTCGTAATGATAAAGATAAATTTCAAAGATTATTAAGAATTGTTTCTGGCAAAAATTCTTCAGATTTAATTGAAAGATTAAAAAAACTTGGATATCGTTATCGTAAATCAAGTATTGAATCAATTCAGGTTTCTTTTGCGAATATGGGATATAGATTACTTGAACAAACAAGAGCGGGGAAAAGAGATGATGTTTATTATGGGTTGCTTAGAATTTTTATTGCTGCAAAGGAAAATTTTCCATTAGATCTTGTTGAAGCTTTCAAACCATATTATTCCGATGAATTATTTAAAACATTTATTTTCTCTTTTTTAAGTGGATTACTTGGGCAAGAAGAACAAACATTAAATGAGGAGAATTAAAAATGTCAAACCAGATTAAAAATATCACTATAACAGTCATTTTTGAAGGTTCCGCTCTTAACAGAGATGAGAAAATAGGCGGTAACATTCTCTCCATTAAAAAATTAAATGTTAATGGAGACACCAGATCATTCATTAGTAAAGTCGCGCTAAGACACTATTTATTCAATACTCTGATGAAAAATAATGATGGTATCTGGAAAGATACTAAAGTTACAGGACAGGGTAAGGTTGTTCAATTTGATATTACTCAGGAAGATATTTTGACAAGTGCTGAACTCGATGCTTTCGGTTATATGTATACAATTAGTGATGAATCTTCAATCATAAGAAAAGCACCCGTTGGATTAACTAAAGCCATTTCTATTAATCCCTATTACCAAGATTTAGCTTTCTACGCAAATCACGATTTAGTAAAGCGGGGACAGATTCAAGGATTGGAATTACATCCTAATCCATATAATAAGGAAGAACATACTGCAATGTATAAGTATTCAATTACAATCGATAGTAATATTTTGGGTTATGATAGATGGATAATAAACAATGAACCAGAATTAAACGACGACAATTCCTTTATTCTTAAATTGGGTACTAATTATAAACACATTGCAAAATTTAAAACAGAAAATCAAGAAGGGGAAAAATATTTCTTAACTGAGAATGGTAAAATTCATTTCAAACATTTAGCCGGTAAAGCTTTTGAAGTAACCTTCGAATTGAACCAGGAAATTAAAAAACAAAGAATTCTTTCAATTCTCGAAGCAATTAAAAATGGACTTCATGCTCAATCAAGCGGAGAAGTTAATACTATTATTCCGTTGTTTATGATTGCAAGTGGTGTGAAGATCCCTTCTCCAATTTTTCATCCTTACATTGATTTACAAAAGGATAATTCAGGATTTAGAGTTATTGGTATTGAAGATGGCTTAAAAAACAGCTGGATTGATTCCGAAAAAGTTTTTCTCTTTGATTCACAAAGATTACCAGTTAATATTAAAAGTGACAAAATTACCAGAGATTGGCAAGAATTCTTAAGTTGTATTGGTCTTTAAATTTTGAAATTAAATAAAAATGGGATAGCAAAAGATTGACATAAAAATTCTTGTTTAAGTTAATTAGAGGCTTTTATGAATATGAAGCTATTGAGAATAATAATTCAACAACCAAATGCACACTACAGAATCCCTTTCACTTACCAGAGAAGGCACACTTATCCTATCCCTCCTTACTCTACAGTTTTTGGATTTTTAATTAATCTACTTGGAATTTATCATCAGGAATCGAGCGATTATTCCGAAATTAAAAAACTCAAACTCTCAATTGCTGGTAGGTTCGAAGATAAAACAACAGAAATGATATGGTTCCGAAACATAAGTGAAAGTGCTCATAAAGATAGATTTATAGATATTCAAAATAGAAAATTATCGGGCAATTTTGAACACTTTGGTGGTCAATCTCCAATGTGGATTGATGTTCTTAATAATGTTGAAATTATTCTACATTTGTTTCATGAAAATGAATACTTCCTTCAAAAAATTTACAATAATATTTTAAATCCCCAAACACGTTTAGAAGTTTTACATCTTGGTCGAGCTGAAGATTGGATAATAATTAAAGAACTACCAAAATTCCTTGATTTAAATGATTTAAATTATCGGAGACTTGATAAAAATTTTGGTTACTTTTTCTGGATCCCTGAAAAAATTTATCATTATAATTCATATAGTATCAATTTTAATGACTTTGAAGGTATCATGTATAACTTACCTGTGTTTTCAATAATTGAAAACTATCAGGAATCCTTTAATCGTGGTGGTAAAAGAATTTTTCAATATATCAGAACTAAGTTAAACGAAGGTAAAATTATCAATACTATGATTTTAATTGATAAGGAACTTATGATTCCAATATTTTTAGGAGATTTTCAATGAATGCTATTAATCCAATCTGGGCTAAAAGAAAAAAAATTGATTCAAACAATAATAGAGAAATTATAATTACCTTAAGTGAACATATAAATCATATTCTTGAAAAATTTGATCAATTAAAAAATAAACTAAAACCTGAACTACATAAACCTATAGAGCTTGCTATTCAACTTCACGATATTGGCAAAGTTCTTCCATATTTTCAAAGAAAAAATCTTGGAAACCTTAATTACAAACCTTTTGATGTCTCCGTTGAAATCTATCACTCCATCTTATCAGTTCTATTCATTAATAAAAATGAACTCAAAAGAGAACTCTTAAACCATGGTATTAACGATAGCGATATTGAAAAATTCATCCTATCTGCGGTTGCTTTTCATCACTGGAAAGATAAGTTCGAAGATTTATTTAGATATGGAAATAAAAATTTTGAAAAACTAATGAATAAACCTGATGATTTTAAGAAAGCATTAATAAATAATCTAAAGGATGAAATGAAGTCTGTAAATGGTTTTAATATCAATTTAATTGAGCTTGATGAATATATGCTTGAGGGATTATCAGGTGAAAAACAACTCCCGTTTTATGAATATGTTATTCCACCTTATCAACTTTACTACTTGCCAAAACGAATAGAAATAATAAATAAAAAAATTATTGACTGGATTTTAATTGCTGGATTCTTAATAAGATGCGATCATTTCGCATCATTTTGTGAAGAAGAAGGAAACTATGATTTACCAATTGAAATTTTTCCACCTAACTATAATACTGTAATACAAAATACAATAGATCAAATTAAAAAGAGAGCCAATTTAATTTCTTCTCCGGATATTTGGCAGTTGCAGGTAATTGAACTTACTAAAAACAATAATACTATTTTAATTGCTCCAACAGGGATTGGAAAAACAGAATTTGCATTTTTATGGGGTGCTGGCGAAAAATTCTTCTATACTTTACCACTAAGAGCAGCTGTTGAACAAATTTATGAAAGAGCCTCTGAAATTTTTAATACAAACAAAGATGTTCTTGATAACACTTCACAACAAACTAAAATTAATGAAAAAGTTGGTCTACTTCATTTTGATGCAGATATCTATTTGATTGGTTCTGAAGACCAAGAATATTCTATCCTTCAATATGATACAGCAAGACAATTAGCATTCCCGGTTACAATATCCACTGGCGATCAATTTTTCCCTTATGCTTTGCGTCCACCAGGTTATGAAAAAATCTATTCAATATTTTCTTATGCTAAATTAATTGTAGACGAAGTTCAGGCGTATGATCCTGTTGCTTCAGCAATTATTGTTAAATTTATTGAAGATGTTAATAATATGGGAAGTAATTCATTACTTATGACTGCTACTTTCCCTGCATTCATTGAATATGAAATAAAACAGAGATCCACATCGATTCAGGTAGTTAATTTATATGAAAAAAATAAAAGTGATCTTAAAAGTCTCAAAAAACATAAAATTAAGTTTCATATTATTAATAATTCGAAATCAAAATACGGTTCGGAATTTTCTATTGATAGTGATTTATTAAATCAAATTATAGATCTTGGCAAAAGAAATCGAGTTTTGGTAATACTCAATACGATTGCACTTGCACAAACAGTATTTGAAGAACTTAAAAATATTTGTGACCGAGAATCCATTAAAATATTCTTGTTACATTCACGATTTACTTTTAATGATCGAGAAAATATTCGAAAAAAAATTGAAAAAGAATTTCAAAATCCTAAATCTCAGAATGAAGTAGAAGGTAAAATTCTAATTTCTACTCAAGTACTGGAAGCTGCATTGGATATAGACGCTGATTTTCTTTTTACAGAAATAGCTCCTCTTGATTCACTTATTCAAAGGATGGGGAGAGTTTTGCGTAGATATCGCAATAATTACAAACATATTGGAGAAAGCAATGTAAAAATTATAGTTTACTCTAATGGGCTTGAATCAGGAAATGGAAAAGTTTATAAAGCTGAACTGGTCAATTTAACACTTAAATTATTACAAAGTGAAATAGATAAAACTATTAACCTGGAAGATGAAATTGCAAATTATTATAGTGAGAAAAGTAAAAAGAAAAACAAACTAGAAAAATTATCTTTAGATCTTCAAAATGGAGAAATTATTTTATCTGAATTTAAAAAATTTGAACTTGTTAATAAGCTTTATGGCTATTTATTAAAGTATAGAGAAAAATCTGACTACTTAAAAGATTTTTACCTTACTTTGGAGTTATTGGATGCAGGTTACATGTCAGATAAAAAATCCGATGCCCAGAAAAAATTTAGATCAATGATAAGTTACCAGGTTATCCCTGAAAATCGAAAAGAAGAACTAAAAAATGCAATTGCTTATTACTGCATGAAATATATTGATGAAAAAAGACCATACACCATGTTCAAAGAAAAAATTATCTCTGAATTTGTTATTAATGTTAATGGCTTGAAAAATCAATCTAAATTTGCAAGTGTTAGTAAATGGCTGGAAGAAATCGAAAATGAAATTAATTTGAAAGAGGAACACAAAATAAAATTGATTAATTGGACCGAAAATATCTTTTTTGTCAACTATAATTATGATAGCCAGAAAGGATTGGATAAAAATATAAATCAAGAGTTATCACATCTTGCAAACATCTTATGATTAAAATAACTGGTACTCATATAAATTATTATTTTCATTGTAAAAGACATCTCTGGTTTTTTTCCAATTCAATTGGTATGGAACATACAAGTGAGCTCGTGGCAATAGGTAAATTTATTTCTGAATCAACATATGAAAGAAAAAAACATGAAATTCATTTTGAAAATGAAAAATTCAGTTTTGTTATAGATTTTTTTGATAAAAGGACAAATACAATTCATGAAATTAAAAAGTCTGATAAATTTGATGAACTCCATATCTGGCAAGTTAAATTCTACATCTTTCAATTGAAAAAATTTGGAATAGAGAATGTTAAAGGAGTTATTGATTATCCAAAACTAAAAAAAACTTTTAATGTTGAACTAACTCCAGATGATGAAAAAAAATTAGTAGAGGCAATTAATGATATCTTGTTAATTATTAAACAACCACATCCACCGAAAGTTATACGGAAACCATTTTGTAGAAAATGCTCATATTATGAATTATGTTATGTTTAAGAGTTTAAAATGAAAAAGAATTTCTATATTTTTTCAAGTGGTATTTTAAAAAGAAAAGACAACACCATTTGTTTTGAACCTTTTCAAAATCCTCAAAACGAAAAAGATGAATATTCAGATCAGAAAAAAGAACCTCACGATATGCGTGAGGAAGAATTCTTAATTGATTTTGATGACGAAGAAAACAAAACGCAAAATCAAAGCGAAAATAAACTAAAACGCAAATACATTCCAATAGAATCAATAGATAGTATTTATTGTTTTGGTGAGCTTAGATTTAATTCAAAATTTTTTAACTTTTTAAGTCAGAATCAGATCCCTCTCCATCTATTTAATTACTATGGTTTTTATTCGGGGACATTTTATCCAAGAGAAACATTGGTCTCGGGCAAATTATTAATTGCACAAGTTGAATTTTATTTGAATCCAAAAAAAAGATTGAATATTGCAAAAGAAATTATACGAGGGTCATTAAGTAATATCTTAAAAAATCTTCAATATTATAATAACCGTAATAAAGATCTCAGTTATTTTATTGAATATATAGTAAAATCAATTGAAAAAGTAGAAAATGTTAATTCTGTTGAAGAACTAATGGGTTTAGAAGGAACTGCAAGAAAAACATATTATGATAGCTGGAATTTAATTATTGATAAACCAATAAATTTTGAAAGAAGAGAAAAACAACCACCAACTAATCCAGTAAATGCTCTCATATCATTTGGAAATAGTTTACTTTATACTACAGTTCTTGGAGAAATTTACAGAAATCAACTCAATCCTACAATTAGTTATCTTCACACACCAGGTGAAAGGAGATTTTCCTTAGCTCTCGATTTAGCTGAGATATTCAAACCACTAATTGTAGATAGACTTATTTTTACACTATTTAATAAAAATATGATTAACAATGATGACTTTGATTTACAATTAAATAGCTGCTTATTAAAAGAAAGCGGCAGGAAAATCTTTATAAATGAATATGACCAAAAATTAGCAACAACTATAAAACATAGAAAATTAAATAGGTCAGTATCCTATCGAACATTGATAAGATACGAATGTTATAAATTAATAAAACATTTACTCGATTCTGAAGAATATCAATCTTTTAAAATATGGTGGTAAAATGTATGTAATTTTAGTATATGATGCTACCCCAAAAAGGGGTAATAAAGTATTAAAATACCTTAGAAAAAAATTAAACTGGGTACAAAATTCTGTATTTGAAGGTGAGCTAACTGAATCTTCTTTAATGGAAATGAAAAAAGACCTTGAATCTTTGATTAATAAAGAACATGATTCAATAATATACTATGTTTTTGATTCAAAAAGTTACTTCGAAAAAGTTATTATAGGTGTAGAAAAGTCAAATTTGGATACTATAATATAAAGTCGTCGATCTTAGGAGAATTTTGCTTTATTAAATATCGACAATCTTTTTAATATTGAGACTTGCATTTTTAATTTTTTTTTTACAAAATTGTAAAGGTTGTAATCGAACCAATGTGGAATTGAAACATAGCATCAATTAACTTTTCAATGCCATATTCTTCAGCTAATTGTTCTAACTTTGTTCTTTCGTATATCGTTGGATGCCTGCCAATAATAGTTAGCATTGCATTTAAGATATGCTCTGAATTATTACTTGGTTCTTCGATTATATCGTCTTTACTTTCTTTCTTTT
>CALDZP010000053.1 GCA_937944105.1 uncultured Ignavibacteria bacterium
CCAACAATAATTTTTTTATTTTTAATTTGTCCGCTCAGCCATACATTATCCTCAACAAAAATAACTCCATTGGCAGGATAATCATAAGTGCCTACAAATTGTTTTGTCTGAATACTCCAAGTACTATGCTGAAAACGACTATTTGAACCATAACCTTCATAAGTATCATAAATTCTGCATCCCGGCGGTTGATTAACTATATTAATGACTTTATAAACATCAAAATTATTTTCTTTAAAAATAATTTCATAACCGTAATTTCTATCTCCTGAATAACTAAAATAACGACCATTCTGAAGAGCTAAGTTCTTTAAATTCCGGAGGTCTAAAGTGATTCCTTCAAAATCAATAGTTTGAACACCAACTTGTCTGCCAACTTTAAAAACATCGTTTCTTTGGGGTAAAAGCGAAGGATCTGAATTAGGAGGTGGGCAAGGATCTTGAGGGCTAACATGCGTATGAACTGCCCACTCTTGACAACCCGAATGATCTGGATCAGAATAAGTAGTCAAAGAGCTCTTTACCCAATTATAAGCAATTCCATCAAATCGTATACCTTTATTAGAATGAATTTCCCCGTAGACAACAGTGCCTTCACCAAATCTTACATTATCATCTAAAAGAAAAGCAAATTTAGCTATTGATTGTTTTCCCAAGATAGATTTAATAATTTTTTCTTTTACAGGTATGCTGTATAATCTACCAGTTGATCTAACCCTGACTACGTATGTTCCTGAGGCAACCGGTGATATTTCTAAAGCAAATTCACCGATGGTTTCGCCTAATCTATTTTGGAAAGCATGAATATACGGTCCTGGTCTACCAGTTCCGTCAGTATAATCTTCGGGAAAATGATTTAAAAACCAACGATAATATTCAATGCCAGATTCAGCAATATTTAAAGCTCTTATTTCATTAATTTTTCTTTCTTGAAAAGAAAGATAACTATTGATAAACAAGCTTGATGCGGCAAAAAGAAATGTTATTAAAAAAATAAAAATGATAATAAACACAGTTACCTGTCCTTTTAAATCACAAATATTTAAACGCAAATTATTGCGAATATTATTCATATTCATTTGCCTTTCATTGTCTATTCGTATAAATTCGTTATAGTTCATATTATTTTGCGTATTATTCATTCGCCTAAGCTCGCGGTCATCAATAAAGTTCGCACCAATTCGCGTCTCTTGATTATTTTTCCGCAAAAGTTCATAATATCTCATTTTTCTTTCAAATTTCGAGGAACGGCTATAATATAATTTTCGTATATTTTATTTGGGAATTTAAAAACAGCAGCTAAATTCACCTTAATAATTCGAATATCAGCAATGTTTGATGTTTCTTGAAAATTTTTATCAAAATATTTAAAAACAGTTGGGGTTGATAAATTTTTAACAAAAATTCTGTCAATTACTGGTAAAGATTCATAATTTAAGGTAGTAGAATTAAACAAAAAAACTTGTTTTCGAAAATTATCGACTTCAACAAAATAACGAACCTTTTCAGGAATTCCATCGTTTTCAAAATCTTTATAAAAAACTATTTCATTCGATGTTGCTATTTCTAAAGGATAAGAACCATTCTTTGAATAAACCATTGATTTTAATTCATTTTCGATTTCCTGTAAAGCAAGATCTACCTCTCCTTGTTTGCCAATTTCTAAAACAACAAAGACATTGTAATTAGATAAATTTAAGCTTATTAAGAAAATTGCCGTTATAATAAAAGAAATAACCAAAAGCACAAAAACTATTTCTATTAAAGTAAAAGCTTTCATTTTTTAATTTTTTTGAAAAAGAAAATTAAAAATAATAGCGGCAGGGCCATTAAAGTGAAAATAATATAGGCTCTTTGCGATTTTAAAGAATCAAAAATACTTTTCTTTTCATAAGCAGTTGAAGTTCGCGATGGTTGCTGAAAGATATTCTCTTTTTCAAAATATTGTTCTTTTATAGAAGTAGTATATTGAGTTTCTTTTGTTCCTGTTTCTGATAATCTTGTTTCTAATAATATTTGCTCTTCACTCTTAGGTTGTTCCCTTCTCTTTTGTTGAGAAACTGTTTTATCATTGGAACGACCTGAAGACAGAAATTGATTTTGATTGATTGAACTATCTTTTAATTTTTGTGTGTTTGGGCTTTGAGTTTGATTAATTTGAATTTGATTAAAAGGTTTAGTTGTAGTTTCTGAATTTCCCTCTTGAAAAGAAGTGGTTGTTTTTTGAAGCTCTTCTGGAGTTTGAAAATTTCCTTCTTTTTCTGTTTTATTTTGCCAGTAATCATAAGCTAAAAGAATGAAATTGTAATTTCTTCCTGGCGCAACATTCAGAGCGATTTGGCAGTCTCTAATTTGATAAGGACAATTTTCAAAATAATCTATCCCGACTGTTGAACTACCGGTATCAAAATTACTTTTATACTGCACTAAATAAGTAATCGGTTCATTAGAATTAAAAAGAATTTTTGCTGTTTGTGAATTAGTTATTTCGACTCGAAGATTAGTAATTACTGGAGGCACA
>CALDZP010000054.1 GCA_937944105.1 uncultured Ignavibacteria bacterium
TTTATTTTTTGAGATAAATCTTTTTGTAAGATAGCAATCATCAGCTGGAGCGTTAGAACCAGCAATTAAAACATTTTTATTTGCCTCTTTTATTGCGTTTTTTACAAGATCAACAGCAATTTTCACAAGTTCCAGAGAAGAAACATTTGAATTTGCTAGTTCAACAGCATATGGATTAGTTCTAAAAGTATTGGTTGTTACCACATCCGCACCAGCAAGAATATATTCTTTATGGATTTTAAGCACCTCAACTGGATTATTTATTAGAGCCATTGCTGACCAGAGTTTTGAACCCAGATCAATTCCTCGTTCAATTAAAAGAGTTCCCATCGGGCCATCGAGTACTAAAGGTTTTTTAAGATTACTAATGAAGGTTTTATCGATTTGCATTTTTAATTTGATTATGAAATTTATGAACTTTCTTTATCATTCCATTTAGATCAATTCTTTCAATGCATTCGAGATTATAAGGGCAAACTTTTTTCCAGCAAGGCGAACATTCTAAATCTTCTTGATAGAATTTTTTCCCGTAATCGTATAGATCAATTTCTGTCCAGCAACTTACACCGAACCACACTAAAACATATTTACCAAGTCCAATTGAAGCATGCATTCCAAACGAGTCACCAGTGATAACTAAATCACATACATCAATATAACAGAGTCCTTTTCTTAAACCTTCAGTTGTAGGAGTTAAAACAACTTTTTCCCCAACAGCATCTTTAATTTTCTTATTTCTTTCGGTATCTTCTGGTCCTCCAAGCAATAATAATTTGTATTCCGGATATTTTGAAAGTTCATTGATTAAATAGATATGTTGTTCAATTGTCATTTTTTTATTTGGATAAAGATTTGAACAACCAGTGTTAAATCCAATAATTGTTTGATTTAAATTATCTAAAATTTTTGATCTGTATTCTTTTACAAATGCTTTTTCTTCCTCGGTAAGATTCAAAATATATTTATCACGTTTATAGTCGTTGTTCCAGGTTTCGGCTAGAATTTCCTGCCCCGTTTTTTGATTTACTCTAAATTTCAAATAATCATCGATGCCAAGTAAAAAGTTATAATCAGCAAAAGAATTTTCAGGAACAATTTTACCATCTTCATTTAATGTAAAACCATATTTTTCTTTTGCAATAATAGATTTATGAAGTGCACATGACCGCTGAGATTTATCTGCATTTAAGACAACATCAAAATCCATTTGTTGCAAGATCATGATATTTTCAAAATTCCATTCCAATGGATAGTCTATTAAAGGATTATAAAGTAATAATGGATAAGCATTTTTAAGAGTAATCCAGTAAATAGTTGATTCTGGATATTTTCTTTTTAATCCTTTTAGTTGAGCGGTAGTCATAATTACATCGCCCATTGCATCAAGATTTATTATCAAAATTTTTTTACCGATGGGATTATTTTCTTTACATCCTTTTTCGATACAATTATAGTAAGGAAAACATGGTTTATATCCTGAAAAGTTTTTACACTTTGGTATTTCAAAATGGGATTTTTCAATCATTATTTCCACCTTAATTCTTTAATGATTTCTTCAAATGCTGACTGTATTTTTTCAGTGGGGATGTCTTTAATTTCTTCAGTTTCTGAAATAATTGTTTTATGAATTGTTTTGTAGGGAGCAAAACTTACAATGGACCATCTGGTGTTTGGATAGAGTGCAATTACTGGTACTTGTAGAGCTGAACAAACATGAACAGCTGAAGTATCGGGAGTTATTAAAAGGTCAACATTCTTGATGGTTGCAGCAAAACTTTGAAATGTATCACATTTTGTTTTAATAACTAAATTATTTTGGAAAAAATTTAAAATTTGTTCAGCACTTTTTATATCTTCTGAATCAAAAAGAATTAAAATTTTTAATTCTTTATGTTTATTGATAAGGGATGAAATTAGTTTAATCCAATTTTCAACACTATACTTCCTTATTGGTGCACCAGATGAAATATTTAATCCAATTAATTTATAATTTTTTTTCAATTGACTTAGCTCATTAACAATCTTTTCTTCTATTTTTTTATCGAGATAAATTACTGGTTTAATAATTTCATCATTAATTTCTAATCCGCTCTCTTTTAGAAGATGAGCATAACGTTCAACAAGATGTGTTGATTCTTTATTCAATTGTTCAATTGAATGTGTGAGATATTTTTTTTGCTTATCGAAATTAAAACCTAGTTTGAACTGAGCATCAAAAAATTTAAGTAAAAGCGCTGATGTGTTTGAAGGATTATCGTTTAAGTCAATTAAGAGATCAAATTTTTTTCTAAATTTTAATGGTAATAACTTAACTAATGCTATTATATTCTGTTTAATAAAATAAATTTCATCAATATCAGGATTAACTCTTAATATATCTTTATTCTTTTGTAATGTTATCAAGTAAATTTTTATTTCTGGATTTAATTTTTTGATAGCTGTAAAAACAAATGAAGATATAATAATATCTCCAATTTTTCCGGGTCTAAGAATTAAAATATTTCTAATTTTATTATAGTTTATCTTATTCATTTTCACTATTAAAGATCAATTTAAGTTTTTCAATAATAAGTTGTGAATCTAATTCTAACATGCATTCATGATTTTTAGGACATTTGTTTAAATTACACTGAATGCAATCCAAGTTTTCGTTTCTTACCCAAAAACATTTTTTACCAAATGGACTGTGTGCTTTAGGATTTGTAGGTCCAAAAATTCCAATTGTTGGTATTCCTACAGCAGCAGAGAGATGCATTGGTCCTGAATCATTTGCAATTACTGCTTTACAAAATGAGATTAATGCTACCATTTCTCTTATAGTTGTTTCTGGTGCCAGAATAGAAAATTCTTTTGTTAAGGAGTGAATTTTAATGGCATCCTGATAATCATCTTTCCCATACAATATTAAAAATTTTGAATTCCAGATTTTATTTATTTCTTCACTGATTTCAGCAAATTTTTCTGGCTCACATCTTTTTGATTCCCATCCACCACCAGGGATTATGGCAATCAAATTCTCCAGCAAATTATTTCGTGCTAAGAAAAATTTAGCTTTTTCTTTCTCTTCATTTTTTATATAATAAATTAAATCTTTTGATTTTGTTTCTACTCCAATGGCTTTCAAAAATTCAAGATGTGCCAAAGCACTATGTAGATCAGGATCATTAATTGTTATTTTTATGTTATAAGCATAATTTCTACCACGTTTATTATAACCAATTTTAAGCTTTGATTTGATTAAAAATGTAAATTGAGCAGTTCTTGGATTAGAGTAAAAATCGAAAATTATATCATAATTTTCTTTTCTGAGTTGACTAATTAAAAAGAAATTATCCATAAGTGTTTGACCGAATGTAAATATTTTTGAAATATATGGATTATTCTCTAAGACTGGTGCAGCAAATTTTTCGGTTAAGAAATGTATTTCACAATTTTCAATTTCGGATTTAATATTTTTGAGAACAATTGTGGAGAGAATTACATCGCCTATACCTCTTGGTTTAATTAATAAAATTTTTTTGATTGACTCTTTATTTATTATCATACCGTTTTTAACTAAATTAAAAAAAACAAATCAGTTACTAAAATATGACAGTTCTTGAATCATTGAAACTTGCAACTGAATATCTTGAAAAGCACAGTATTGAAAATGCAAGACTAAATTCTGAACTTCTTCTTTCAGATGTTCTCAATTGCAAAAGATTTGAATTATATACTAATTTTGATAAACCACTAAAAGAATCAGAAATTCAAAAATTTAGAGAATATTTAAAACGAAGAGCCATTGGAGAACCAGTTCAGTATATAACTGGCAAAGCAAATTTTTATGGATTGGAATTTATTGTTACTCCTGATGTACTAATTCCACGTCCTGAAACAGAACTACTTGTGGAAGAGATTCTCAATTGTTACGATCATAATTTACAATTGAAAATTCTGGATATTTGTTCTGGAAGTGGAAATATTGGAATAACACTTGCTAAATTTTTTGAAAATTCTATTATCCATTGCATAGATGTCTCTGAAAAGGCAATTGAAATAGGGAAATTAAATGCGCAACGACTGAATTTTAAAAATGTTGCTTTTCATAAAATTGATATTTTGACACAAAAACCTATTGAAAAAAATTATGATTTAATTGTCTCCAATCCACCATATGTATCAGAAAGCAAAAAACAATCATTGCAAAAAGAAATCAGATTATTTGAACCGCATATAGCTTTGTTTGTTGATGACGAGTTAAAATTTTATAGACGAATTATAGAACTTACTGATGAATTTCTGGTGAGTGGGGGTAAGTTATTTTTTGAAATAGATCATAATCAGGCTATGAATGTTAAGAGTTTAATGATTGTTAAAAATTTTACTAATATTAAGATAAAGAAAGACCTCGCCGATTTGAATAGAATAATTTCAGGAGTAAAATCAATATGAGAGCAGTTGTACAAAGAGTTAGTCGGGGAAGTGTAAAGATTGGTAATGATTATTATAAAGAAATCGGAAATGGGATGGTGGTATTATTAGGTGTTCATAAAGATGATACAGAAGAAGATGCAACGAAACTCGCTGAAAAAATTTGCAATCTTAGGATTTTCAATGATGAAAATGGCAA
Organism: uncultured Ignavibacteria bacterium; assembly: GCA_937944105.1. Classification (GTDB taxonomy): domain Bacteria; phylum Bacteroidota; class Ignavibacteria; order Ch128b; family Ch128b; genus Ch128b. Next base: position 4,613 of record CALDZP010000054.1, read on the forward strand.
GTTAAATTTATCCATTAATCAAGTGAGCGGTGAAATGTTGATTATATCACAATTCACGCTTTATGGAGATTGTAAAAGGGGGAACAGGCCCAGTTTTATTGATTCAGCTGATGCGGCGAAGGGAAATGCTATTTATGAATTATTTGTTAAAGAGTGTAAGAAAATTCTTGGAGAAGAAAGAATTAAAACAGGAATTTTTGGAGCAATGATGACAGTTGAAATTATAAACGAAGGTCCTGTTACAATAATTGTTCATACAGATTATAATAAAACTCTCTCGGAAAAATGAAAAAACGAATTATGATGCTTTTTGTAGATGGTTGGGGGATTGGAAGAAATGATCCCAATGTAAATCCATTTGTAAAATTTAAGTTTAATTTTTTTTATGATTTTTTTGGCTCAGTTCCAACATTACGAAAATCAAAAATCCAGAATAAGTTCTTTTCTATTCAACCAGTAAATGCAACAATGGGAGTGGCTGGTTTACCACAAAGTGGTACTGGACAGACAGCAATATTTTGTGGATTCAATGCAGCAAAATTTATTGGAAAACATTTTGGACCTTATCCATACTCAACTTTAAAGCCTTTGATTCAAAAGAAAAATATTTTTATTGAGCTTGAACAGAAAAATTATCGTACTTATTTTTCAAATGCTTATCCACAAAGATTTTTTGATTATCTAAAAAATGGGAGGCGAACTTTAAGCGTTACAACTTTCTCATATCTTTCTGCGGGTAAAAAATTAAATGATGTAAATGTTTTACTTGATCGCAAAGCAATTACCGCTGAAATCACAAATGAAATTTGGAATACGAAACTTGGTTATAATTTACCTTTAGTAGTTCCTCAAAAAGCAGGTGATGTGTTTTATGACATTAGTAAAGAATACCATTTTAACTTATTTGAATATTTTTTAACAGACTATGCTGGACATAGCAGAGATTTTAATTATGCATTTGATGTTTTGAATAAATTTGATGGATTTTTAGAAGGTATAGTTAATAGAATAAATTTTTCGAAGGACTTATTAATAATTATTTCCGATCATGGAAACATTGAAGACCTTTCCGTTAAAGGTCATACAAGAAATCCTGCAATTGGAATCTTTGTTGGGAATAAACATCAAGAACTTTCTGAAAAAACTAAAATCCTCTACCAACTAAAAAATAATATAATTCGATACCTTGAAGATTAAGGATTATCCAGTAATAAAAACTTTAATTTTATTTTTATCTGGTTTTTTTATTGCTTATCATATTAAAATTCCACTCAATTTTTTATTTCTATTGATTATTCTTCTAATTATTTTAACATTCATATTTGTTCGAATCAAATCTATCCTTAAAGTATTTACAATTTCGATACTTGTAATTGCAACTGGTGCTCTTGTATTTTCTTCGAGTTATTATGAAAATGATAAAGAAATTCATTTGCTTGATAAGTTAAATGGTCAAAAAATTTTAATTTATGGAGAGGTTAGAAAAGTCGATTATCTTGACAAAGATAAAATACAATTTGTGCTGAATGGTGATAAATTGATAGTGAACAATAAATGGATTAAAATCAATCAAAAGATTCTTGTTAATCTAAATTTATCAAACACTACTTTTTCATTAAATTATTTTAATAAAATAATAAGTCCAGGTAATTCAATTCGAATATCAGGAAATTTGTTAAAACCCGATGAATCAAAGTTTGTTGGTGATTTTAACAGCAGATTATTCTTGAAATCTAAAGAAATTAATTACACTTTAAACTCTAATATTTTTGATGAACTCAATCTTTTGCGGGCGAATAAATCCATTTTCAATTTCAGTAGGTTTCTTAATGATTTAAGATTAAAGATAAAATTTCAGATTGAAGAAAATTATACCCCAATAATCGCTGCTTATATTAAGGGGCTCTTTATTGCTGAAAGAAGCGATATCCCCGAAGAAATTAAAAATGATTTTATAAATTCTGGGGTTATACATGTCTTAGCTGTTTCGGGTTTACATACTGGTTATATTGCTTTAATTTTATTTGCATTTACAAGTCGATTTAATAAATGGATAAAATTAATTCTTGTCATGATTGGACTTTTTGTTTTTGTGCATCTTGCAAATCTTTCGCCTTCTGTGATTCGTGCCAGTGTGATGAGTGTATTAGTTTTATTTAGCATGATAATGGAAAGACAGAATTATATTCTCAATTCTATTGCTTTTGCATGTTTGTTAATCCTTATGATAAATCCTCTTGATCTATTTAATCCTGGTTTTCAGTTATCATTTTCTGCTGTTCTTTCTATTGCGATTATTTATCCTGTTTTGACTAACCTAGTAAATGTAAAAAGATTTTCTGGATTGAGTAAATATATTATCGATCTGATTTTAATTTCATTTGCTGTTTCTCTTGGCACTTTTCCTTTTGTGGTAACATATTATCAAAAATTTTCATTTATTTCTTTGTTGGCTAATTTGATTGTTATTCCATTAACAGGTTTAATTTTAGGTGGTATAATACTTAATTTGGTGGTGATTAATGTTTTTCCGCAATTTGTTTCGATTTATAAAATTGCTTTAACAGAATTGATAAATTTAAACTTTACTGTTGTAAAGTTTTTTGCAAACTTACCTTTTGCTTACTCTTCAATTAAAAATTTTTCAATTCAAAACGCAGTATTTTATTATGCATTAATTGGTTTAATAATATGGATAATGAATAAAAATTATCGACCTTTTATGAAATTTGTTTTTGTCACTTTGTTGATTTTTAATTATGTGTTTCACTTCAGGGAGTTAAGTGATAACAAAATTTTAATTGATGAACCTCACTTGATATTAATGAAAATGAATAATTCAAACTCTATATTTTTTGGGAATGATGAAAATAGTTTTTTAAGATTTTATGAAAAAACTGATTTCTTGAAATCGATTCAAAACGATATGAATAAAGTGAACTCAATTTTTGAACAATTAAATTTAAAAAATATTCATACCGCAAATATTAATTCAAATGCAATCTGGTTGAAAAATGATCTTAAAACAAAACTAAATAATCTGAACATATATAGAATAAATGAAAATAACTGGTTTTTTAGTGATTCAAAAGTTATAGACGAAGATTACTTACATGTTGATAAAAAAAATATTGAATACAGATTTTTTGAAAAGTCTTTAACAGATGTTTTCACATTCAATGATTGGCATTTAATAATATCACCGATAGACTTCAATAAAATTAAAAATCTAGAATTAAAACAAAATTTGAAATTTATTTTTATAAAACCAGAACTTGATACTTTATTCATAAAAAGCTCAAAACACATCTTTCAAAAAATTCCAATAAACTTTGAAGGCACAATGATGAAGGTATTCAAAATTGAGAAAGAAAATTTAAAAGAAATAGAATGGAGATAAACATAAATTATAAAAATGAATTTTTATCATTAGGAAAATTAACAGATTTTATAGCGTTTTCGATAATTTATTTTACTGATAATTACAAGAAAATTTTCAGTAAAATAATACTCCCACAGATATTTTCAATTTTAGCCTCAGTGTTTCTTTTTGTTGCACTTGATGGTGAACTTAATTTGACCTTCATTATTTCAAAAGAAGGAAAAATATGGATTGGTTTTACTATTTTTCTAATTTTAGTGAATGTCTTTAATTCTATATATCAATCGATTAAACTCGTAATGCTCCAATCACTCGATTTAAGAAACTTAAAATTTAAGCTTAAAATTTTTGCTTTAACGACTATTCGATTTATAATTTTACTTACGTTGATAATCACTTACTTTTATGATGAATTATTTGTAATTAATCTTTTTGTGTTTATGGTCTTAAATTTATATTTCTATTTTCACTTATTTACTCAATCAAATCGGTTAGTATATAATAAAAATATGCAACAAACATTTCTGGAAAAATTGAATCTTCATATAAATGCTTTTATTTTGGTTGTATTAAATCGTCTCCTTTTAATTTTCATACCTTTTATTGTAACTTTTTCGATATTTATCGTATATGAATTTGTTCGAATTCTAATGACAGGAAAAATATTTTTTTTCATAACTGACAGAATAGATGAATTAGCAATTTTATTTTTATTGTTTCTTATTCTTCTTTTAATTATGAATCCTTTTCAATACCTTAGCTTGATGAACTTTCATAAATATTATTACATAAGTTATCAGAAAAAAATTTCTGAGAATCTTGAATGAAAATAAAAAATAAATTGAATGATGTCTCCAGGTCGGAGGATATAAAACATATAAATGCAGCTATTAACGGAGATCAAGATGCTTATGTCTGGTTAATGAAAAAGTATAGAGGTTCGATTCAAAATTTAATATTTAAAATGATTGGCAAAAAGAACGAAGTGGAAGATCTTGTACAGGAAGCATTTATCAAAGCTTTTAATTCTCTCCAGAATTACGATCAAGAATACGCTTTTTCTACATGGATTTATCGAATAGCAATTAACAATACAATTGATTATTTAAGAAAAAAGAAACTTGAAACTTTCTCAATCGATTCTGATGAAGAAGATGAAGATGATAAGCCTAAGTTTGAGATTCCTGATGACACTTATATTCCTGATGCAAATTTAATTTTGGAACAAAGACAAAAAATCATTAACGATGCAATTGAATCTCTCCCGTTGAAATACAAAAAGATTATAGAGTTGAGACATAAAGAAGAATTATCTTATGAGGAAATTGCAGAGATATTGAATTTACCTATTGGAACTGTAAAAGCACATTTATTTAGAGCAAGGGAATTACTTAATAAGTATTTGAAAGATAAACTTAAAATACTTTAATATTTAAAATTAAAAAGCCATCCTGGAAATAATCTGGATGGCTTATGAGAGAAAAATTTTTTTCTATTATTTCTTTTTATCTTTTCTCACTAAAATATTATCAATCAATCCATATTCCAGAGCTTCTTCTGGGCTGAAAAATCTATCTCTATCGGTGTCTTTTTCTATCTGAGAAATTTCTTTTCCAGTATGATGTGCTAAAATTTCATTTAATTTTTTACGCAACTTTAATATTTCTTCAGCGTGGATTGAAATATCTGTGGCAGTACCTCTAACACCGCCCCATGGTTGATGAATCATAATTCTTGAATTTGGAAGAGCTGTTCTTTTTCCTTTTGTTCCACCAGCCAATAATACTGCACCCATACTTGCAGCCATTCCAATACAAATAGTAGCAACATCACATTTTACATATTGTATCGTATCATAAATTGCAAGTCCAGCATAAACATCTCCACCAGGTGAATTGATATAAAGGTTGATATCTTTATCAGGATCTTCTGATTCTAAAAAAATTAATTGAGCTATTATCAGACTCGCTATATGATCATCAATTGGTGTAGATATCATCACAATTCTTTCTCGTAAAAGACGAGAGAAAATATCCATTCCTCGTTCACCACGACCCGTTTGCTCAATTACATAAGGAATAAGTTGGTTATTAAAATTTTTGAAATCCATTTTTTCTCCTTTAAATAATTACCTTTTTGGTATTAATTTTTATTTTATCAAGAATAAAATTGAAAAATTTTTCATCTTCTTTTTCATCAAGTAATGTTGATTTATCGCTGTATAAAAATTTTAAAACAGCTTCGTGATTTATATTAAATTTCTCGGCAAGGGATTGAGCATATTCAATAACTTCCTGTTCACTTAAATTTAAGTTGAATTTATCTTTTATTGATTTTTTGATTATATACCATTTGGCATCATTGGAAGCATATTCATTTATCGTTTTAAGAGTTTCTTCGGGGAGTTGATTAACATTATATTTTTTCTTTATATCTTCAGAATAATATTTTGCGGCCCTTTCTATTAAAGATGTTGGAGGATGAAAATTGTATTTAGAAATTAAAGCCTTTCTTATTTCATCTTTAAGTTTTTGATAGGCTTCGGCTTTTCTGTATTCTAATTCTCTTTGCGCAAATTGTTGCTTTAGTTCCTCCAGAGTTTTCAGTTGATCATTTGTAAATTTTTTTGCTAGTTCGTCATTAGCTTCTGGCAAAATAACCTTTTTGATTGTCACTATCTTATATTTTTTTATTTGGTCTGCATCTTTTGAAGTTTGTTTTTCAATATCGTTATTTAAAATTGGAATTGAAGTTTCAAACTCTTCATTTAATTTTTTATTGAGTAATAAATTCACGAACTCTTGATTAAGTTCTAAATTTTTCAAATAAAGAGAATACTTCTTTGGTTCTTGAGCACTTTCTTTTTCTGATGTATTGCTACCGTTGAAAATTTCCAATTCCACAATGTAATCCATTGAATCAATAATTTCAGCTGGTTCTTCGGTTCGAAGCTGGAATCTTACATATTCTACAATGTCTTCATAAAATTTATCACTAATTTCATATTCTTCTTTTTCCACTTCTATTCCATCAAAATCTGTGATTTCAATTTGTGGAAGTACTTCAAATTCAATTTCGAATTTCAAACCGCCATTTTCATCGAGATTGATATCAGTTAATTTTGGAACACCAAATACCTCAATGCCTTGTAAATCAATTTCATCCCAGAATTTATTTTCAGCAATTTTATCGAGATTGTCATAGAAAAGAGCATCTCCATACATTTTCTTTACTAAAGATAGAGGCGCCTTTCCTTTTCTAAATCCTGGAATTGTTAATTTTTTAGCTTCTTTTTTGAGAATTTCCTCAAAATACTTTTGCGTTTCTTCCTTTTCCATCTGAATAGATACTTTTCGCTCTGATTCATTCAAATTTTGGATCTCTATACTCAATTTTATCCTCTTATTTTTGTGGTTGATTAAACTAAAGAAGTGCGGAAGGGGGGACTCGAACCCCCACGAGTTTCCTCACTAGATCCTAAGTCTAGCGCGTCTGCCAATTCCGCCACTTCCGCATAAAAGCATTACAAAAATATGAAAAATCGAAACCTTTAAAAAATTGCTTGCCTTTTAATTAATTTAAAATTTTATGTTATCAAATGAATTTTTACTTTTGTAAGTTAAATTAATTAATTAAATGAGTAATTCACAAGAACATAAAAGAGAAACTACAACCGTTTTATCATTTATAGAAAAACCAGTTTTAAAATGGTTTGCCGAAAAGCTTCCACCGTTTTTCACTCCAGATATACTTACAATCATAGGTATTGTTGGTTCTCTATTAACTGGCCTTGGGTATTTTTTATCACTTAAAAGTGATTATTATCTCTGGCTAGCAAGTTTTGGGTTACTTGTAAATTGGTTTGGCGACTCTCTCGATGGGACAGTAGCGCGTTTTAGACATATCGAAAGACCTAAGTATGGATTTTTTATTGATCATACATTGGACTCTGTGAGTATGGTTTTAATTGGTATAGGGGTTGGTCTTTCACCTTACGCCCGTTTTGATTTTGTATTACTGGCACTGGTTAGTTATTTATTAATTTCAATCTTAGTTTATATCAAAACATTTGTACATGGTGTTTTTAAGATTTCATATTATGGCTTCGGACCAACAGAAGTTAGACTTTTTATTGTATTTGTAAATACAATTGTATTCTATTTTGGAGCAGGAAATAGTGTAATTTTTGGAATGGAATTATCTATTATTGATCTTGCGTCTTTGTTTTTTGCATTGGTGCTTTTTGGATTTTTTATATCTTCTGTTTGGTTAGAAGGAAAAGAATTAAAAAAAATAGATGAAAAAAATTTAATTAACAAAAATTAAATTCTTGTATTTGAAAATTTGAAAATTTAAATTGTCGTTCCAAAGTTAAACAAAAAGAGAGAGAGTATGGGTTCAACACAAGATTTTAGACCTGGTTTAATTATAAGGTTTAACAATGAGCTTTATCAGATCGTCGAGTTTCAACATGTCAATCCAGGAAACTGGCGAGCTTTTGTCAGAACTAAACTTAAAAATATTAAAACAGGTAGAGTGATTGAAAATAGATTTAGAGCTGGTGAAAGTGTAGATATTGTGAGAGTCGAAAGACATCAATTTCAGTATCTCTACAAAGATGGTGATCTATTAGTCTTAATGAATACAGAGAATTTTGATCAAATTAACGTTCCTGAAGAGGTTATCGGTGAAGGGACAAAATTCCTAAAAGAAGGTGTTGTTCTCGATTTATTAATGGACGGTTCAACAATTGTTTCTGCTGAGTTGCCAATTTTTGTCGAACTTCAAGTAACACATACAGAACCAGGAATTAAAGGTGATACTGCTACAGGTGGTTCAAAACCAGCAACAGTTGAGACGGGAGCGGTAGTATCTGTGCCTTTATTTATTGATGAAGGCGATATTATCAAAATAGATACAAGAACGGGTGAATATGTAGAACGAGTAAAAGAGAGGTAATAAATGGACTTAAATTATTTAAAAAAATTATTAAAAATTGTTGATGAAAGTGGGGTTGATGAGGTCGAGATAGAAGAGGAAGGTTCAAAGATTAGAATTAAAAAAACTCCATCATCTAAGGAAAATTCACAAAATATTTTTCCGATAACTTTTCCACAAAACTTTCAAATGCCTGCGCAGGTACCTGTTTATCAACCTCAGGTTCAGACACCAACTCCACAAATTGTTGAAGAAAAGAAAGTTACCGAAGAAAAGAAGGCTGAAAAGAAATATCATGAGATTAAATCTCCCATAGTAGGAACATTTTATCGCGCACCATCTCCTGACGCTGAACCCTATGTAAAGGTAGGGGATATTGTTCAGGTAGGGCAGGTACTTTGTATTGTAGAGGCAATGAAGTTAATGAACGAAATTGAAAGTGATATAAACGGTAAAATTATTCAAATTCTTGTGGAGAATGCCCAACCAGTAGAATATGGGCAAACTCTTTTCTTAATTGAACCCTTGTGATTTTATCTTGAATAAATGGGAAAATACGAGTGTTTAAAAAAGTTTTAATTGCAAATCGTGGCGAAATTGCATTAAGGGTCATTAGAGCATGTAAAGAGCTTGGAATTAAGACAGTAGCTGTATATTCCGAAGCTGATAGAGATTCTTTACATGTTAGATTTGCTGACGAAGCAGTTTGTATTGGACCACCACCGAGTAAAGAAAGTTATTTAAATATTCCAAGAATTATTGCAGCAGCCGAAATTACGGGAGCTGATGCGATACATCCCGGATATGGTTTTTTAGCTGAAAATGAAGATTTTGCAGAAATTTGTGAGACATCAGGAATTAAATTTATTGGTCCATCGGCTGAAAGTATTAGATTGATGGGTGACAAAGCAACCGCAAAAGATACAATGAAAAAGGCTGGTGTCCCTGTTGTACCTGGTAGTGATGGAACAATTAATGATTTACAAGAAGCAGTAAGCGTTGCTAAGAAAATTGGTTTTCCTGTTATAATTAAAGCTACTGCGGGTGGTGGTGGTAAGGGTATGAGAGTTGCAAAATCTGAAGATGAATTTGAAAGACTTTTCACTCTTGCAAGAAATGAAGCCGAGGCAGCATTTGGAAATCCTGAAGTTTATATTGAAAAATATATCGAAGAGCCTCACCATGTTGAAATTCAGATTTTAGGCGATCAATATGGAAATGTGATTCATCTTGGAGAAAGAGATTGTTCAATACAGAGAAGACATCAAAAATTGATTGAAGAATCACCTTCTCCAATTGTTGATGATGAACTGCGTGAAGCAATGGGTGCTGCTGCTGTTGCTGGTGCTAAAAGTGTAAGGTATGAAGGAGCAGGAACAATAGAATTTCTGGTTGATAACAAAAAGAATTTCTATTTTATGGAGATGAATACCAGAATTCAGGTAGAACATCCGGTAACTGAAGAGTTATATGGTATTGATCTTGTTAAAGAGCAAATTCGTATTGCTGCTGGTAGTCGAATTAAAAAGATCAAGGTTAAACCCAAACATTGGGTTATTGAATGTCGAATTAATGCTGAAGATCCTGATAAAGATTTTAGACCATCACCAGGTAAAATAACAGTGTTTCACCAACCAGGTGGTATTGGAGTTAGAACAGATACACATGTCTATACAGGTTATTCTGTTCCACCTTATTATGATTCATTAATTGCAAAGTTGATCGTAAAAGGTGCAGATAGACTGGATGCCATCAAAAAAATGGAAAGAGCTCTCGAAGAGTTTATTATTGAAGGCATTAAAACAACAATTCCATTTCATTTAAGGGTAATGCGAGATAAAAATTACAGGGATGGAAAATTTGATACACATTTTCTTGAACATTTCAACTTTAAAAATTTGGAGGATAAATAAATGTTGATTCCTGAAGATCTCAAATACACAAAAGAACACGAATGGATTCGTGTTGAAGGAAATATCGGAACGATCGGCATTACCGATTTTGCCCAGAGCGAATTAGGTGATATAGTTTTTGTTGATTTAAATAAAAATAAAACTGAACTAAAACAAGGTGAAGTATTTGGAACTATTGAAGCTGTAAAAACGGTATCTGATTTATTCGCTCCAGTATCTGGTAAAATTATAGAGTTTAATTCAAGTCTGGAATCAAATGCCGAAATTGTTAACAAAGATCCTTATGGTGAAGGTTGGATGATTAAAATTGAAATTTCTGACCTAAAAGAATTGGACAATTTATTGGATGCAGAAGCCTACAAAGCTCTTATTGGAAAATAAAAAGAAATCTTTTATTGATGTTTTAATTTTAAGAGGCGGAGAAATTCCGTCTCTTTATTTTTTAAAAATTAATTATTATTAAAAATGGTAGATAAAATTTTAGTTATTGATTTTGGTTCTCAATATACTCAGTTAATTGTTCGAAAAGTTAGAAACTTCAATGTTTATTCGTTGATTAAACATAATAGTATTACTGTCGAAGAAATTTTAAACGAGCAACCGAAAGGGATAATTCTTTCAGGTGGTCCAGCTTCAGTTTTTGACATTAATTCGCCAAAAATTAATAACAAAATTCTAGAACTTGGTATTCCAATCCTTGGGATTTGTTATGGTTTTCAATTAATTTCCTTTTCCCTTGGTGGAAGAGTTGAAAAGTCTGATAAAAGAGAGTATGGACTTGCTAAATTAAAAGTTGATAATAAAAATAAATTATTTCTAAATATTCCATCGGAATTTAATGTTTGGATGAGCCATTCTGATAAAGTAGTTAAGCTACCAGAAAATTTTATTCCTATTGCATCAACTGAAAACACGGAATATGCTGCAGCATTCAACCCAGAAAAAAATATTTATGGTGTTCAATTTCATCCTGAGGTAACTCATACCGAGTTTGGAAATAAAATAATTGAAAATTTTCTCTTTGAGATTTGCAAATGCAATCCAAATTGGTTGATGTCTAACTTTATAAATGATAAAATTGATGAAATAAAAAAAATTGTTGGTAATAATAAAGTAGTATGCGCTTTGAGTGGTGGTGTCGATTCAACAGTTGCAGCAATTTTAGTTCAGAAAGCAATAGGGAAAAATTTACATTGTATTCATGTTGATACAGGTCTAATGAGAAAAAACGAGAGTAAAGAAATCATTGACTTCTTTCAAAAAAATTTTGTAATAAATTTACATTTTGTCGATGCTTCTCGTTTATTTATCCAGAAATTAAAAGGGGTATATGAACCTGAAGAAAAAAGGAAAATCATCGGTAAAACTTTTATCGAAGTGTTTGAGAGTGAAATACAAAAAATTGGTGATGTAAAATTTCTTGTACAGGGAACTTTATATCCTGATATTGTTGAATCAGGTGTATTTTCAAGCAACTCAAGTGTGATAAAATCTCATCATAATGTTGGTGGTTTACCAGAGAATTTAAGTCTGCATTTAATTGAGCCCTTAAAAGAATTGTTTAAAGATGAAGTTCGTCAACTTGGTCGTGAACTCAACATACCTGAAATTTTATTGAAAAAACATCCATTTCCAGGTCCAGGTCTTGCTATACGAATAATTGGTGAAGTTGATGAAGAAAAATTAAATCTTTTACGAGAAGTTGATTATTTATTTATTGAAGAATTGAAAAAATCTAATTTGTATGATTCAGTCTGGCAGGCTTTTGCAGTTCTTTTACCAGTTAAAAGTGTTGGGGTAATGGGAGATGAAAGAAGTTATGCTTATTCTATTGTCCTCAGGGCAGTAACGAGCATTGATGGAATGACAGCTGACTGGGCTAAACTGGATCATCAATTTTTAAATCTTGTTTCTAACAAAATCATTAACGAAATTAAAGGTGTTAATAGAGTTGTTTATGATATTACTTCGAAACCACCAGCAACGATTGAATGGGAGTAATCTTTTAATTTTTATAGTCTTTATTTCCATTAGTACATTATTTAGTCAAAGCAAAACTGATTACGAAAATGGAATTAAAAATTTTAATAATGGCGATTATAAACAAGCCATTTATTACTTAGAAATATTTACGAAAAAAAGATCTGAATATTCTGAAAAAGCTAATTTACTGATAATATTAAGTTATTTTCGATTAAATGAACTTGAAAATGCAAAAAGATTTATTGCTAGTTTCGAAACTAATTATCCTGCTTCCAATTCTATTCAATTAGTGATAGAAACTAAATTGGCAATAGCCGTTCTTCAAAAAGATTTTAATGAAATTAGAAATTCTCTTCTAAGTCTTAATCAATTTAAATTCAATAAAAGTCAAGTAAATGATTTTATAGCTGTTTTTAAAACGATTTTGAGTTTTATAGATAAACAGCAGAGTTATGATCTTGAGAAAATTATTACGAATCAAATATTAAGATTTGCATATCTAAAAGCTTTATTTATGAATCTAATTGACCAGAAGAGTTCAGATGAAATAAGAAAAGTTTATAACGAACTTTTGCAGATTGGATTTAAGAATGATTTATTAAATGTAAACAAAATTGGTGTTTTAATACCCATTGAAAGTAAACATGGAACAGCTGAAAATTTAATCATTGAAGGATTAAAATTTGCGATTCATCGTTTTAATGATTTAAGAGAAAAGAATTATGAGTTGAAAATATTTAAAGGTGATGAAAAGCTTCTTGAGTCAGCAATTATTCAGTTAGCAAAGGATCCTGAAGTGTTATGCATTATTGGTCCTCTTTATTCATCACAATTTAAAAAATTAGCAACGCTTGCTGATAGACTATGTATACCTTTAATTAGTCCTACTGCAACAGCAACAGATATCTCATTTAAATCAAAGTATATTTTCCAGTTCAATCCAACTCTTGATGTTCGAGGCTTTGCAATGGCTTCTTTTGCAATTGATAAATTGAGGCTTTCAAGATTTGCGTTATTAAGCTCAGATAATTCGACTTCAAAACCTATTTCGAAAGAAATTCGTGAGAAAATAAAAAATTCTAAATCGGAATTGTTAATTGATTTGCTCTGGAATGAAAATAAAAAAACACTTTCAGCTAAGATAAAAGAAATTAGAAAAGCTGCAGCAAAAAGAGATCAGGTGATTAGATTTAATCAATTAATGGATTTTGAAACTGAACAAAAATTAGTCTCGTATGGAATGGAGCAAAGCAAAATAGATTCATTAAAAACAGTTGAAGCTGAAGTAAGTATTTTTGAAATATTTGGAAGGGATGCGGAAAAAATTTGTCAAAATTTAAGAATCCCATTTTATAAAAGAACTAAATATGTTGCTGATGATCTTTCTATCCCTCTTTACTCTATTGATGCTGTATTTATACCAATATCAAATAATAAAATTATTTCGGATATTACAAATGAATTTGAAAAACAAAATATTATAACAAAGATCATTGGGAACGATATTTGGAACTCTTTAGAAGAATTAAATAAAGCGTATCCCTCTTCAAATGGTATATATTTCACGTCCGATTTTTATTTTGATACAGATGATTACTCATTTAAAAATCTGGCTAATGAGGTTTATGAATATACTCAATTGCAATTAAATCGAACTTTTTTTTACGGTTTTGAAACAGCTAATAAAATTTTAGAAAATTGGAATGATGAAATAAATAGAGAAAATTTTTATAATGTTCTGGTTAATGATAGAAATTACGAAGGGATTGTATCCGATATTATTCTTAATAAAAATGGAATAAACTCGTCTGTGTTTGTTCTTCAATATAAAAATAGAAAAATTATTAAAGTTGAAAGAATGATTTCTAATTGATATTGGAGGTTACCATTAAAGTAAAAGACTTACCAATAGATGATCGACCACGAGAGAAATTGGAACTCAAAGGTCCACGCTCTTTAAGTGATGCTGAATTACTGGCAATAATTTTGAGAACGGGTAAAAAAAATAAATCGGCAATTGAAATTGCTAATCACTTGATCAAGGAATATAAGAGTTTGAAGGAACTGGCAAAAAAAGATTTTAGAGAAATTTTAAATCAATTTAAGGGAGAAGGTATAGGTAAAACAAAGGCAATTACTTTACTGGCAGCAATCGAACTTGGAAGAAGATCAACTCAACTTGATATTATTAATGAGGAGATTAAAGTTACGGAACCAAAAATCATTTTTGAGTTGATGAATCCAAAACTTTCTCATATTACAGTTGAGGAATTTCATATTGTTTTGTTAAATAGGAAAAATGTTGTAATCAGGTCAGAACTTGTAACTCGTGGAACGCTTGATTCCAGTCTTGTTTCACCAAGAGAAGTTTTTAAGATTGCCATTGATAATCGTGCATCAAGTATTATTCTTGTTCATAATCACCCAAGTGGAAATTTAGAACCAAGTAAAGAAGATATTAAAGTAACTGAACAACTTTATCAAGCTGGAAAACTTTTAGAAATTCCTGTTTTAGACCACTTGATAATTGCCAATAATTCCTACACAAGTTTTTTGGAAAGGAATCTTGTATTTAAATGAGAAAAATTGTTAATCATCTTGCTCAAAAATTGCAACTTGGCCTTTTTTTGATAATACCTTTAATATTAATGATATATGGTTGTGCGAGATATGCTACCGAGGAAGAAATTTTCGAAATGAAAAAATTGGAACAGGAAGTTTTGTCTCTTGAAAGAGAAGTTAAAGAATTAAAAGAAAAGCAAATTGAAATGACAAAGTACAAATTCAAATTATTAAAAGAACTTGAAAATTGTGACCATTTTAAAAAATTAAACGATTCTGATAATTAACTAATTGAAACAAAATTTTTATTATGAGATACAATCACTATAAGACAATTTTATTAGTGATGATGATATCTTTGTCATCTAATCTTTTTTCTCAGGATTTAAAACTAAAAAAATCTATCTGGAAAAGTTTAATGGAAGATTTAAGATTACGAAAAAATAGTCTGGAATTGGAAAAAGAATACTTAAAGAATATTTTATCATCAACAAATGAGCTGGATTCCTTAAAGAATTTACTGGATAAATGTAGTGAACAAAATAAGACCGAACAAAGTCGGGATACCTTAAACAATAATCAGGATTTATCGAAACTATTTAAGGGGAATCGAGGTCTTATTTTAATTTCTGGCAAATCGGAAATAATTAAAGGATTGATTAAATTAAGTTATAAACAGAGTATTTTTGGAATGAATTATAAATTTTATTTTTCAAATTTCTTTTGAATTAAATAAGAACAATAGAAAGGAGCTTAATCAAAACTTGGTTCAGAATTTTAATAAATTTCATTTAAATATCTGAGTACCCCATCGATTCTAAGTGGGGTATTTTTATATTTATAAAAGATGGAGGAAGATGAAAAAGTGACAGCAATAGAGAAAAAGATCAAGTTAGCTAATGTTGATATGATGACTCTTCTTGGAGTCAATGATCAGAATATTTCCTTAATAGAGTCATATTTCACAACTACAATTTCAGTTCGTGGTGAAAACATTCATCTAAAAGGTACCCCCGAAGAAATTGAAATTCTTGAAAAGGTTTTTAATGAACTTGCATTTCTTGTAAATAAAAACAGAAATCTTTCTCATCAAGATATTGAACTTGTTATTCAACTTGCAAAAAATGGGAAAGAAGTTGTTTCCGAAAATGATATCGATTCTGCTATTTTGTTTACTAAAAACGATGTAATAAAAGCCAAAACGCCAGGGCAGTTTGAATTTATTAAAGTTGCCCGAAAGAATGATATAGTATTTGCAATTGGTCCAGCTGGAACAGGGAAAACATATCTATCTGTTGCACTTGCAGTTGCAGCATTCAAAAATCATCTGGTAAATAAAATTGTTCTTTGTCGTCCCGCAGTAGAGGCTGGTGAAAGTTTAGGATTTCTGCCAGGAGATTTTCGTGAAAAAATTGATCCGTATCTTAGGCCTCTCTATGATGCACTCGAAGATATGATGCCATATGAAAAATTAAAATACTATCTGGAAAGAAATCAAATTGAGATAGTTCCACTTGCATATATGAGAGGTAGAACTCTCAATAATGCATTTGTAATACTTGATGAAGCTCAGAATGCCACAGCGCTTCAAATGAAAATGTTTTTAACGAGACTTGGAGCTAATTCCAAAGCAATTATAACTGGCGATGTTACTCAAATTGATTTGCCAAATAAGAAAGACAGCGGGCTGGTGCAAGCTCAAAATATACTGAATGGCATTGATGGCGTAGCATTTGTTTATTTCACCAAGCAAGATGTTGTTCGTCATAAACTTGTAAAAGAAATTTTGAATGCTTATGAAAAGTATCAAAATGGAAATAATATAAATAACAATGCGGAGATACAGAAGTGAAAAATTTTCGATTTCTTTTTATAATACTAATTATGGTTTTAATTAATAATCCTACACATACTCAAGAAGAAGATTTTTATGGAGAATCGAATGATTCACTTGAAATTTACCTTATCGATAATTATATCAAAAGCGAAACCGAGAAAATTCTTATTTTAAGCTGGATGACAAACATCCCTGTCAAATCAAAAGTTGAGATTAAAGATATTGGAATATATCCAGTTAGTGATACTCTTACTGATTTTCATCAAGTAAAAATCGATTTAAATAATTTTAAGTTTGATAAGGAAGAAAATTATTTTAGAATTATCTCTGAATTCGAAGATGGCAAAATAATAGAGAGTGATGATTATTCATTTCTTGTTCCTGTTGATTCAAGTCTTCAGTTCGGTTCTCAGAGTATTACTACTTCAAGCTCTTATTATCTTTATAATTTTTTAACGGGAATTACACTGTGGCTTTTACCTTCTCCAGGTTTAGCAATAGAAAATAATCAAACAAAATTTGCTTTAGTGAAGGATTTACCAATTATAAGCATTGGATCATCATCAGCTTATAAAACTTTCCCTTATGCCTATTTTTATTCTGGTTATTCACATATTTTCAATGGTGACATTAAAAATGCTTTTAGAATTGGTACTAAATATTTATATGAAATTAAAGATTTAAAACATTTTATAAGTTTTGGAATTGGTGGGTTTACAAATTTCAAAGGTTCGAATGGGCTTTCCAGTGAAATTGGTTTTAGCTTTTTAAAAGTCTTAAATACTTTTGAGATGTATGGTTCATATTCCTACAATTACTTACTTTCTACTAAACGGAAGTTTCATCTTTTCAATATAGGATTGTTTACATCATCTTTTTCAATAAATCTAAACTATTAATATGATTATCACACAATTAACCCCAGCTGATTTAAAATCTGCGGCAAAGTTCTGTCGAATAAATATGAGATTCGACATAATGCCCGACTTTCTTTTCAAGGAAAAAACATTTGATGATCCAGATTTTGATCCTGAGCTTGCTTTATTAGCAAAAGAAAATGATGAAATTATTGGTTTAATGGTTGGAGTTATAAGAAATCATAAGAAAATTGGGAAAATTGGTTACATTAAATTGATGGCGGTAAAACTTTCTGAAAGAAGAAAAGGTATTGCATCTAAACTTTATGAAATTATTCACGAGAGATTTGTTAGAGAAGGTTGCGAAAGAGAAAGAATTTTGGAATCTCATCCAAATTACTTTCAACCTGGACTTGATCCTTTTTATACCGAAGCAATTTGCTTTGTAGAAAGAATGGGTTTCAAAAAATTTAATGATACGGCTAATATGATTTGTAATTTAGTTGATCAAAAATTTGATACATCTAAAGACGAAGAAAAATTACTTAAAGAAGGAATCTTAATTAAAAGAGCGGAAAAAAATGATTTTGAAAGAACAATGGATTTTATTCTCTCAGAATTTGAATTGTGGGAAGAAGAAGTAAAAAATGCTTTCAAGAATGATCCTATATCAATCCACATTGCAATTTATAATGATAATGTAGTTGCTTTCTCTGCTTATGATACCAATAATTTAAATACTGGTTGGTTTGGTCCTATGGGCACAAGTCCTGAAATGAGAGGCAAAAGTATTGGTGGAGTTTTATTGAAAAGATGTCTTCGAGATCAACAGTCGCAAGGGCATCAATTTGCAATTATTCCCTGGGTTGGTCCGATACCATTTTATTCCCATCATTGTGATGCTAAAGTGCATAGAATATTCTGGCGATACGAAAAGGTTTTAAATTAAAATTCTCAATCAAGTCGATTATTATTTCTCAATTTATTAAGGTTTTGGAAAGCAAATAATCAATTGATATATTTGTGGCTAATGATAACTAAAAAAGGGATAATTATAGCAATTGATGGTCCTGCAGGAGCTGGAAAAAGTACTACTGCTAAACTTTTAGCTGAAAGATTGAATTATAAATACATTGATACAGGCGCAATGTATCGTGCTGTTACTCTTTTTGCATTAAGAAATTCTATTGAACCAACGGATATTGAAAAGCTTGTAGAGCTTGTTAAAGGAATGAAATTTAGTTTTGAGAATAATGGAAGTATTCTCTTTGTTAATTCAGAAAATGTAAGTGATGCTATTAGGAGTCCTCAAGTTTCAGATCGTGTGAGTGAATTCAGTAAAATTGCTGAAATCAGAGAAATTCTTGTTCAAAAACAAAGGGAAATTGGTGCTGATGGTGGAATTGTGATGGAAGGTAGAGATATAACAACAGCAGTATTTCCAGATGCTGAATTAAAAATTTTTTTAACAGCTGACCTGGATATACGAGCATATCGAAGGTTGATTGAGCTTAAAAACAAAGGATTAAATATTAATCTTAATGATGTCCGTGGTAATCTTGAGACTCGTGATCGAATAGATTCAAGTAGGGAAATTAATCCTTTGATGGTGACAGAGGATTCAATTGTTATCGACACAACTCAAATGACCATTGAAGAACAGGTTAACTTTATTTATAATAAAGCGCAGGAAATAATCAGGAGTTTTAATCAAAATCAAAGCCATCGCAACTAACTGATGTTTAAAAACGAACAGGTTTTTTGCTTCGATGGCGGCAAAAATCTTGTTCAAATTACGGAGGAATAATGTCCGATTTAATAAACGAAACAAATCAAACAGGTGCTATGAGTACAAAAAACATAGATCAAAAATTACTCAATCAAAAAAATCTTTATGATATTGAAGGTAATTATTCTGAAGAAGAATACAAACAATTAGCTGAACTTTTAACAAAAGATTTAACTGATTACAAAGAAGGTGAAATTGTTAAGGGTACAATCGTTGAAATTCAAGGTGATCGGGTTATAATTGATATTGGATTTAAGGCGGAAGGTTCTGTTCCGGTTTCAGAATTTGATGACCCATCACAGATAATTCCTGGTCAACAAGTCGAAGTTTTGCTAGAAAAAGTCGAAGGAACGGCTGAAGGTGAAATCGTTCTTTCTAAAAAGCTTGCAGATTTCCAGAGAATCTGGGAGAGGGTTGTTCAAGCAGCTGAAAAACAAGAAGTTATTCAAGCAAAAATTTTGAAAAGAATTAAAGGTGGATTGGTTGCAGAAATTTTTGGGATGGAATCATTTCTACCAGGTAGTCAGATAGATATTAAACCTATTCGTGATTTTGATGCTTTCATTGGTAAAACTTTGGATGTAAAGATAGTAAAACTTAATCATGCTCAGAAGAATGTTGTGGTCAGTCATAAAGTTTTGATTGAAGAAGAAATCAAAGATCAAAGAGAAGCAATTCTTAATAGCCTTGAAAAAGGTCAGGTTTTACAAGGAACAGTTAAAGCAATTACTGATTTTGGTGTTTTCGTTGACCTGGGTGGTGTTGATGGATTGATTCATATTACAGATTTAAGCTGGGGTAGAATTAATCATCCCTCTGAAGTTGTCAAATTAGATGAAGTAATAAATTGTGTTGTATTGGATTTTGATCCAGAAAAGAAAAGAATTTCGCTTGGAATAAAACAACTTCAGGAACATCCATGGAAAAACATTGAACAAAAATATGCAATCAATCAACGGGTTACTGGAAAAGTTGTTTCACTCACTGAATATGGTGCGTTTGTTGAGATTGAAAAAGGTATTGAAGGTTTAATTCACATTTCTGAAATGAGCTGGACTGAACACATTAAACATCCTTCTCAAAAAGTCTCACTTGGACAAATTGTCGAAGCAGTTATTCTAAGCATCGATAAAGAAGAGAAGAAGATTTCACTCGGATTAAAACAACTTGAACCAGATCCATGGGGTGAGCTTTTGAAAAAATATCCTGAGGGATCAAGGCATACTGGTATCGTTAGAAATCTAACTAATTTTGGAGTGTTTGTTGAACTTGAACCTGGTGTTGATGGATTGATTCATATAAGTGATTTATCCTGGACCAAGAAAATTCGTCATCCAGCCGAAATTGTAAAGAAAGGTGATAAAATTGATGTTGTTGTTCTAAATATTGATGTTGAACAAAGAAAAATTTCTTTGGGTCATAAACAATTAGAAGAAAACCCATGGGATAGATTTGAAAGAGAATACAAAGTTGGAACTGAAGTGACTGGCAAGGTTATTCGTCATGTTGATAAAGGTTTACTGGTTGAATTGCCATTAAATGTTGATGGATTTGTTCCAGCTAATCAATTATCGCCAACTCCTATTAAAAATATTAAGCAAGCTTTTCCTGAGGGTGAAGAACTAACACTTAAGGTGATTGAATTCGACAAAGAAAATAAAAAAATAACTTTGAGTGCAATTGAAGCTTTAAGAGATAAAGAACAAAGATTAGTTGAAGAGTATCTTGCAAAACATAAACTTGAAAAAGTAACCATTGGTGATTTATTCAAGGAAAAAGAGCAACAGAAAGCAAAAGCTCAAAAATCCAAACAAGAAAAAGAAAAATCCGAACAACCAAAATCTGAAGAATAAATTTCACTATTAATTAGTTTGAATTTGTCATTGCATTCTTACAAATTAGGAATGCAATGACATTTTTATTTTTAGAATAATTATGAATCAAAAGAAAGTCGCATTTCATACACTAGGTTGTAAATTAAATTATGCTGAGACGAGCGTAATAGGGAATAATTTTTTAAAAAGAGGTTTTGAGCTAACAGATTTTGATTCAAAAGCAGATGTCTATGTTATAAATACCTGCACTGTTACGGAGAATGCTGAAAGGGAATGCAGACAAATTATCCGCAGAGCTTTAAGACGAAATCCAGATGGTTTTGTGATAGTGACAGGCTGTTATGCTCAATTAAGACCTGAAGAAATCCAGAAAATCGAAGGTGTTGATTTAGTTCTGGGGACAAAAGAAAAATTCGAAATTTTTAATTTCATTGATTCATTTCAGAAGAAGGAACTTGCTTGTGTTTATGTTAGCCCTCTTGACAATTTAATTGATTTTGGTCCAGCTTATTCACCTCTACCTGAAGATAGAACGAGAGCCTTCTTAAAAATTCAAGATGGCTGTGATTATAAATGTTCCTTCTGTACAATTCCAAAGGCTCGTGGTCAGAGTCGTAGTGAACCAGAAGATGACGCAGTCATTCAACTCTCGGAACTAATTAGCCAAGGTTATAAAGAAATTGTGTTAACTGGTGTTAATGTTGGAGATTATGGTTCAAAAATTGGAACTAATCTATTCAATCTTTTGAAAAAATTAATTAAGGTAGATGGTAATTTTAGAATAAGAATTAGCTCCATCGAACCAAATCTGCTCACTGATGAAATTATTGAGCTTGTAGCGACCGAAAATAAACTTTGCAAACACTTTCATATTCCACTTCAAAGTGGGAGTGATAAAATTTTAAGACGAATGCAAAGAAGATATCAAACCAAACTTTACGCTGAGCGAATTGAAAAAGTGAAAAATTTAATTCCCGATGCGGGTATTGGTGTCGATGTTATAGTTGGTTTCCCTGGTGAAGATGAAAATGATTTCAATGCTACAAAGGAGTTAATTACTAATTTACCCGTGTCTTACCTTCATGTCTTTACATACTCAGAGCGACCTGGAACTTTAGCAGCCCAGATGAAAGATCAAGTTCAGAAGGATGAACGAAAAAGAAGAACAAATGTTTTGAGATTAATTGGGGCAAGAAAAAAATATCAATTTTATTCAGAAATGCTTGATTCCAAGCAAGTTGTTTTATTTGAACACAAAGAAAATGATGGCTCAATCAAAGGGTTCACTTCGAATTATATTCGTGTAAAATCAAATTCAAATGAAAATTTGACTAATAAGTTTGCTGAAATTCAACTTGAAGCTATAGAAAATGAATTTGCTATTGGTCATATTCAAAAAATTTATGAGGATTGATTAAATGATAAATAGACTGTGTTTAATAAGCGTAATTTTTATGAATTCACTTTTTGGACAGATTAAAAATCTCCCAGAAAGAAATTACATCGATCACAATTTTCAAAAAATCTCTTTAATAAATGAAAATGTAGAAAAAAGCAAAACATTAGCTTTTTTTATGAGCCTTTTAGTTCCTGGTTTAGGTGAATATTACATAAATAGATTTGATATTGGAAAGTATTTTTTAATTTCAGAAGGGGGATTATGGTTATCGTTATATGGTTTTGATTATTATGGTAGGTTTCAGAAAAATAATTACATTAATTATGCAAAAGTCAATGGAAATGTAATTACAAATGGTAAGGATGATAATTATTGGGCGATAATTGGTTCTTACATGAATATTTATGACTACAATAATGAAAAATTATTAAATAGACAATTTCATTTAGTTTATAATGAAAATTCACATTACTGGTACTGGTCAACCAATGAAGAACGAAAAAAATATAGATCACTCTGGTTATCAAGTGAGAGTGCTTTTAATAATAAACAATTTCCAATTGCTTTAATTATTATAAATCATTTTGCAAGTGCGATTAATGCTGCTATTCTTGCTGGTAAATACAACGCAAAAAATGAGCAAGAGTCAATACAAATTTTTCCGCAACTTGGATTCGATGAATTTTATAATCCTCAGGTAAAACTATCATTTCTAAAAAATTTTTAGAAGAGAATGCCAGTTGTAAAAGGTATTTGTGAATATGATGGAACAAATTACTCAGGCTGGCAAAAACAAATCAACTCAAATTCCATTCAAGCAGAAATAGAAAAAGCTCTTTCGGTTATTCTTGGAAAAAACATTTCAATCATTGGGGCAGGAAGAACCGATGTGGGTGTTCACGCTTTAAATCAAGTTTTTCATTTTAAATATGATAATGAAATAAATTTGGATTTAATTAGAAAATCTCTTAATGGATTGCTCCCCGATGATATTTCCATAAAATCATTAAAAGAAGAGAAAGAAAATTTTCATGCAAGATATTCTGCGAAAAGAAGAACATATCTTTATATAGTATCAAAAAGAAAAAATGTTTTTTATGATAAATATAGCTGGACTATTTTTAGTAATTTAGACCATAAAGCTCTACTTGAAATACAGAATCATTTTATTGGTGAAAAAGATTTCACTTCATTTTGTAAAGCTGAGAAGGAAGTTAAAAATAAAACCTGTAAAGTTAGTTACTCAAGATGGTTCAGCAATGATGATTTTTTATTATATTTTATAAGTGCCGATAGATTTATTCATGGAATGGTTAGAGGAATTGTTGGTTTATCTATAGAGTATGCAAAAGGTAGATTGAGTCTTGATGAGGCAATAGAGATAATAAATGGATTTCAGAGATGCCCGATATGGGCACCATCAAAAGGTTTAATTCTTTATAATGTAGAATATTAAGGAGGAAATATAAATATGCTGAATCTTGAAAATAAAGTTGTCGTTATTACTGGTGGTTCAAGGGGAATAGGTAGGGCTTGTGTGAAGTTTTTTGCTCAAGCTGGTTGTGATATAGCCTTTACTTATAATAAATCTAAATATGAAGCGGATAGATTAATAGAAGAACTTCATAATACCAACAGGAAAATTAAAGCTTATCAATGTTCTCTGGATAATGACAAAGAAGCGGAAAAACAAATTATAAATATTGTTAAAGATGTAATAAAAGAATTTGGTAAAATTGATATTCTTGTGAACAATGCTGGTATATGGGAATATGGTGAAGCAGATAAAATGAGCCTTGAGAATTGGAACAGAACTATGACTGTGAATGTTACTGGAACAATGTTGTTTACTCGTGAAGTTATTCCATTTATGAAAAATCAAGGAGGTGGTAAAATTATCATTATCACCTCTACAGCTGGACAAAGAGGCGAGGCTTTTCATTCTCATTATGCTGCCAGTAAAGGAGCTCTAATAAGTTATGTCAAATCTCTTTCAACTGAACTTGCACCTTTTAAGATATTGGTGAATTCAGTTGCACCTGGTTGGGTTGATACAGAGATGTGTGATCCAGTTTTTAATGATCCCGATTATAAAGAACAGGTAAGACAAAGCATACCACTAAAAAAGATCGCAACACCAGAAGATATAGCAGGTCCAGTATTATTTCTTGCTTCTGACCTTGCAAATCATATAACTGGAGAGATATTAAATGTTAATGGTGGAAGTGTCCTTTGCGGTTAATGAGTTAAAGTTATGAAGACTTTTTCAAGTTCATATTCAATTAAAACTGATCTGGAAAAAATCTTCAGATTTCATCTTGATCCAAAGAATTTAAAATTAATGTCCACTCCTGGTCTGGACTTAAAAATTTTGGAAGGGAAATCTCCAATTTCAAAAAATTCTAAAGTGAAAATTCGTTTCTTTATTTTACCATTTTTCCCTATTGAATGGGATTTGATGATTGAAGATTTAATTGAAAATGAGTTAATTGTCGATATTCAGACTAAGGGTCCGTTTAAATTCTGGAGGCATAAGCATCATTTCAAAAAATTATTTGATGGTACAGTTATTTTAACTGATGAAATTGAATATGATACTGGTATCGTGGGTAAGATTTTTAGTCCTTTTATTAAATGGCGAATAAAAAAGTTATTTAAATTCAGATATAAAATAATAGAAACATTATTTGGAGGGTAATATGGAAACATTAGCTTCTTTTCATCCAAAAGTTGTTCATTTTGCTATTGCATTACTTTTAACTTATGTTCTTTTAGAATTTCTTTATCTTTTATTCAAAAAAGAATATCTCAATAAATCGGCAACTTTAATTCTATTTCTTGGCGTACTGGGTTCTTTAGCGTCTTTATTAACTGGTAATCAAGCATATCATTATGCGGAATCACTTTTCGATAATTATGATATTAAAATTCCTCTGGGATTAATCGATGAACATGAAGAATATGCAACATGGACTTTGTTCTGGTTTTCAGGAATTCTTGTTATTAGATTTATATTAAACTTAAAAGACAAATTAAAAGGATGGTTGCAAATTGCCGTATTTGTTCTTTCATTGGTTGGTGTCTATTTCGTTTATGAAACAGGAGAGCATGGAGGTGAACTTGTTTATAAATATGGTGTTGGAACCAAAGTAATTGAAAAAGGGATTGTTCCTGATTCCATCCAAACTCCCTTAAAAGATGAAGAATTAGAAGAACACGAACATTAAAATAAAATTGATTAAAAAAATATTTCAGGTACTTTTTTTTGTTGTAGCTTATAATGCAATATTTTTTGCCCAAAGTTATTTTGAATCTGAACTTCAGTTTTATTTTCTGGGGTTCAGATTAAATTTATTTTTGATTCTTAATCTTTATATAATTTTTTTGTATCGTGAAAAATTTTATTGTATTGAAAAATACATTAAAAATTTTGGTAAAGTAATTCACTGGCTTATTGTTCTGATTTTACCTGTAATTATAACTGGCAGCACACTTGTCTTTATTTATTTTTTTGGAAATCTTAAATATAAAGAACCACAGTTTTTAATAGAATTTGGTTTCACCTCGTTAATTGATATCCCAATTTATTATGTGTGGACATTTCCTTTCGTTGCTTCAATAGTTATTTGTGTAATTTTCTTTGTAGAGAAATTTAGGCCAATAAAGTCGATGTTTTACTCAGTAATTTTTGCTTTATCATTTTTGACTTTACAATTAAAATTATTGGATAAAAATTTTAAGTTTGAAAATTTTTCTTCATTACTTCTAATCGTGGGTTTCATCTTTTATAATTTATCTATCATAAGAAAGTTTGAATCAATCTGGATATCTGTTTTTTCAATTCTTATTTCTATTTATTCTTATGTGCTGGTTTTTGGTAGTAAAAATTCTTTTGTAATTAAAACTTTTTTTGCAAGGACTTATTCGGAATGGAATGGATTGTTTTTAATAAAAAAGATAAATCCAGAGGTCGTGGATATGTTTTTTGCTGGGTTGATGATTCTTTTCGCAATTTTCTTTTTTATATTTGATAGAAAAAGTTCATAGTTATTATGCAAAAAATTTTTATTATGATTTTGATAATTAATTCTTATGTTTTTGCTCAGGAAATTTCAGGGATATTTATAAGTCCTTATGTTGGTGCAAGGTTTCCCCTTGAGGAATCTTCAAAAAAACACAAAACTGGTTTTAGTTTTGGTGGAAGTTTTGAATACGGAACATCTGCTTTACCTTTTATCATGAAGGTAGAATTTAATTACACACATTTTCCGCAAAAAAGTTTATTTCAAAATCAATATGAAAGTAAATCGATTACTGGTGTTGGTATTGGTTTGGACTATTTGTTTTATCCATTAATTGCCTCTGAGACTATTTTAACCCCATTTATAACAATTGATTTGACTTATAATTACATTGAAAAACAAATTTTAACTTACACTTATCGTTTCGAAAATTTTACTAAACCAGAACAAAAATTTGGTTTTGCAATAGGTGGTGGATTTAGTTTCTTCCTTGTCGAGTTTACATTCAAATATTTTTATTTAATTTACGAACCTTATCTTGGAATTGATTATAAACTTCGTTTACCAATAAGTATATCATATTAGGAGTTAAAATATGTACGAGACAATTTTATTTGAGCAAAAAAACAATTTTGCTATTATTAAAATAAACCGTCCAGATAAACTTAATGCATTAAATAGTAAAGTACTGGACGAACTTTCTCAAGCTTTTAGGCATTGTGGTGAGAATGAATCAATATGGGGAGTGATTCTTACTGGTTCAGGAGAAAAGGCATTTGTTGCTGGTGCTGATATTGGTGAAATTAATCAATTAAATTCTAAAACCGGGAAAGAATTTGCTTTGAGAGGGCAATCAGTTTTTAATTATATCGAACAATTTCCAAAGCCTGTTGTTTGTGCAGTTAATGGGTTTGCTCTTGGTGGTGGATGTGAACTGGCTATGGCTTGTCACATAAGAATTGCATCGGATAATGCGAAGTTTGGTCAACCCGAAGTTAATTTAGGGATTATACCAGGTTATGGTGGAACTCAGAGATTAACAAGATTGATTGGTAAAGGAAGAGCTATGTATATGATTTTAACCGGTGAAATGATTGATGCAAATACAGCATTACAATATGGTCTGGTTAATAAAGTAGTTCCGCTTAATGAATTATTAGATGAATCAGAAAAAGTTCTTTCCACAATTATTCAGAAAGGAAGAATTGCGTTGACAACAGCAATTCGTTCAATTAATTCAGCTTGCGAACTTCCACTTTCTGAGGGTTTAAAGTTTGAAGCTGATATGTTTGCTGTTTGTTGTGGAACTGAAGATTTTAAGGAAGGAACTTCAGCCTTTCTTGCAAAAAGAAAACCTGAATTCAAAGGAAAATGATTTTATTATCTCAAAATATTTTTAATCATTTAATAAGTTCAATTTAATCGTTTGAAAGTTTTTGCTAAATTTCTTGGTGCAGGGAAAATTGCATCAGTTATTTGCCAGCTTCTAATTAAAATTTAATTTCTAATTGCAGAGTTAAGGATGAAGAAAGATTGGTTGGAATTTCATCATTACCACTTCCGATTTTTTTGATATCGTCTCTGTAATATTCAGCATATTTTAATGATAAATTAACTAAATCGAAAACTTTATAATTAATTAATCCATAAAATCTCCAACCTCGACCATAGAGAGCTAAACTGTTAAAGACTCCCTGTACATCACTCTCTAATTGATAAATTCGTGAGTCATAAGAATCTGTATGAAAATAAGTAATCCTGGTTTTAAATCTTAAGTTTCTCAGAATTTCTAAAGATAAATCACCAAAAGCTAAGAGCCCATTTTCAGATTTTGAATTTAGTTTGTAGAAAGTATTTACATATTCAATTCTAAATGCAGTTCGATTATTATTGCCAAAAAATTTTTGAACTTCGAATCTTAGATTTTGTTGTTGCCTGATATCTGTAGCTTTTTTATTTCTATTAAATTGATCCAGTGTATTAGAGTTAATTTCTTTAAACTCATTTTTGTAACGAAGAATATATTTAGATTTGGAGATAGTTGGTGATTCGTAAGCAAATAAAATTTCTTTACCACCTGTAAGAGTTTTATTGTATGTAAGTGGATAATCGAATTTGAATTGATCAAAATAAATATTAAATGTTCCAAGTTTCATTGAATGATTTAAGCCTAAATAAAAACCAGCTTCATTACAAGTATTTCCATTTCGTTCACCAAAACCATAACCGTGAATGTTAATGTATTCTGGCGGATAATTTCTAAAGAGTATAATGAAATTAGTTTTTCGAGCAATAGAAGATTGAATAGCAATTAATGAAGCAAGATTGCCATTTTTATCCCTCGAAAACTCACCAAATAAATTTGTTGATTCCACAAATAAATTGAAGTCTGCCGATAGATAATTATAATTTGTCCAATAATTTTTGAAATACGAATTGGGTGAAATAGATTTATCAAATCTTGAATTATAATAAGTCACACCAAACTGATTAGAACCAAACAGGTAAGAAATTCGCGAACCTATTAATTTTTCATTTGCAGAATTTTTTCGGGATAATTCACTCTCATTTCGATGATATCCATCTAATGGAGTGCTGATAATTCTATTTTCAATTGAGTCAATTCTCGCATCAAAAGATCTGAATGAATAGAAAAAAGTAAAATCAAAATTTGAAATGTTGGTATTTACCGCAAATCCTCTGAAAAATTGATTTTCATCGGTACTTTTATATTGAACAATACCGTTTCCTTTCTTTTTAATTGGATAAATTGCATCTGCTCCTTTTGCAAAACCAATCTGGCGCCACATCGAAAGCCCCTGACCAAATTCAAGAACATAGTCGCCAATTACAAATTTTTTAAATATCAAAATATCTTTTGCGAAGAAACTTGCACTTAAAAAATCGAAGTAAGATTTTTCGCCTGGATCTTTTTCTGTTAATAAAGAAAAGAAATACTTTTTTGAATAATCGGCTAAGATTCTATTGTAAAATTTGAAAGGGGAATTATAATATTTTCCGTTTTCGTATCCTTTTCGTCTCGGAAATGTTTGGTAGTATCTTTGTCTATATTGAAAATTTAACTGATTACTTATCCTTTGTGGTGAATAATCAAGTTCGGATTGATCAGATAAGTTACTGAATTTACTTCTATCGATATAAATAAACGGTTTAATCTTTTGTAGTAATTCTGGAGTCATCCCTGAGATATTGTTTAGTTCTCCAATTGTAAAATAAAATCCGTATTTATTTCTGAATTCGATAATCTCTTTTGCTAAATCAATTGTGATAAATGGAATCTTTATTAGATCTTCAATAGATGCGGAATTAATTTCAATAGGATTTACTACTAAATCTTCAACTATTTCATTAATCTGTGAATCATCAATATCTTGAATAGATTCCTCAAGTATTTTTTCTAATTGTTCATCCAACGGAGTTTCAAGTGTATCAATCTGTGGAAATAGTTTTGAGTGAAATGTAATTAGAATTAATGATAATAAAATTATTCTTATTGAGTTCATAGAAGTTCATTAAAATTTATAGTCTATTCCAAAACTATGAGTTAATCCTAGATAATTATGAGAAATAAGTGAATAATTAAACTGAAGGTTTGAATAATTGATACCTATTCCTACTGTAAAATTATTTGGTTCAGTATTAAAACCAGTTCTTAATGATAGGTACTTAATTATTAAATATTCAATTCCCCCTTTTAGATTAAATGGAAATCTGACATCTTTTTCAATTTCTATTGCCATCAATAAGTTATCTGTGGGTTTATATGAAAAACCACCGGCAAAAGTTTGAGGCAGTTTTTCTTTATTTACACCATAAGTTGGTCGATTAATATTTGTAACTGTAAAACCAAATTGAAGATTACTTGATAATTTAGTTAGAACACCAAAATCTAATCCAAAAGTAAAGTCATTTCCATATTTAGATATGGATAAGGAGTAGTAAGTAAACTTTAAGCCAAATTGAAAATCTGAAAATAATTTTTTTGCATAAGCTAAAGATATTTTATTTTCTCTAAAGAGTTCAAAACCATAAGTGAAAAATGAAAATCCAATTCCACCAAAAGAAAAATTATTTGTTATAACAACGCTTCCATTTGCGAGTTCTTTTATTCCAAAAGGAGCAGGTGAATAAAATATTCCTGTAGATAGATCTTTAAGATTAGATATTCCTGCAGGATTGTAATAAATACTCCAGGGATCGTCGGCAATAGAGGAAAATGCAAACCCCATTGCTGATTGCCGAGAACCAGGCTGGAACTGTGCAAATAGATTAACATATAAGATTATTAATGAAAATAGAATTTTCTTTATCATTCTTTTTTCTAAATTTGTTATGCATTTTAACAATTAAAATATTCTTATTCAATAAAATTGGAGAATTCAATAGATGAAGAAATTCATTTTGATATTTATTTTAATGATTACTTCTCAAAAATTATGTGCGCAAGAGATTGCAGCAAAAGTAACTGTAAATTTTGAATCACTTCAAACTGAATTCAGAGAAAAGCTTGTCAATTTTGCGACTCAAATAGAGGATTATATTAACAAAAATAAGTGGACTGATATCAAATGGGAAGGTCCAAAAATACCTGTATCAATTCAGGTGTTTTTTAGAAGCGGAAATCAAGCTAATCGATATAATGCTCAAGTTGTAATTTCAAGTCAAAGACCAATTTACCAAAGTGAAAAAAGTACTTTGATGTTAAAATTAATCGACCCTAATTGGGATTTTATATACGAAAAAAATCAGGTATTACTATTTAATCCGAATTTATTTGAGCCACTTACGGGATTTATTAATTATTATATGTATATCATTTTAGGAATTGATTCAGATTCCTACGAAGAATTTGGTGGAAATAGATTTTTTAGTCAAGCACTTTCAATTGCATATCAAGGTGCCTCAAGTAATTTTTCGAATGGATGGATTCAGGGAGAAGGTTCATTCAATCGAGTTGATTTTGCTGCAGAATATTTAAATGAAAAATATCAAAATTTTAGAAAAGCTTTTTATGATTACCATTATAATGGATTAGATTTAGCTTCAGAAAATCCAGATTTACCATTAAAGAAGTTAGTTAATTTTGTTAAAGTCATTGAGGATTTAAGAGCAAAAGTTTTTTCAAGAAGTATTTTATTAAAAGTTTTTTTTGATACAAAATATCTTGAGTTTTGTGAATTGTTGAAGGATTACCCTGACAAATCCATATTCGAAAGATTAAAGAAGATTGATCCTGCCCACATTTCAACTTATGATAATTATATCATGAGAAAATAAACAAATGATTTTACTTAAATGAAATAATAAAAGCATCAGGATAAAATTTAGAAATACTATCCTTTTTTAATTGAGCCTCTCTAATACTAGGAAATATTCCAACCACAGCTCGATAAATCCCAGAAGAAGGATGATATATAAAAAGTTCATTTTCGTTAACTTCGTCAATCTGCTCGATAAATATCTGGGCATTTTTAAGAGTAGAGAAACTTGCAATTTGAATCAAGTAACCATTCGATACATTTATTTTTTCATATTTCAAATTATAAAGTCCGAATTCCGAAATTGATATATTTTTTTGTTTTTCTAAGGGTTTTGTTCTGAATCTAAGATAAACCTCATGCTCTTCAAGTTCGGGAAGAGAAACTTCTTCTTGTGTTCTTCTTATATCTTTATTTTGTTGAATTTCAGTGGCAGGTGGATTTATTATCTCCAATTTGACATAAATTGATCCGGGACCAAGCATTCCAAGTTCTCGGGCGGCAGCATACGAAAGATCTATAATTCGATTTTTCATAAATGGGCCCCGGTCGTTAACACGGACAATCACAGATTTCTGGTTTGCAACATTTGTAACTTTAAGCCATGTATTAAATGGTAAGTAAGGATGAGCACATGTCAATTTATGCATGTCATAAACTTCACCACTGGAGGTGAGTTTACCGTGAAAATCTTCCGAATAATAGGATGCAAATCCTTCTGTTTCATATAATTTTTGAGAAAAAATATCAAATGCACATAAAAGTATTAACAAGAAAGAAAATTTAAATTTCTTTCTCATATATTCTATATTTTTTATAAAGTTCTCCTTGCATCATTAAAGCAGAACGATTCATCATTTCATTATCCTCTAAGACCCAACTTGCTTCACCTAAATGAATACCTTTCTTATGCGCTCTTTCAATAATTTCATAATAAAATACTGCATCAATACCTTTTTTCTGAAATTTAGGAATAATTCCAAGAGTTAGAATTCTACACCAATTAATTTTTTTCCTATCAGTGAATAATCTAATAAAACCAAATGGGAATAATCTTCCATTTAATTTTTTGAAAATTTGATTATAATCTGGCATTGTTAAGGAAAAACCAACAAGCTCTCCATCTATTTCACCAAAAAGAACAAGATCAGGATCAACTATCACTTTTAAATCTTTAGCCATTGCATTAATTTCCTCATCAGTCATTGGAACAAAACCCCAATTAGGTTCCCATGCTTTGTTATAAACATATTTTACTTTTTTTAATTCGTTGTCAAAATCTTTCATATTAAGAGAAGTTAGTTTTAATTTATATCTTCTTCTTACAACATCCTGAACTTCATAAATCTTTTTAACTTTTGTAATTTTATCATATTCTAACTTGTATGCGTAAAGATCTTTAACTTTTTTCAATCCATAATTTTCACATAATTCTGGATAATAAGTTGGATTGTATGTCATTAAAAATCTTGGAGAATCATTAAATCCTTCAATTAACATTCCATATTCATCATTGCTTGATGGATTAGCAGGACCTCGCATTGCATTTAATCCTTTGGATTTTAGCCATTGCTCTGCAGAATTAAATAAAGCATTTGCAACCTCTTGATCATTAATTGATTCAAAGAATCCAAAAAAGCCAACTTTATCTTGATGAACCTGATTATGCAAATCATTTTTAATTGCAGCAATACGACCAAGTATTTCACCATTTCGATAAGCTAAAAACATTTCCATCTCTGCGTGGCGATAAAATGGATGATTTTTTCTATCAAGAATTTTTTTTCTATCCATAATCAAAGGTGGAACCCAATATGGATCATCTTTATAAATTTTCCATTGCATCTTGATGAAATTCATCAGTTCTTTTTTTGATTGAACGGTTTTAATTTTAATTGTCATTTAATATTGCTCCTGGATTTATATTACTCCAAGTTCTTTACCTATTTTCTTGAAAGCATCTATTATAAAATCTAAATGTTCATCTTCATGAGTAGCCATATAAGATGTTCGAAGCATAGCCATATTTGGCGGTACACCAGGTGAGACAAAAGCATTGACAAAGACGCCAGCATCATAAAGCTTTCGCCAGAAAATGAAAGTTTTCATATCATCTCCAATAATAACAGGAACGATTGCTGATTGGTTTTCAACAATTTTAAAACCTAATTCTTTGAAAGCCGTTCTTATTTTTTGTGCGTTATATTGCAATTTCTGTATTCGTTCTGGTTCCTGTTCAAGGATATCCAATGCAGCAAGAGCGGCAGCAACAGAAGCCGGGGTTGGACTTGCACTAAATATCAGAGCGGGTGCATGATGTTTTAAATAGTTTATTACTTTTGATTCACCAACAACAAAACCACCAAGTGAGGCGAAAGTTTTACTAAATGTTGCCATTGTTAAATCCACTTGAACTGAAAGATTGAAATGGCTGGCAGTTCCTCTTCCACCCTCACCAATAACACCAATTGCGTGTGCATCGTCAAGTAATATTCGAGCATTATATTTTTTAGCTAAATCGACCATTTTAGGCACATCAGGTATGGTGCCCCAGGTGCTAAAAATTCCATCACTGACGATCAATTTTCCTGCATCAAGAGGAAGTTTAGAAAGAACTCTTTCAAGGTCCTCCATATCATTGTGTTTGTAACGAATGACATCAGTCATCATAGCTTTTGCAATTAGATTTCCAGCAACAATACTGGCGTGGTTTTCCTTATCAGAAATTATATAGTCACCTTTCTGTGCAAGAACTGGAATTACACCCTGAGCAGCTTGAAAGCCGGTG
This sequence comes from uncultured Ignavibacteria bacterium, assembly GCA_937944105.1. Classification (GTDB taxonomy): domain Bacteria; phylum Bacteroidota; class Ignavibacteria; order Ch128b; family Ch128b; genus Ch128b. Next base: position 39,197 of record CALDZP010000054.1, read on the forward strand.
CTATAAAGAAGACAATCTTCTTTACCCATAAATTTTGCAAGTCGTTTTTCGAGTTCTATATGGAGATCTAATGTTCCAGTAAGATATCTTGAGCCGGAACAACCAGTTCCATATTTTTCAACTGCTTTGATTGCAGCTTCTTTTACTTTGGGATGGGCTGTTAATCCAAGGTAGTTATTCGATCCAGCCATTATTATTTTTCTACCTTCTATTTTAACAACTGGACCTTCATTCTCTTCAATTGCTCTAAAGTACGGGTAATAACCTAAAGCTTTGACTTCATCTGCTCGGGTAAAGTTGTAACATTTATCAAATAAATCCACTTTTTATATCTCCTATTTGTTCAACATTTTTCAATTGTTTTCAAATTTATGTAAATTCTACGAAAAATAATTTTGAAGTTAATCATATGCAACTAAAAGGAGAACACAAATGCAGGAAAAAATTATCTCACTTGTAACAGGTGCAAGTGGGTTTGTTGGAAGTCACTTAGTTGATAGATTAATTGATTTAAGTCATAATGTTAGAATTATTGCTAGAAAAGAAAGTAGATTAAAGTGGATTGATTCTTCTAAAGTTGAAGTATTTCACTGTGATTATGAAGATGTTAAGTCTTTAAAATTAGCAGTATCTAATGTTGATTATATTTTTCATGTAGCAGGTGTAATTAAAGCAAAGAAAAAAGAACAATATTATAAAGGTAATGTAGAAGTCACTAAAAATTTGCTTAAAGCAGTTAATGACGCTAATGAAAATTTAAAGAGATTTGTTTTTATTAGTAGTCAGGCGGCAGCTGGACCAAGTCCATTTAATCATCCAAAAACCGAAGATATGGAATGTAATCCAGTAACGAGTTATGGTAGATCTAAATTAGAAGCAGAAAAGGTAGTTCGAAGTTATGAAGGGAGAATTCCTTTTACAATAGTAAGGCCATCAGCCGTTTATGGTCCAAGAGACCCGGAAATTCTTCTTTTCTTTCAAACTTTGAAAAAGGGTATTCAACCAATGGTTGGATTCGATGAAAAATATGTTTCTCTTGTTCATGTCAGTGATTTAATTGATGGAATTTTGTTATCTGCTTTTTCAGAAAATTCATTAAATCAAACTTATTTTATTTCAAGCGAAAAAGGATATGGCTGGGAAGAAATTGGGAATATTTCTTCGAAAATTTTAGGCAAGAAAGTACTAAAAATCAGGATACCCCATTTCATCATTTTTTTAGTCGCAGTAGTTTCACAAATCTTTAGTTACTTCAAGAAAGATGCAACGATTTTAAATGTGGAGAAAGCACGAGAAATGATTCAGAAAAGCTGGGTTTGTAGTGTTGAAAAAGCTAAAAATGAACTTGGATATTATCAAAAAATCGAACTTGAAGATGGAATAAAGCAAACGATTGAATGGTATCGAAAAAATCAATGGTTATGAAATTTCATTAATTATTCTTTGCACCTTCGGCAACCCAGATTCGTATGGCTTTAATTTGTTTTTGTGTTAATGGAGGTCTGCCTGGTGGTGGCATAGGATAGGTTGATTTACCTTCAATAGATAAAACAAGTAAACTGGCGTCTGGATTTCCAGGATAAACATAAACATAACTTGCTGTCGTATTTTGATAACTTGTTAAACTTAGACCACCTGCTTTAGTCTGGTCATCGTGACAACCTGAAGATGTGCAGCTATAGTTAAAAATTGGTTGAATGTGTTTTGAATAAGAAATATTTGATTCAGGTATTTGATCATCTGAAGGGACATTTACCTGGTCATCACAAGAACTAATGATTATAGTTAAGTAAATTAGAAAAAATTTGATAAAGTACTTCATAACTCTCAAAACTTTTTTCAAGTATACTTTGAAGAATTCAGGAAACAAAATTTATTGAAAATGTTATTTTCACTATTTTAAGTAAAAGCTTTTGAAGTAAATTCCAGATAAATTTTTTATTAAATTAGATTTATTAAAATTGGGTTAATAAGTGAGCATATTATACTAAGAATAATTAAAAATTTTTAATACATATCAAATTGAAATTTTTATATTAGCAAAAAGGTCAAATGGAATGAATACAGGTTTTTCAATCATATCAAACTTTCTTTTTGATACTGCAAAAAAATATGGTTTTTATCTATTAAAGATTTTAGTTGGAACGGGATTAATTTTTTATTTAATCAATAAAATATCATTAAAAGAAATTTTTTATTCCTTCAATTCAATTAATCTTTTTTATTTTTCTTTCGCTGTTTTACTAAGTGTAGTCAACATTTTTTTACAATATTTAAGGTTGAAAACTTTATTAAGAAATGAAATTAAAACTGTTAATAGGTATTCAATAATTCAATCTTTGTTTATTGGATTTAGTGGAGGTACATTTACACCTGCAAGAAGTGGGGAATATTTTCTGAGGAAACTCCCACTTAAAGAATTTAAGTTATCATCTATTGTTACATTAACATTTATTGATAAGATGATGTTGTTAATCAATGTGATTTTCTGGGGAGCAATGGTAAGTTTTGGAATGATGATTTTTTATTATGGCGTCGATTATTATGTAACAGCATCATTATTTATAATTTTTGCTTCATTCTTTACTGCGTTCTTTTTAATTATCTATTCAAAGAAATTTTACAATTATCTAAGAGAGATTAAGAATAGAATGAATTTTAAACTTCAAATTTTGAAAAAGTTGATTGAACCTTTCTCTGATTTGAATAATCAGTTGATTTCCAGGTTAATTTTTATTGGTTTCTTAAATTTTCTTGTAATAGTTGTTGAGTTTTCAATTATAGTTATTAGTTTTGACAGTCATTTAAATTTTGGGTTATTACTTATAGCTGCTATAATGGTTTATTTTTCAAAAACATTAATACCTTCAATTACACTCGGTGAGATCGGAATAAGGGAGAGCGCTGCAATCTACTTTTTCGGACTTTTTGGATGTAATGAATCAATAGCATTTAGTAGTTCAATGATTTTGTTTTTTTTGAATTTGTTTTTGCCTTCTTTAGTTGGTTTATATTTTCTAATTAGATTGAAAAGGGTTTGATATAGTTGAACATTATTGCAATCTTTGATCTTGCTCTCAAATTATTATCTTTAATTTATCTTTTTTTCATTCTATTTCTAATAAGAGGCATCTCAAAAGTTAAAAATATAAATAGAACAAACAAGTTGAGAGCCTCTGTTATTGTTCCATTTAGAAATGAAGAACGAAATTTAAGACGCACCATTGAATCAATTCTTAATCAAGATATTGAAAAGGATCGTTTTGAAATAATCCTTGTTGATGATAATTCAAAAGATAATTCTATTGAATCAGTTAAGGATTTGATAGAAAATAACAATCTCAGGCTTATAAAACTTCATGATGGAATGGGGAAAAAAAAGGCTATTGAAACAGGAATTAACCAAGCGAAAAATGAAATTATAGTTACCACAGATGCGGACTGTTATCATCAAAAAGCCTGGTTGAGATCTTTGATAGAATGCTTTGATGAGGAAACTGGGTTTGTGGCAGGTAAAGTTGTTTACGATAATGTTAATAATTTTTTTGAAGAATTACAGAAGATTGAATTTGCAAGTCTTGTAAGTATTGGAGCTGCGTTAATTGGAAACAATATTCCTTTGCTTGCAAATGGTGCAAGCTGTGCTTATCGAAAAGATTTATTTTTTATGGTAGGTGGATTTTCAGATAATTTAAATTTAGCTTCTGGTGATGAAGAATTTTTAATGCAAAAAATTCACTTTGATGCTAAATATAAGATTAAATTTTGTTCAGCTGAAAACAGCTCAACATTTACTGAACCAATAAAATCTTTTAGCAAATTTTTAAACCAGAGAAAAAGATGGGTCTCTAAAGTTCCGTTTTATAGAAATAAACTTTTGCTTCCGGTTTTAGTTTTACTTTATCTTTTTTATGTGTTTTTTTTACCTGGACTTGCATTGATTTTCGTTAATTCAAATTTGAGCAAGACGATCTTTTTAATCTTTGGTTTCAAGTCGTTTATTGACCTAATTTTTATGGTTAAGGGTTATAAATTACTTGGTTTATTAAAACGCAAATATGAGTTATTAAAATTAATTATTTTCTTTCCAATAGCTGAATTTTTTCATTTCATTTATATTTCTTTGATACCGATATTGAGTTTTCTTACGGGCTTTAAATGGAAAGGAAGAAAGTTTAAAAGATGAAATTTATTTTCATTGAACCACCAAAAGTTGTTCGATTAATATTTAAAGATTTTATTTGGCAAAATTTACAGGATGAAGTACTCTTTACTTTTGATGATGGACCGTATCCAGGAGTAACAGAAAATATTCTTGATGTTCTAAGGTCAAACAATATTAAAGGATTGTTTTTCCTTACGGGAAAAAATATTTCAGAAAATATGAATTTATTTGATTTAATAATTGAGAATGGGCATTTTGTTGCAAATCATTCTTATTTTCATTCGAGAAAAAATTTGCTGATGAATTTAGAAGATTTTAAGAATGAAATTATGAAAACTGAAAATTTTTTAAGAAAGACAAAAAATTTTCAAAAATTTTTTCGCCCACCTTATGGTTTGATAAATTATAGAATGAAAAAAGTTTTAAATGAATTAAATTATAAAATTATGATGTGGTCTTTATTAACTGAAGATTATTTGTCTGACTTTGAAATGGTTAAAAAAAATCTTGACAGGCATTTGAAGAATAATTCAATAATAGTTTTTCACAATAATCTTAAATCAGCTAAAATAATTGAAAGTTCATTACATTACTCAATAGAATTAATTTCGAAGAGAGGTTACAAAATTGGGAACACTTTCTGCTTTTGAAACTCTTTTTTTAATTGCTATTTTATTTTATGTAGTTCAACAGATTATTTTTTTGATTGGATTTAATAAAAAAATTAAAACTAATTTAAATTATGAACCAAAAGTTACAGTTATTGTAGCCGCAAGAAATGAAGAAGAAAACATAAGAAATTGTCTCGATTCCCTTGTTAAACTGGACTATCCTGAGGAAAAACTCGAAATAATTATGGTGGATGATTACTCTACAGATAATACTGGAAAAATCATTGATGAGTATTCTCAAAAATTTTCATTCATTAAAAAAGTGATCCCATCAGAAAAAGTAATTCCTAAACCTGGGAAAACAAATGCAATAGTTAATGGGATTAGAAACTCAAAAGGTGAAATTATTTTTACTACCGATGCTGATTGTATCGTCAAAAGTTCGTGGATTAAAACTCAGTTAAAATATTTTACAGATAATGTTGGAGTTGTAACTGGATTTACTTATCAAAATGCGTATTCGCAATTTACCGGTATGCAAAATCTTGATTGGGTTTATCTTTTAACAGTTGCAGCTGGCACAATTAATCTTGGTTTACCTTTGAGTTGTATAGGTAATAATATGGCATATAGGAGAGACGCATATAATTGGGTGGGTGGTTATGAAAACATAAAATTTAGCGTAACTGAAGATTTTGCTCTCCTCCATAAGATTCATAAGCACACAAATTATAAAATTGTTTTTCCGGTTGATCCAGATGGAATAAATCGTTCAGAACCATGTACAGACTTGAAAACTTTGTACAGACAAAAACATCGATGGGGAATTGGTGGTCTTGATGCGCCATTTATTGGTTTTGTAATAATGTTCTGGGGATGGTTAAGTCATTTAATGATCTTATTGCAAATTTTCTTCATGACGAATTTTACTTTATTGCTAACATTAATCAAGTTAATGAGTGATTTTGTTTTCCTCTTTATTCCGTTAAAGAAATTTAAGATGGTTAATCAATTAAAATATTTTATTTCATTTCAGATCTATTTTATCTTGTATGTTCTGATTTTACCATTCATTGTTTTTATTAATCGAAAAGTTATCTGGAAAGAAAGAGAATATTAAGTGAAAATGTTACTGTTATGTAATTATTATTTAACCTATCGCTGTAATGCCGATTGTGAATTCTGTCATTTTGGTTTTTCATCGGAGTTGAATCGAACGCCATTTGCAAAGGATGAGGATGTTTTTAGAAATCTTCCTCAACTTCAAAAACTTGGAGTTAAGTTTATTGATTTTACAGGTGGTGAACCGCTTCTGCATAAAAACATCCATCTTTTTGTTGAAGCTGCCAAAAAATTAAAGATGCAAACGAGCATTACAACAAACTGTTTACTTTATCCAAAATTTGCTGAAAAACTTGCTGGTAAGGTTGATTTACTTCATTTTTCTCTTGATTCACCTGATGAAGAAGAACACAATAGAATAAGAAAAGTTAAGTGCTTTAATTCGGTTATTGAATCAATTAAAATTGCTAAATCACTCGGTGAATTCCCTGACATACTATTCACTGTCACAAATGAAACATTTAGAAAACTTCCACAGATGTATGAACTGGCAAGAAAACACAATCTCGTACTTATTGTAAATCCAGTTTTTAGTTATTTTGGCAATCCAGGACTTTCGATAGAAGCACTTGATTTTATAGAAGATTTTGTCACAGGAAAATCTGATATCTATATTAATCCAAGTTTCATTGAACTTCGAAGAAGGGGTGGAAATGATCCTGAAAATCCATTGTGTAAAGCTGTTTCAAGAGTTATTGTAATTTCACCTTACAACGAGATAATTTTGCCATGTTATCATTTTGGTAATAAAACAATTAATATTGATCGTCCATTACACGAAATTAGAAATTCAGATATTATTAAATATTACAAGTCAATGGAAGGTAGATTTGAATTTTGCAAAGGTTGTACTGTCAATTGTTATTTTGAACCGTCGTTTGCTTTTCCGACTAATTATTTTGGGATTAAAAGTGTTCCTTCAAAATTTTATTATGGATTCAATAAATTAATTAAGCAGAAAATCCTTAAATTGGCAAATAAATTTTCAGGAATAAAAAGTTTTAAATGAAACAAGTAATTTTATTACTCTTACTGGCAATTATAGAACAAATTTTTGCTCAACCATATTTTTACAATAGATCAAAAACGACATTATTCCCGGAACATAAACTTTTTGTTTCAAATTTTTCCGATCCATCTGAAGCAAAAATTGGAACTCAATTCTATCTTGAAGATAAGAATCTTCAGCTGAATATTGGGGCTGCAAAAGATCTTGTTCATCACAGAATTGATTTCAAAAATTCATTGGCCTTTGGGACTGAATTTTTTTCCTGGACATTACTTCACAGAGAAACACAATTTAGATTTCCAGTAATTACTACTGATTATTTTTTTGGAGGGTATTTTGTTTTTTATCATTCAGGAAGAAAAATTGATTGGGTAAATCGAATTAGATTAAGTCATATCTCTGCCCATCTATCAGATGGTTCATTTGATAAGAATCAAAATCTATGGTTAAACAATCAATTACCTTTCACATACAGTCGTGAATTTGTTCAATGGACATCGCTATTTATTCATAAAAATTTAAAATTATATTTTGATGCTATTTATGTATTCCACTCAATACCAGAATTGAAATACAATACTATCACTGGTGCTGGATCGGAATTTGTTTTAATTGGTTTCCCTGAAATTATTACAAAAATTTTTACCGGGTTTGATCTGAAATTTCAAAAATTATTGATTAATAAATTTGAATCCAATAAAAATTTTTCAGCTGGGTTTATAATTGGTAATGAATGGAAAACTCATTTTCGTTTAGCTTACCAGTATTATAATGGATATAAAATCCATGGACAATTTTATACGAGCAAGATAAATCAATCATTTATAAATTTGAGTCTTATTTTGTAATGGAAGATTATTATCAAATTAAGGAAGAAAAAGAAACAACCACAAAAGCTTTCCTATCAGGAAAGTATTCATTTTTAATAAACATTGTTCTTTTTCTTGTAACATTTTTTACTACTACTATCGCTGGAGTTTCCTGGATTGCAGGACCAGTTGCTGCTTTTAATCTTAATAATTTTCATTTGGGTTTACCTTATTCAATTTCTATTTTATTTGTCCTTGGTGTGCATGAATTTGGTCATTACTTTGCTGCAAAATATCACAAAGTAAAAGCTACACTTCCCTATTTCATACCTTTTCCAATTATGTATGGTTTTTTGAATTTTGGAACACTCGGGGCTGTAATTAAAACAAAATCAGTCATTCCAGATAAAAAGGCAATGTTTGATATTGGAGTTGCTGGTCCTATTGCAAGTTTTATTGCATCAGTTGGTTTACTGATTTATGGATTTACGCATTTACCAGGAATTGAATATATTATTCAAATTCATCCCGATTATTTTAGTCCTTTAAAAAATCCAGATGCTTTAGAATTAGAGTTCGGTAGCAATTTAATTTATTTAACCTTGCAGCAGCTTTTCACAAATCCAGAGATTGATTTTGTACCTCCTATGACAGAAATTTATCATTATCCATTTTTATGTGTTGGTTGGTTTGGTTTATTTGTTACTGCAATGAATTTAATTCCTGTTGGTCAACTTGATGGAGGTCATATTTCGTATTCTTTATTTTCTTACAAAACGCATCAAAGGATTGCTGACCTGAGTTTTATTTCTCTAATTATTTTTGGAATGTTGGGTTTTGTATCGGAGTATTTTAATTGGTCTTACCCGATTGGATGGACGGGCTGGTTGTTCTGGGCTTTAATCTTGAAATTCTTTATCAAGCTTTATCATCCTGAAGTAGTTGATACAACCGAACTCGATCCAAGAAGGAAACTTATTGGATATTTTGCAATTTTTATTTTTATAGTAAGTTTTATCCCTGCACCTTTTTATATTAAATTGTCTTAATAAATTAAAGTAAAGCATAATGTTAATTAGATGTATAAATAAATTTTATCTGCCAATAGTTTTATTCCTTTATGGGATATTAATATCAGGATGCGAAAAAAAATATTCAGAAGTTATTGATCCAGTTCAGAATGTCCCACCAATTATTCGTAATCTTCAAGCACCTGATACATTAACGCTTCATCAAAGCGATACTTTGAAAATTATTATAAGTGTAGAGGTTTATGATCCAGACGGGAAAGATGATATAAAAAATGTCTATTTTAATTCTTATTTGCCCGATGGTTCCCCATCAAGAAGCAATCCAATTTATCTTTACGATGATGGAAATTTACAAATGAATGGAGATTATTTAGCAAATGATGGAATCTATTCACGAATAATAATTCTTCCACCAACTACTCCAAAAGGAAAATACCGTTTTGATTTTCAAGCTATCGATAAAAAAAATGAAACAAGTAATATAATATCACATAATATAGTTGTAAAATGAAGAAGATAACTCTTTTAATTCTTTCAGTTTTTATTCATATATATGCACAAAACATTCCTTATACCTATTTGCTTGATCAGGAAAAGCAATTAATGAAAACTTCTTCTACTTCACCAGTTCAATTAGGGAATTCAATTACTGATATAGTTGTGGCTGGTGATACAGTTATACTTGGAACTGGAAAAGGTTTGAGCATCAGTTATGATAGAGGTGAGAACTGGTATAATTTTTATGGTCATCCAGATTTTGGTACTGAAAGTATTTCTGCTGTAGCTTATAAGAATGGTTATATCTGGGTTGCAACTGCACATTCTGTGGAAAGAGATCAACAAATTTTGCCTGAAGGAAGTGGATTGAGATATTCATCTGATGGTGGAAAAACGTGGAATAAAATTTCACAACCTGTCGATCATAAGGATTCAAACAAAGTTATTTATGGGATTAATGTTCTAAATGCTTTACCAATTACAACAACAATAAGTAATATTACTTACGATATTGGATTAACAAGTGATGCAATCTGGATTACATCGTTTGCTGGCGGATTAAGGAAATCAACGGATTTAGGAAAAACATGGCAAAGAGTTGTTTTACCTCCGGATTATCTTGATACCATTAAACCAACAGAAAGTTATAACTTCACACTTTCACCAACGAGTGGAAATCTTGGTTATGAAAACAATTTAAATCATAGAGTTTTTTCGATTTATGTTCAAGATGATTCGACAATTTTTGTTGGAACAGCAAATGGAATAAACAAATCAACTGATGGGGGAAAGAGCTGGATAAAATATACAAAACAAAATCAAACAAATCATATTTCTGGAAATTTTGTCGTTGCCATTAGTGGAACAAAATATCAGGGGAAAGATTACATTTATGCTGCAACTTGGAAAGCTGAAGACTTGACAGAAGAATATGGAATTTCCATTTCTTCAGATGGTGGTTCAAATTGGTTTATTTCGAATAAGGGAGTAAGAATTCATAACTTTGGTTTTTATAATAAATACGCTTATGCGGCTGGTTCAACAGGACTTTTTAGAAGCGATAATTATGGATTAGATTGGGTTAAAGCACCAACGATTGTTGATTCTTTAACTAGGCAAAGAATTTTAACCTCAACATTTTATTCGGTGAACACTCAGGATAATTTAATCTGGGCAGGTTCAAATGAGGGTCTTGCACGAACATATGAAACAGGTTTTCCATGGAGTGCTCCATGGCGAGTTTATCTTGCGTATGTTCCTGTTAGAAATAGAAATGAAACTTATGTATATCCTAACCCTTTTGATCCAGAAGGGGACATTTTGAAAATTAAGTATACAACAAATGGTCAGGATGAAAAAGTAACAATAAGAATCTTTGATTTTGGAATGAATCTGGTGAAAACCATTATTCAAAATGCTCCGAGAAGTGGTGCTATTGATCAACGAATTCAACAAACTGAATTCTGGAATGGTAAAGATGAATTTGGAAATATTGTTAGTAATGGTGTTTATTTTTACTCTGTTCAAATTGGTAACGATGAACCTATCTGGGGAAAAATACTTGTGATTAGATGAGATGAAATATAAATCTTGTTTCAAAATGAATTTTGATTCATTATTTCCTCAAAATATTAAAGAAGAAAAAATAAATTTGTATTAAAAAATGAGAAAAGAATTTCTTTTAATTAAGTTTGAAAGCTTTAAATTTACTTCTAGTGGCAGTTTAATATTGGAAGTATTGAAGATTAATCTTCTTGTGATTCTTATGTCTTTTAATCTGTTTGCACAACCAAAAACATCACAGATTTCTTCTCTTCCTGGTGGCTTTTCAAGAATGGGATTTGCTGCTCGAGGTATGGCTATGGGTAATGCTATGACATCAGTTACAACCGGGTCGGTTAATTCCTATTATAACCCGGCACTTAATCCTTTCATTAATGATAATTTGATTCAGTTTGGTTTATCTTTTCTCTCTCTTGATAGGAAATTAAACTTTGTTCAGTTAAGTAAAAGTTTTACTCAATATAAAAGAGATTCTTATGGTAATAAAACTGATGAAATTTATTCTCGTGCAGGAGTTACTTTTGGTTTAATAAATTCAGGAGTTAACAATATTGATGGCAGAGACAATAGCGGAATTAAAACCAGAAATTATTCAACTTCAGAAAATTTATTTTTCCTTTCTGTTGGTATAAATCCTTCAGAAAAATTGAGTGTAGGAGTTACTGCAAAGTATTATCATTATTCTCTTTTTGATAAAATGACCTCAACTGCCGTCGGTTTTGATATTGGTATGATTTATAAAATTTTTGATAACTTAACTTTTGGTGGTTTCATTGGTGATATGAATTCAAAATATAGATGGGATTCCACTCCTCTTTACTCGGAAGAAGGGAATAATTTCTATGATTATTTCCCGGTTTTGAAAAGAGCTGGATTAAGTTATTTATTACCAGAATCTTTTGGGATTGTATCTTTAGATTTTGAAATGACAAGTTATAATACAAAAATATTGAGGGGAGGCACTGAAGTTAATCTCGCTGAATTCTTTAAGATAAGAGCTGGTGTTGATCGAATTAATCTTGATAATTCTGATATGATTCCAAAAATTTCTTTTGGTTTTGGTTTGAATCATAAATTATTTGATAAATTTTTTGAAATAAATTATGCATTTGTTACAGAACCTTACTCTCCAATGGATCAACACATCTTAACAATTGGAATTAGATTATGAAAACTCTAATTTTTTTATTCATCTTTTTAAGTTCAAATATTTTTGCGCAAAATGCGGGAACAACGGGTTATAGCTTTCTAAAAATTGGAATCGGTGCTGCCGAGTTAAGTCTTTCTGAAGCAACCTCAGCAAGATTCAATTCACCATTTTCGTTGACTTATAATCCAGCTTTATTAAGTGAATCTTCAATTTCCTCAATCGGGTTAATGCACAATGAATGGATTAAAGATTTAAGAACTGAATTTTTAATAGGCAATTCTGAAGTTTTTGGAATTCCATTTTTTATCGCAATAAATTCAACAAGAATTTCTCAGATTGAAATTAGAACTCGACCAGGAGAACCTGAAGGTTTTTTTGATGCTCATTATTTTTTTGGTGGAATAGGGACGGCATTAAATTTATGGAATGAACTTTCAGCTGGTATTCAATTCAAATATCTTTACGAAAACATTTATGTAGATGAATCAAATGGTTATGCTTTTGATTTTGGTTTATTTAAGAGAAATTTAATTGAAAATGTTAATGCAGGAATAAGTTTAAGAAATTTTGGTAAAGTTAATAAGCTTTCGTCCGAGAGCACTCAATTACCTTCAGAAATTAGGTTTGGTATAAGTTATTCTGGGGATCTTTCCTTAAGTATGTTTAGATTTTATCCTTCTTTTGATATTCAAAAATTTTGGGGTTACGATAAAATAGGATTATTGTTAGGAATTGAATCGATTTATGATAATTTGATTTCAATTAGATTGGGTTACAATTCTGCCAGAGATTTAAATAATTTTTCTTTTGGATTGGGACTTAAGTACAAATTAATCTCATTTGATTATGCTTTAATTCCATTCAAAGAGAATTTTGGTAATGCGAATGTACTATCAATTAGTTTAAAACTATGATAAAGCTTGTAGAATTTAATCAGTCTAAAATTACCACCGAAGAATGGGATCAATTTGTTGAAAATTCAGATAATGGTACAATTTTTCATCGAAGAGATTTCTTGAACTATCATCCACCAGAGAGATTCAAAGATAATTCACTTGTTTTTCTTAAAGGGGAAAAGTTGTTTGCCGTTTTTCCTGCAGTTGATTTTGAATTGAATGGTGAGAGAATTTTATATTCTCATCGTGGAGCAAGTTACGGTTCATTTGTTTATGAATCATCTTTAAATATTAAAGATGCATTTAATCTTGTTGAACAATTAATTGATTATGGAAAAAAGAAAAAATTTGACAAAATAATTTTAACTCTTCCACCAATTATCTATTGTTCCCGGATTTCAAATTATATTGATTTTGCACTTTACAGAAATGGTTTTCAATATCTTAAAAGAGAAATATCAAGTGTTGTTTCTCTCGATTTTGAAAGCGATAAACTTTTAGAAACATTTAGACCTGAGGCAAGGACTGCTCTTAAAAAGTCTCTCAAGTTAGGAGTGGAAATTGCAGAAACCGATCGATTCGAAGAATATTATGAGATCTTGAAAAACAATCTTAAAATGCGACACAATGTGAATCCTACTCATTCCCTAGACGAATTAATAAAATTAAAAAATATGTTTCCTACTCGAATCAGGTTATTTGGTGCATTTGTAAAGTCCAAACTTATTGCTGGTGTGTGCAACTTCTCAGCGAATTCAAAGGTAGTACTGGCATTTTATATTTCACACAATGAAGATTATCAAGAATATCGTCCTGTGAATCTTTTATTTTATGAGATCTTACGTCGGTCTAAATCTGATGGCTTTAAATATTTAGATTTTGGAATTTTTACAGTGAATATGGAACCAAACTGGGGACTTGGTAGATTTAAAGAAAATTTTGGAGCTCGAGGAATATTTAGAGACACATTTCAACTTAGCTTAAAATAATTAATGCTTAAAATTTTACATATTGCTGTAGAAAATTTTGCTGGTGTCCCTCTTTCATTTGTTAAAATGCACAGGGCTATGGGGGACAAATCTTTACTCGTCACTTTTTATAAAACCAAACAGGAATTTCCGGAAGAGTTATCACTGGATTTTAAGATTCCAAGAAATTTTTTTGCTAATTTATGGAGGCAGATTAAAATCACTAAAAATGTTTTATCGATCGAAAAAAAGGAAAAAACTTATCCATTATATTTCGAACCTAAAAATTTTCTTGAATCTTTATTCTTTGATATAAGAGAATCCATAAGAAGAAAAAAAATTTACGAGTTTATTGAAAAGCATCACCTCAATGAATTTGACATAATTCATTATGACGGGGGAATGGATTTCTTTCGTGACTCTCATATCGCCAAACAATGGAAAATCGATGGTAAGAAAATTGTTTGTTGTTATTTTGGAAGTGACTTACGTTCCCGTGGATTAATGAGAGAGCTTGATAAAATTTCCGATTTAAACTTGACTTCCGAATTTGATCACCTCGAAATGCATCCTGATATACATTATATATTTTATCCTTACGAAGGAGATGATTTACCTGAGAGAATTCCAAATGAGTCAAATAAAGTTAGAATAGTTCATTCACCTACGAATAGAAAATTTAAAGGAACGGATCTAATTCTTAAAGTTATCAAAGAGATAAAAAAGGATAGAGATATAGAATTCTTTTTGTTAGAGAATCTTCCAAGACATGAAGTATTAAAAATAAAAGCAACCTGTGATATTTGTATTGATCAGGTGGGTGGTAAATATGGTGGAACTGGTTATGGAAAGAGTGGACTTGAAAGTTTAGCTATGGGGATTCCTACAGTAACAAACATGACCGATACTTATCAAAAATTCTTAAAAGAAAATCCTTTCGTTGTTGCAAATAATGAAAAGGAATTGAAAGATAAATTGATCGAACTTATCGATAATAAAAATCTTCGTGAAGAAATTGGTAAACTCTCGATTGATTGGGTTAAAAAATATCATTCCTACAAGAGTGTAAATGACCAGCTTTTAAATCTTTATAAACAGCATGGTATTCTCTAAAAAAAATAAGAGTGTCTTTTCTCACACCTTGATTTATACATTTGGAAATTTTTTTTCTCGTGGATTAAGTTTTATACTCCTTCCAGTTTACAGTCATTTTATTTCACCATCTGAATTTGGAATTTATTCAGTTATAATATCTATTTTAACGATTGCTTCTACAATTTTTAATTTCGGTCTACCAGGCATATTTGTAAAAAAATTATCTGAACTCAACTCATTAGATTCAAAGAAAAAATTTTTTTCAAATGTGATCTCTGGAATAACAATTGTTAACCTGCCTATTATATTATTTGTTATGTTATTTTCTGAAAAGTTAAGTCTCCTTATCATCGGTAATGAGAATTATGCACTCGAAATAATTTTAGGATTTATATCAGTATATTCATTGAATTATTCTTATTACTTTTCTGTTTTTTTCATAGCAAATGAAAATTCAAAAAAATATGTCTTCATAAATTCAACTGCCGCAGTACTAAATTTTATTCTTAATATTTTTCTTGTGACAATATTAAGATTGGGAATAAATGGAATATTTATTTCGCAAATTATTAGTTCTATGCTTGTCATTATTATGTCAAAAGAAATAATTAAATATTATTTCAGCTTTGAACTTGATTTCAAGTATTTGATACCGATTATGATTGTTTCGTTTCCGCTTTTACTTTCAGGTATTTTTTCAATTATTGTTGAATTAATTGATCGTTTACTTGTATTAAAATTTCTTGGCGAAATACAGGCAGGGATATATTCTTTTGGTTATCGATTAGCTTTAATTTTTAATTTGTTTGTTTTATCCTTTAAGACAGCCTGGATCCCACACTACTTCAATCTAAAAAATCAGACCGATGAAGAAAAATCCATACATCTCGGCAAGGTATTTACAAAACTTATCTTTATATCATCTATTTTAATTTTATGCATTCAAATGGTAATATATTTTCTATTTCAGATAGAAATAGATTCATTCCGATTCTTTGATAAATCTTACTATGAAACTACAGGATTTATAATTTATGTGATGATAGGATATTTTTTCAGCTTGCTAATGGGATTCTACTCAATAGCTCCTTACAAGTCTAATAAAACAATTCACTTTTTAATATCTGATTTAATTGCTGTGATACTTAATCTTGCATTAAATTTTATTCTTATTCCCAAGATAGGTATTAAAGGAGCAGCATTATCAACAATGCTTGCCTTTGGGGGTGGATGTGTTTATCTTTTATATTACTCACGAAAAATTATTAAGGTTAAGTATGAATTAGGGAAAATTATATTGATATTCTTCTTAATTTCTATGGCTTATCTTTCATTTGAAGTGTTTAAAAATATTTACTCCTTTATCAGTATCATATGTGTATTATTAGTAGTTGGAATTAAACTGGGATTAATAGGCGAAAATTTTAAAAATTTATTAAAGGTTTAAGTAACCTAATGCTTTTTTCATTTCCTCTTCACACACTTTCCAGTTGAAAAATTTCTCAGCAGCATTTCTCCCATTTAATCCATACTGATAAATTAAATCTTTATTGTTTATGAGGTTGATAATGCTTTTAATTATCTCGTCAAATTTCATAGGATTTACTAAAATTCCACAATTTGCTGAATCAAAAATTTTTTTGATCGGTTCATAATTAGAGGCAACTATACATTTACCAAGAGCCATATAATCAAAAATCTTAATTGGTAATGAACGTTCATAAATTTTGTTGGGTGGCCTGATATCAAGACATATATGAACACATTCAAGGTTCCGTGAAAATTCTTTATAATCAGTCCACTCATAATATTTGAAAGTAATACCAAGTTCGGAAAATTTATCGATGTAATGTTTTTCTTTTTCAAACTCAAATTTGCCAGAGAGGATAAATCCGAAATTAAAATCAATAAATTGCTTTTTTAATTCTTTTAATATTTGATAATAAATATCTAAGCCCCGAGAAATTGAAATAACACCTGCATAACCGAAAATAATTTCATTATTTAATACTTTTAATGTTGAAGGTTTATAATATTCAAGAATAGGATAGTAACTAATGATTGAATATTTTTTCTTAGGAGAATACTTAAGATATCGAATTAATTTTGTTTCTTCGCCAACAAATAAATAATCTGAAAGATTTGTTGCGAGAAAATTAATAAGGTGACCGAAGAGAAAATAAAATATTCTTGTTAATCCTTTTCTTTTTAAATATACATTTTCTGGATACCATTCAGTTACATCATATATTAGACGGGCTGGAATTTTCTTTCTCTGAAATAAAGTAAACAAAAATGAAATTATTACTGGAAAAGCTTCTGAGCAGATAATCAAATCAGGATTTATATTTTTCATGCTTCTCATGATGAAAGAAATTTTTTTGAATAAAAAAAATCTTTGATTTCTGAAATCTTTCCCTATGACTTTTATCTGTTCAATTTTGGCTATGTGATTAATGGTTGTGACGACTATATGGACGTCAAAATTCATTTTTAATAAAGTCTCGCCAATTTTGTTAAAAATCCTTTCATCAAACGGTGGATGTCCAGTGGAAACTATTGCTACTTTTTTCATCTATTTACATCTAATTATATTGAAATATGTACTTTTTATATTCAAATTTATAAACATTCATGAAAGGAAATAAAATGAGGAATAAATCAATTCCAATTTTTGTGATCTCAATAATTTTAATTATTTCATATCTTGTTTTGAATGCAAATGGATCATCAAACAATTCTACTTCAGACAATAAAACAAAATCATTTGAAGAGATCTTAAAACTCGCACAGAAGGATAAAAAGAAAGTTGTTATTCAAGTTTATGCTGATTGGTGTAGTTGGTGTAAGAAAATGGAAAAAGAAACTTTCCCTAACTCAGAAGTTCAAAAGGAATTGCAAAGGAATTTTTATTTATATCGATTAAATGGTGAATCCAGTGAAACAATTGAATATGATGGAAGAAAATGGACAAAAGCGGAGTTTACTAAAGCATTTGGAATCAGAGGATTTCCATCCACAATATTTTTGAATTTTAATTCAAAACCAATCACTGTATTGCCTGGTTATGTTGATGCAAAAGCCTTTGCAAGTATTCTAAAATTCATTGGAGACGATTTGTACACAAAAATGACCTTTGAAGAGTATATGAAAAGTGCGAAAAAATAATTTAATTTTTAAAATGAATAGGAAATCCTTTAGCAGGATTTCCTATTGAAATTATTATTCTAGACCTAACTTTTGCTTGAAGTAATTAAGTGTAATTTTAATCCCTTCACTTCTTGAAATCTTTGGTTCCCACCCTAATAGTTTTTTCGCTAATGTTATATCAGGTTGTCTGACTTTAGGATCATCAACAGGAAGTTCCTTAAAAATAATTTTACTTTTACTATTTGTATGTTTAAGAACTTCTTCTGCAAATTCGAGAATTGTAATTTCATCAGGATTGCCGATATTAACAGGATCGTGATAATCAGTATTAAGTAATCTAAAAATTCCTTCTATTAAATCATCCACATAACAAAAACTTCTCGTCTGACTACCATCACCAAAAACGGTTAAGTCTTCACCTTTTAATGCTTGCGAAACAAAAGTTGGCAAGACTCTACCATCATCAAGTCGCATTCTTGGACCATATGTGTTAAAAATCCTAACGATCCTTGTATCAACTCCATGATAACGATGATAAGCCATAGTCATTGCTTCTGCAAATCTTTTGGCTTCATCGTAAACACCACGTGGACCAATTGGATTTACATTTCCCCAATATGATTCGGGTTGAGGATGAATTTCCGGATCACCATAAACTTCTGAAGTTGATGCTAGTAAGAATCGAGCTTTCTTTGCTTTTGCAAGTCCAAGTGCTTTATGAGTGCCAAGTGAACCAACTTTTAATGTTTGAATTGGATACTTCAAATAGTCAATTGGTGAAGCGGGTGAAGCAAAATGTAAGATATTATCAACTCGACCATCTACATAGATGAATTCGGTTACATCGTATTTAATGAATTTAAAGTTTTCATTTCCGAACAGGTGAGCAATATTGTCAAGACTTCCAGTAATCAAATTATCGAGGCAAATTACTTTATGACCATTTTCAATTAATTTATCGCAAAGATGAGATCCTAAAAAACCAGCTCCACCAGTTACAACTGAAACAGGTCTTTCTGCCATATTATTACTTCAAGTATTCTTTTAAGAATCCACTGAATACTGAACGATGTGATTCTTCATCTGTCAGCAATGTAATACCTAAATCTTGAGTTACATAATCAACACCATCGCACAATTTTATTAATTCATTGTAAGTCTTAATTGCATCATCTTCTGCTTCAATAACACCTTTAATAACTGTAACAACATCAGTTGTATCCTTTGGGGGTTGCAATGCTTTTTGCTCTGCCTTAAATTCAAATGAACCTGGAACGAATCCACCTAGTTCTTTAATTCTTCTTGCCAGAGTTTGAGCGTGAGTCAATTCTTCTGCCACATCTGCTGCAAGTGCCTTTTTAATTTCTTCTGCTCGAACTCCGTCTAAGTTTACGGAGTTAGCGAGATAATTTTGTACTGTTTCAAGTTCTTTCCAGTATGCTTTTATTAAAAGCTCAATAATTTTTTCTTTCATTTTTACACCTTTATTTTTTTTAGTTACTACAAATATAAATAAGTTAATGTAATTAAGAATTAAAAGTATATTTGAAAAATTGAAGCCAGAATCACGAGTGATTATTTTGTTGTACTTAGAATAAAAATAATTTTTTTATCCGAACCAAAATTTGTAAACTCATATTGTTGAAATTTTTTCTTCACCAATTGATTTTCTATTGAACTAAAGAAAAATTTTTAATTATAAAAATGGATTAAATCATGAAATTAAACTTTACTAAAATGAATGGTGCAGGTAATGATTTCATTGTAATTTATAATCAAAATTTTTATCCCGATCCTATTGTTATTCAAAAACTTTGTGATCGGCATTTTGGAATTGGTGCAGATGGAATCTTATGGATTCAAAAATCTAAAATTTCTGATTTTGGCGTAAGGTATTTTAACTCAGATGGTTCAGGAGATTCATTATGTGTGAATGGCGCTCGTTGTTCAGTTCTTTTTGGCTATTTAAATAATTTATGTAATAAGAAATGTCGATTCGAATTTATAGGAAAAGTTTTTGAGGCTGAAATAATTAATCCAGATGAAATTAAAATTAAACTTGATTATACTCCTAAAATTGAGCCCTCTAAAGAAATAAAATTTCTCGGTAAAAAATTGAATTTGTCATTTGTCGATATTGGTTCACGACATTTAATAATCGAATGGTTTGATTTTGAGAATATGTTCAAAAAAGAGATAAATGAAAGTAATTTTGAGGAATTTGATATCAATTATTATGGTAGGGCATTGAGGAATCACCCTGACTTCATGCCAAATGGGGTTAATGTTAACTTTATAAAAAAAATTGATGATAACTTTTACAAAATAAGAACATATGAAAGAGGAGTAGAATCGGAAACATTAGCTTGTGGTAGCGGTTGTATTTCGTCGGCAATTCAAATTTATTTGAAATGGAATATTTTACCACCAATAAAATTTCTTACTAAAAGTCAAAAAATTTTAGAAGTCAATTTTGATGTTGTTTCTAATTTTGTTAGAAACATTTCATTAATTGGTCCTGCTGCTAAAAATTTTGAAGGAATGATAGAAATATAAATTTTTCATTGTCTTAGTAAAAAGTCCTTCGTAAATTTGTAAAGTTGAACCAAATTATTAAGGAGTTATAAATGCCTAAAGTAATATTTAGTATAAGTTATTCTGTATATCCAGATAAAATTGATAAATATCTTAAGAAAATTTCATATTTAAAGGCTTTGTTATCTGAAGAGAGTTATCAATATTCAGTTTATCGTGATAAAAAGAACCCATATGAATTTGAAGAAATTTATGTTTTTGACTCGGAAGAGGAATTTGATTCCTTTGACGATTCTGAAAATGCTGAAGCAAGTGCTATTATCTTCGAAATAGCGAATAATTATGTGGTAAATAAAAAACAAAATTATAAAACATTAATAGAGGTCGAGGATTAAATGAAATTTAATATTAAGTATTTCTATATGGTTTTAGGGCTTGTTGTAGTAGGAATGATTGCCTACTTTGTTGTTGCTAAAGAAGTTGACAAATCCAAAGAAAGTAAAATGCCTGATGATGAAGTTCATCGAAATTTAATGCAACAAAAATCTCCACAGATGGATAAAGAACTTTTATCCAAAATAGATTCACTCAAAAAAGTAGTTGATGAAAATCCTACAGATTCAATAGCCTTAAATCATCTCGGTTTCTTTTTAATGCAGGCACACAAATTTGAAGAAGCTGAAAATTATTTTAGTAACTTATTGAAATTAAATCCAGATAGAGCGGATATTCTGAATGTCCTTGCAGAAATGAATTTTAACCTTCAAAAATTTGATAAATCAGAGAATTATCTTAAAAAGCTTATAAATATCGAAAAAGATAATGAGGTAGCACAATATAATCTCGGGGTTGTTTATGTAATGCAAGGTAAAAAAGATGAAGCGAAAAAAATCTGGAATAAGTTAATCCAGAAAAATCCTGATTCAGAATTGAGTAAAATGGCAAAAGAATCTATTCAAGCGTTACAATAAAAATGTTTGAATACAGTTCAGTCATTCATGTTCATTCCAATTACTCCGATGGTTCAGGTGAAATTCCAGAAATTGCAAGGTATGCCAGTGAAGTAGGTGTTGATGTTGTGCTAATGACAGACCATAATACATTACGACCTTTGAAAGATGGACTTGAAGGCTGGTATGGTTCAACACTTGTTCTAATTGGAACAGAAATAAATGATCAAAAAAATCAGAACCATTATCTGGCTTTTGGAATTCAAAACACTTTTGATAATAGATTGTCAGCTGCTGAATATGTCAGTAAAGTAAAGGAGGAAGGAGGAATTGGTTTTATTGCTCATCCTTTTGAAAAACGAAATCACATGAAAGAACATCCTCCATATCCATGGACTGATTGGTCAACTGATGAATATGATGGAATTGAAATATGGAATCATATGTCCGAATGGATGGAAGGACTTACTGAACAGAATAAGTATCAAAGATTTGTTCATCCACTAAAGACTGTTGAAAAACCAAATGACGAATCAATTAAGTTGTGGGATAAAAAAGCTCTTGAAAGAAGAGTAGTTGGCATTGGTGGAGTTGATGCTCATGCTTATAAACAAAATATGTTTGGTTTTTTCGAAATTGAAATTTTCCCGTATAAGGTTTTATTTAAGTCTGTTAGGACCAACATTTTCACGAAAGAACCTTTAATTAAAGACAACACAAAACTTAATTACAATAAAAAGTTAGTTTATGATGCTTTGCGAGAAGGTCGTTGTTACATAACTAATTTTTATCATGCAGATGCAAAAGGTTTCCGTTTTTTTGCCGAAGCTGATGGAAAAGTTTTTCAGATGGGGGAAACCATTCCAAATGAAATTCCCAAGATAAGATTGCGAGTTAATTTGCCTCAGATTGTTACAGAAATTCGCTTGATTAAAAATGGTGAATTTATCGATTCAGTAATAAGTGATGAAGCTATCTGGACAATTAACAATAAAGGAGTTTATAGAGTAGAGGTTTATTATGACGATAAACCCTGGATTTATACAAATCACATTAGATTTATTTAATTAAATCAGGAGTAATTATGTTAACACCAAAGAAAAAAATCACAAAAAAAGAAATCAAACAGGATAAGTTGATTGAAACTTTTTTTAAGGTTAGAACCTTTTATGAGGAAAATCAAAAAACATTATTGATTACTGTTGGAAGTTTAGTAGTAATAATTTTATTAGTGATTTACTTGACGAATCGTGCAAAAGAAAGAGATATTGAATCAACCACATTACTGGGTAATGTTTTAAGCTTGTATGATCAGGGTCAATATCAACAAGCAATTGAAGGAATACCCGGGAAAAAAATTAAAGGACTAAGATCCATCGCCGATGAATATGATGGTACTGAGAGTGGGGAGGCAGCAAAAATATTTCTTGCCAATTCATATTTTAATCAAAATAAAATTGATGAAGCTTTGAAATATTATGAGGACTATGATGGTGATAATTTGTTGTTTAAGGCAACAGCTTATGCCGGTGCTGCAGCTTGCAATGAAATCAAAGGAAACAAAGAAAAAGCCGCTGAATTATTTTTAAAAGCAGCAAAAGTAAATGAAAGTGAAGTTTATAGTCCTGAATATTTAATTTATGCTGCAAGAATTTACTCTGAAATCGGTAAAAAAGATATTTCTAAAAAACTACTTGAAAAAATAAAGAAAGAATACTCTACTTCAGCACAAGCTAGAGATTACGATAGATATCTGACCGAGTTTGGGATTGCTGATTAAAAAAGTTTTTTATGAGTAAGTATCAATCAAAATAAAAAAGGCTGTCACTAATGACAGCCTTTGTTTTTTAAGTTTGGTCAATTCAGCGTTAGCATTACTTAACAAGCATCATTTTAATCTCTTTCGAAAAATTTCCAAATCTTAACTGAGCTATATAGATACCACTTGAAACAGGTTTACCAGTATCATTTTTTCCGTCCCATATTAGTGAATGTTCACCCCTCATATATAATTCATCGTTAACTAATGTCTTTACGACCTGACCAAGTTGATTATATATCTTAAGTGAGATTTTCTTATCCAGAGGTAAATAGAATGAAATTTTTGTGGATGGATTAAATGGATTTGGGTAATTTTGATATAATTTGTAATCGTCAGGAGTAATGATGGTGAGATCTTTTACCTCAACACCTGTTCCGACTGTACCTTCAATTACTCTTAAGCCCCATCTCTTTGGATTTGCAACTTTACCCGAATCAACGGTTACCCATTCCCCTGTAGAACTATTCCATTGAACTGATTTGTGTATAACACTGTCACTGAGAGCCTGATATGGTAAAATTATATCTTCAAATCCATCTTTATCAATATCAGTATATCTTCCAAAAATTTTAGAAGCAAATGAATTGTCAATTGTAAAAACTGTATCAACAACACCAGCTGAATCTCGAATTACTCGCTGAGTATAAATTGAAGGATCGCCCGCATATAGTTTTGAGAATGTCCAGTTTGCAGGATTTGTTTTATCTCCGCCTTGAAATTCTGCAGTTAATACATTGCATCCTGTAAGTCCATATGTACTTGATGTGTAAATGTTAGGTTTCCCATTTTTGTTGATATCTCCATAACCAAAACCAAAGGTTACAAGTCCATCATCAAGAACTCCATTTGTTTTAAAATCTAATACAAATACATTTGTTGAATCAATTTCTGCTGTTGATTGACCGGGTTCATAATGAATTACATGAATAGTTCCTCTATATGGACTACCAGTAGCATGGTAAGTTGGTAAATAAACTTCTTGACGACCATCACCATCAATATCAAAAGTTCCACCTCCAAATAATGCAACATCATCAAAAGTGCCCGATAAACGGATACTTTGTTTTCCATTTGTCGTGTCAGCTTCTACATATGTATTAGCAGCGGGAACTCTAAGCGGTGTCACAGCTTTGAAATTCCAGGCTTGAAAGAGTAACTCGGGATTTCCCTGTCCATCAAAATTAGCAATGTGCATCGAATAAGGTGTTCCACCATTCATATCCCATGCAGCGAGATCAATTCTGCTTTTAGCATATTCAGCTTGAAAACCTGAAAAGCCGGGATCGTTTGTACTCCAATCACCAATTGCACTAATTATATAAAACTTATCATTTGCATTTGGTGTAGAATTATAAAATACAAGTAATTCATTTTGTCCATCTCCATCTGGATCACCAATCTCCATATATTCTGTATTTCCAGCAATTCCTGTCATCTCTGGTAAAGTGGTTGAGTTAATAACTTGTGATGGAAGTGTTCCAAAATTATTGCTGCCTGGAACGCCATCCCATTCGAAAATCAGAATGCCATAATTATTGATTTGATAAATTATTTCTTTTTTTCCATCATTATCGAGATCACCAGTAATTACATAGCGAGGTGTTGAAGCCCCACCGCCTGTTGTTACTTTAGGAGAAGTCCAGACAAGTTCTATTGAATCATTGCCGACAACTTCAAAAACATGAACATGTCCTAGGTCAGCGTAATTTGTGACTAAAATTTCAGATTTGCCATCACCATCAAGATCGTCATCAAACCAGCAACCGCGAATGCTTTTTAATCCATTAAGTACTGAGTCCATATAAGTCCCACCACTAAGAAGGGGATAATTGAAATAGGTTGAAAGCCTAACTTGTGATTGTGAATAAGCTATGGTTATTAAACCAAGCATTATAAGAAAAAATATAAAGCGTTTCATAGAACCTCCAAATGTTTGTTGATAATGATATTTGATTTTTTGGTTGGATATTTATTTTACTCATTAAAAATTTCCACCTCAAGTGAGGGTTAATTTTTTTAAAAATCTTGTACAAAATAAACACTTTAATTTTACAAATTCAAGGAAAACACATTTTTTCTCTAATTGCTTTTCAAAATAATATTGGTTATAAGTTTGTTTTCTAAAAATTTCGTTGAATTAAATGTATTTGATGAATATCTTATTCTCATTAGTCAGTCATTGCGAGGAGTGAAACGACGAAGCAATCTTTCACAAAAGAACAAAATGGGAATTGGTAATTAAACCATTAAGGATTGCTTCGCTCCGCTCGCAATGACAGTTTTTTGTAGCAGTCATTGCGAGGAGTGAAACGACGAAGCAATCTTTCACAAAAGAACAAAATTGGAATTGGTAATTAAACCATGAAGGATTGCTTCGCTCCGCTCGCAATGACAGTTTCTTTTAGCAGTCATTGCGAGGAGTGAAACGACGAAGCAATCTTTTACAAAAGAACAAAATTGGAATTGGTTATTCAACCAGGAAAGATTGCTTCGCTCCGCTCGCAATGACTGAAATGAGAGAAAAAGTTGCTTCGCCCCGCTCGCAATGACTATCTCACTTAGCAGTCATTGCGAGGAGTGAAACGACGAAGCAA
>CALDZP010000055.1 GCA_937944105.1 uncultured Ignavibacteria bacterium
ACAGAGATTTATCTAAAAAATGGACTATGCCCATTAGAAATTGGGCTATTGTTCTTTCAAATTTTTCAATCTATTTTAAGGATAGATTTAATGATTTTGAGTAACTTAATAATTCATTTACACAAATTATTTTACAGTCTCGTTTGTTGAGGCAAGTTTTTTTTAATTCGTTATCGGTGAGCGATATTGATGTTAATGCTTCTTTGCCATCAATTATTAATTTTAGTTTTATCTCATTATCGGGCATTGATTTATTCTCTGTATTTACTTAAGTTTCATCAGGAGTATATATGGATTTTTTATTAGTAATATTCGCAGTTATAATTTCTTATCTGATCGCCACCAGATTATTCAAACCCGGGAAGCCCGATCCGTTCCGCAATTACGATAACGACTAATCTTTACTTATCTTCTTCCATTCCGCAATTCTTAATTTCATCTCATTCAGTTCACGCACTTTGATCAAGTAATACCATTGAAAGCAATATTCTATATCTAATTCATTGATATAATATATTTTGGATATATTACCTTCTGATAACTTAAATAACAATGGGTCTATTTCCACCTTAGCTGGCTCATAATATGATATATTGAAGCCGCTTAATCTTTCAAGCTCTTCGATGGTTTGAAAATATTCCTTATTTAATTGCTCAAAGAGCTCACGGTATTTTTCATCAATCCGTTTTCATATTACTACTCCTTTCTTTTATGTGTATTTTGTTTAATTTCTTAATAAAAGTTCAATGATCCTTTAAAAAGCAATGTATTCAATGAATTCTTTTTAATCCTCCGAACATTTTTCGCTTTTTATGCCTTAACTTATTCATTTATTTCTGTTCCTTTTCCCAATTATCACAATCCCTCTGAAATAAAATGTTCCAGCTAATTTTTCACCTACTGTAACAAAAAGATTATCTTTCACATCTGCCCCTCGCAATATGGAACCAGTATAATTGTTATCAAAAAAAATACTTTTTGAGTTAAAACCATTATAATGAATAATCTCAGTATTATGTCCAACTATAAAGACATCGTTAATATTATTTGAAACAATTTCATTAGTGAACCAGGTCCCAGCTTTACCCCTTTCTCTAAATATGTCTTCTACCTTTAAGTTTTTCGTATAATATTTCTCCCCTTGCTCCAAGAATAAAAAATTACCCGCTCTACTAATTCCATAAATTCTTTCATTAACAACTGGAAGAGTTAATATCTCCCTTAATCTTTTGTCTTTTATTCTTATTAAAATATTATTGAATGGTGAATGATCGTTTGCATAACAATAAATTTCATCTTTATTGTATCCTGGAATAATCCCTAATATATCCAATTCCGTCCCGCTTTCTATCTTCGTCCATTTCCTTTCGTCCCAGTGTGCTATGTTGCCATTGTTGCCTACTGCGTATAAATCCTCACTCGAGCTGCCCCAAAGTTTGTTGATTCCCCAACCAATCAATATATCAGGAATTGTTAATTCAATGAATTGTTCATTTAAGTACCTTACATAACCGGAGAACCATATATCTTTTGAACTAAATGCAAATATTGTCCTAATTGACCAGAAACCACCTTTATATAATATCCTCTTCAACTCCCATTTTGTTCCATCCCAGTGGACTGCGTTATATGGTTCTATCCAATTACCCAGTGAATCCCAGGTATAAGTGTCCTCCGTATATATCTCTCCTACCGCCCAAATATTATTCTCATCTATTATTGCAACATCATATAAAGCACTGCTCCCTTTACTACCAAATTCCCAAACCTGCCAGCTAAACTCATTAGTTGTTGTGTCCATTGTAGTAAATCTTATTACATTACTTCGATAAAATTTATCATTTGCTGGCTGTACTTCTATATATACTTCATAACTCTTCTTCGGCAATAACTTCTCAATGTAAAACACAGTATCATTTGTACCATAAATATTAAATGTCTTATCTAAAAAATTATCCCTGTACAACTTAACCATTACCGGTTTTGAAAGATTGTTTAATTTCAAATTAAACCATGCCTCTGTACAGCTGGCATCTTCAAATGTGAATGCAAACCTCTCATAATCATCAGGCTGAACAGGGGACTTCCTGCAGGTCAAATTTATAAATGCAATGATAAACAGGAATAGTAAAAAGAAAATCTTCTTTATTAAATCAAACATAACTCCTCCCAGGATTTTGAATTAAAATAAGAATTATGGGAATAAAATTCTTTATAGAATTTTGTGAACTTATAAATGTTAGTGTGTAGGTTAGATATTTTATGCAGGGGGGAGAGAAGATATTTTTTGATTCTATTTTGTAATTATTTGTAATCATTGGATTTCTTTTTTCGTCCAAAATTTATTTAATAAAATTTTTCTTCTTTATGAAGTAAATCTTATACGATTTTTCTTATAAGAAAAAGTCGTTCTTCCAGGTATGATATTATTCGAAATCTACCTGCTTTTTACAACAATTTTATGAGTTTCACCTTATAGAAAGATGTTTGAAAAGCAATATGATTTTTTTAATCCGTTTTGTTCCGTAGATAGGAAATAATGGAACGCTGATGATACTGATTGAGCGGATTAAAGCGGATTTTGTTTATTGTTTCTATCAATTCTAAGAAGTTCTTCAAAATTAATTACTCTATCATCATGCCAAAATTAATATTCATTGTGTTCTTTTATCAAAAAAGATCATGATAAAAATTCGAGATAATTTATTTGATTCCTAACCTAAAAGTCTTCAAGGCGGATAGATAAACTTTAAACAGCTTATTAAATAATAAAAAGTGTACTTGAAATGATTGGTTCAACCTGAAAACTTAATTTGGTTTCCTAACTCGTAATGACTTTTTGAAAATAGAGGTTTCGATAAAAAATTTTATCACCTTGCAATTTCCAAACTGACAATTGAACATTTACACATGGAAAAAGTTGTTACAACCTGCTCATAAAAATTGTTTGACTAGTCAATTTTTTTTATGACATGTTTCTTTCACTGACTGAATTTTGAGGATTTCTGTTAAAGTAGATTCATTTCATGATTTTAAAAGAATCTTGAATAGGGAAATACAATCCGATGATTTCAGGTATATTCTCAAATCCTGATTATAATCAGAATATCAATTAACTTTTAATAACTTTCCTTCTCATTTGGGAAATCACCACTGCGGATATCTTCAATGTATCGTTTGAAAGCATCAAAAATTGTTTCTGATAGGTGAGCATATTTTCGAACAAATCTTGGATTAAATTCTTCAGTTAAACCAAGCATATCATACACAACAAGGATTTGTCCATCTACATATTTCCCTGCACCAATTCCAATTGTTGGTATCTTAATGGATTGCGTTATTCTTTTTGCAAGTTTTGCCGGGACTTTTTCAATAACAATTGCAAAGGCACCTGCTTCTTCAAGAGCTTTTGCATCTCGAATCAATTGTTGAGCTTCTTCTTTTTCTTTTCCCCTTGGTTGATAACCTCCAAAACGATGAATTGATTGAGGTGTTAAACCAATGTGACCCATTACCGGTATTCCATTGGCTGTAAGTTTTGCAACTGTTTCAGCGAATAATTCACCTCCTTCAATTTTTACAGCACCAGCATCCGTTTCTTTCATAATTCTTCCAGCATTTCTAAAAGCTTCTTCAATATTGGTTTGGTAACTCATAAAAGGCATATCAACAACAATCATAGCTCTTTTCACTCCTCGCTGAACAGCTTTTGTATGATAAATCATATCATCAAGAGTTACAGGTAAAGTTGTTAAATGTCCCTGAAAGACATTACCGAGTGAATCACCTACAAGAATAATATCTATTCCAGCTCTATCACAAAGCCGAGCTATTAAAAAATCATATGCGGTTAGTGCGGTAATCTTTTCCCCTTTTTCTTTCATTTCCTGAATTCTTCTCGTAGTAACTTTTTTAATTTCTGAAGTTGCACTCATAACCTAACCTCATCCTCAATTAATTCTATCTCAAACACTTTTTCAAATCCTTTTTTGAGTGAAAGTTTTAATCTTTCAAGATCGATTTTTTCTTTTAAGATTTCTTCCAGACATATAGTTTTATCATCCAGATCTTTTTTCAGTAATTCTTTTTCTTCTTCACTTAAATTTAAATATTCGACTATTTTCTTGTGAAAATCACCTATAATGATCGAACCATGTTGAAGTAATATATTGTCTATTACTCTCTGAGCTGATCCAACAAGTTTTCTGTTTTCGTATTTAATCTCGTTTCTTGCTGAACTTGAAAAACATGGAATTGATCTTGAAGAGCTATAAAAATTCTTAAAATCAATTTGTGCTTTTTCAAGCTCAACTTTTTCTAACCTTTTATCATAAAAAATTAAGCCATTAATTAAAGCTAAATTTATTTTAAAGTACAAATCTGACGAAGAAAATTTATTCAAAGAAGTAACTACTGAGTATGTTAATTCTTCAGAATGTAGAATTGCTCTTCCACCAGTTGGTCTTTTAACAATATCAATATTATCCTTCTTACACAAATCGGTATTTATAGATTCAATTTTCTGATGATAACCCAATGAAATGGCATAAGGTTGCCATTGATAAAATCTCAGAATAGAGTAATTTTCATACTTTACTTTTTCCACAAGGGAAAGATCGTAATTCATATTGAACTTGCCGGTGTTTTTACCTGTATCAACAATAATCCATGATGTCATTTACTTATTCCACGTCGACTTTTTTCAATAAATGTCAGAAGATTTTTAACCTCATTTGTTTGCTTTACTTCGATTTTGATTTTTTCAATAGCCTGAGTTGTGTTATAGAAAGGGCTGTAAAGGATATTGTAAGCTTCTTTTAATGAATTAATTGATTCTGATGAAAAACCACGTCGACGAAGACCAATAATATTCAATCCTTCATAATTAATCGGATTACCGCTAAATAAAGTATATGGTGGAATATCTTTTACAATTTTTGAGCAAGCCCCAATCATCGAATGCTGACCAATACTTGTAAATTGATGAATGCCAGTTAAACCGCCAATAATCACATAATCTTCAACATAGACATGACCGGCGAGTTCAACTGAATTAGCAAGTATACAATTATTACCTACAACACAATCATGGGCAACGTGAACATAAGCCATCAACAAACAATTATTTCCGACAAGAGTTTTTTTAGTCGCAGCAGTTGCGCGACTTATCGTAACAGCTTCGCGAATTGTGTTGTTATCGCCTATAAAAACTTCTGTGTACTCGTTATTAAATTTTAGATCCTGTGGTACAGCAGCAATTACAGCACCAGGGAAAATTTTATTGTTCTTTCCAATCCTTGCACCATCGTAAACAACGACATGACTTAGTAATTTTGTACCGCTATCAATTTTCACATCTCCTTCAACTATACAGAAGGGACCAATAACAACATCATCAGCAATTTGTGCATCTTTAGAAACAATAGAGGTAGGATGAATTTCTGGCATAGTATAAGTTATTTTTGTGACTTTTGACTTTCTTCTTTTGGTACAACTGCAGCCATAAATTCAGCTTCAGCTACCAAATTTCCATCAACTATTGCTCGTCCTTTCATAGTAAATGTTTTGCTCCTAGAATTCAAAAGTTCAACTTCAAGTATTAGCTGATCACCTGGAACAACTGGTTTTCTAAATTTAGCATTATTAATTGCCATGAAATATACAAGACTATTATCAAAATCTGGGATAGAATTAAGAAGTAGTATACCACTTGTTTGTGCCAGCGCTTCAATTATCAAAACTCCAGGCATTACCATTTGACCGGGGAAATGTCCTTGAAAATAAGGTTCATTAATTGTTACATTTTTTATACCAACAACTTTTTCTCCCATTTTCAATTCAACTATTTTATCAACAAGCACAAAAGGATAGCGATGAGGTAGAATTCTCAAAATTGCATTTGCATCAAATACAACGCCTTCTTTTTTAATGAACTGATATTTCTTCTCAAGTTTTTTCTGTTGATAAAGTTTTCTAATCATCCGAGCGAATTCAACATTCGCTTTATGACCTGGTCTGGCGGCAAGAATTTGTGCTTTAAGTGGAACGCCTATTAATGCAAGGTCGCCTATTAAATCTAAAACTTTGTGTCTGGCTGGTTCATTTTTAAATCGTAATGTCTCGTTATTTAATATTCCATTTTCTCCAAGGAAAAGAGGATGTTTGATATTTAATTTTTGAGCGAGATTTTTCAATTCATCATCAGAAAGTTTACGATCTACAATAACAACAGCATTATCAATATCACCACCTTTTATTAAATTTTGATTTACCAATTGTTCAACTTCACTTAAGAAACAAAATGTTCTTGCTGTTGAATATTCAGAAATAAACTCTTTTTCAAGGTTAAATAAACTTGAATGTTGACTGCCAAGTGCAGGATTATTGTAATCAATCATAATTGTAATTCTGAAATCATCAAGTGGAAGGGCAACAATATCAATTCCTTTTTCTTCATCGTGATACATAACAGTTTGATCAATTACCAGATAATCTTTTGGTGCATCCTGTTCAACAATTCCAGCTTCAAGAAGAGCATCAACATATAGTTTTGCACTTCCATCGCCAATTGGTGGTTCAATTCCATCAAGCTCAATTTTAAGATTATCGATTTTCAATCCATAAACAGCAGCTAAAACATGTTCAACAGTATGAACTTTTGCTTCACCGACTGCAAGTGTGGTTCCTCTGGAAACATCAACAACATTTTCTACAATTGCTGGAATTTCTGGATTACCACCAAGGTCAATTCGAACAAATCTAATTCCATAATTCTCAGGAGCAGGTTTGAATGTCATAGTACATTGTGTTCCTGTATGGATTCCAATTCCTGATACAGTTACGGGTTTAGCAATTGTTTTCTGTTGTTCAACCATTACAGCTTTCTCCTATTTAGATTCTTTCAACTTTTTTTCAAGTTCATCAATCTTTTTATTCAATTCAAAAATTTTTTCTCTCATTTCAGGAAGATTTCTTATCAATGCATTTAATTTAAAGGCTTCTCTTACTTCCATTGCAGGATAACCAAAATAAACTTTGCCCTTTTTTAAATTATGAGAAACACCAGATTGAGCCATTACCACAACATCATCTTCTACTTCAATATGATCTGCAAAACCTACCTGTCCAGCAATAATGACATTATTGCCCACTTTTGTGCTTCCTGCAAATCCAGTTTGACCCGATATGGCACAATTTTCACCGATAACAACATTGTGAGCAATTTGAACAAGATTATCTATTTTTGTTCCTTTTTTAATTCTAGTTTCACCAATACTTGCACGATCGATACATGCATTTGCTCCAATTTCCACATCATCTTCAAGAACAACAATACCTATTTGAGGGATTTTCTTATAAGTTTTATCTTCCTTTTTATAATAACCGAAACCATCACTTCCAATAACTACACCAGCATGGATTATATTTCGTTTTCCAATTTTGCATCTTTCACGAATTGTTACATTGGGATAAATTATTGTTCCATCACCAATTTCTACATCATTTAAGATTGATACATTTGAGTATATTGTTACATCATCGCCAATTTTACAATTTTTACCAATTGATACATTTTCTCCGCATCTAAAATTTTTACCGAAAGAAAATTTTACTTCCTCTTTCGATTTCAGAAAGGGAGGCGGAAGTTCAATTTCTGGAAGAAAATATTTTTCAATTACTTGAATGAATGCAAAATATGGATCGGCTACTTTTATTAGCGTTAAGGATGGAAAATTTTTTGAAAAACTTTTTTTAACGAGTACTGCAAAAGAAGAAGCAGGGCTTAAAAACTTTTCATATTTATCTTGATACAGGAAAGTTAGATCATTTTCTCCTGCTTCTTCAATTTTTGCAACATTATGTATAATTTTTTTCCCATCACCAATTATTTGACCACCAACAAAATGAGCAATTTCTTCTACTGTAATTTCCATATGTTTTTATTTAAGTGCTTGTAAGACCTTATTTGTTAAATCATATTTTTCATTTGCATAAAGAAGAAGAATCTCTCCACTCTTATCAAATACAAAATCATAGCCTTCATCTTTAGCAATTTTTTCGAGGGCATTAAAAATTTTATTTTGAATTGGCTTCATAAACTCTTCTTGCTTTTGGAAGAGTTCTCCATTCTGTCCGAATTTTTGCTCACGGTATTGCATAATTCTATTTTCAAGGTCAACAAGTTCTTTTTCTTTTTCTGCTCGAGTTTGATCGCTCATAATTAATTTATCACGATCATAAGCATCATATTTTTGTTTCCATTCACTTTCAAGTTTTCGAAGTTCCGCCTGCCATTCCTGAACAAGATTATCAAGCTTACGTTGAGCATCTTGAGCCTCAGGTAACTCTTTCATTATAGCTTCTGAATTGATGTATCCAATTTTTACCTGAGCAAAAACTGGAATTGAAAATAAAAATAATGCGGAGAAAATGATGAGCTTTTTCATAAAAGCCTCTTATTTTTATTTGACTTTACCTCGTCTTAATTGATCAAGAACCTTAAAAGTTAAATCATACGAAGGGTCTGAATAAAGAACAACTACATCTCCTGCTTTATCCAAAACCAGAGTAACTTTTTCTTCTTTTGCAACTTTTTCAATTGCTTTAATTATGTTTTGTTTTATTGGAGTGAGTAATCTTTCTTGCTCCATTGCAAAATCACCTTGTTGACCAAATTTTCTCTGACGATAAGTATAAATTTCTTGTTCAAGTTTCATCAGTTCTTGTTGTTCTTTGAGTTTAACTTCTTCTGTCATCATCGCTTCTTGTTTGCGATAATTATCAAGCCTTTCTTGATAATCCATAGTTAGACTATCAAGTTCAGATTGCCATTTCTTTACAATTTCGTTTAACTTATCCTGAGCTTGTTTATATTCAGGTAATTGAGCTAAAATGATTTCTGAATCAACTACACCGATCTTAACAGGTGTTTGTTGAGCATAAATTGCTACGGATAAAAATATAATTAAAGTTAGTGTTAATTTAATTGATTTCACTTTTAACCTCATAATTTATTTTTGTTTACATTCCTCTACCAAATTGGAAGTGGAAGATCCACTGAGGATCATAACCACTGACAGATTTTCTATCAAAACCATATCCAAAATCAAAACCTATCATACCGATAGGATTGATCAAAACCCGTGCACCAAATCCCACACTTCTTTTTAAGTCAAATATATTAACATCTTTCATATCTCTCCACACATTTCCTGCTTCAGCAAAAGCAAGAACATACAAAGGCATTGGTTGTAGTGTTACTGCAAGTCTAAGTTCGACGGTATTCCGTGCAAAAATTTTGCCGCCAATTACATTACCATTTACATTCTTAGGTCCAATTGAACGATCATCATATCCTCTTAATGGCTCAGTTGCAATTATAAGTCCGCTTCCACCCATATAGTAATATTCAAAAGGTTGAATTGGTGTATTTGGAACAAGTTCATAAATAAATCCATAGTAATTACCGAGGAACAAAGTAACTTTATTTGATCCAAATAATCTTCTATAAATTTCCAGATTTATATCGGATTTGAGATAGTCAACATCTCCTGGAAGAAATGGTCCTCCAGATAAATCGAAATCTAAATTAAGAACACTACCTGTACTTGGAAAAATTGGATTATCAATATCTCGTCTACCAATTCCAAAAGTAAGAGAATATTGCCTGTATTTTCCTTCACGGTAATAACCACCACCACCTTTAACATCATTCATATAGTATCTAAAACTTCCATTAATGTTAAAATAATTATCAGGCCAGGAAAGCCTTCTTCCAGCTCGAATACTTCCACCATATTGTCTCAATTCATAAATATAAATTTGTCGAGTATCGAAAACATCAAATCCAATTGAAGTTGGAGTATCCATAAACCATGGTTCAGTAAAGCCGAGCTGAAAAGTTCTATAATAATTTCCAATGCCAAATTGCCAGTTAAAATTCAGAATCTGTCCCCCGCCAAGTGTAAAGGGATTTTTTAGAGAAAAATTAGTTAATGTGACACCAACAGCACCACTAAATCCCCAGCTACCACTATAACCAACAGAGGCATTTAAATAATCACTTGATTTTTCTTCAACCTTATAAGTTAGATCTACGGTAGAATCCGAAGTTGGGAAATAATCAATTCCTTCCTGGTAAAGTTTTTCAGGATTGAAGTATTGAAGATTAGCAAGTTGTTGAAGACTTCTTAATAATAATCCACGATTGAAAAAATCACCGGGCCGTGTAAAAAGCTCTCTTCTTATAACTTTATCCATTGTTTTATCATTGCCTTTAATTTCAACATAACCAATCTTAAATTGATTACGTTCAGCAATTTTAATTATGATATCAAGTGAATCTTCAGCAACTTTTATTTCTTCTGTTTTCAAAGTAAAACCAAGATAACCGTTATCAAAATATAAAGAAGAAACATCAGTTTGTTGTTCATTTTGTCTTAAGTTTCTTTCAAATTTTTCGTAATCAAAAACATCACCTTTCTCAAAACCCAATCTTTTATTCAGTACTTCTGTTGGGAAGACTGTATTTCCTACCCATTCAATGTTTCTGATTTTATATTGAGGACCTTCATATAAATAAATATCAATAAATAAATTTTTCTTTGTTTCATCAATATAAACGGAGTCTTTCAAAATAGTTGCATCTTTATATCCATTTTTCTTATAGAATTTTAACAATGCTTCTTTATCTTTTTCAAAATTCTTTTTATCAAACTTCTCCTTTTTCCAGAAACGCCACCATCTTTTTTCAACAATTTCATCAAATTGGTCCAGTAATTTACCTCTTGAGAAATTTTTATTTCCAATGAAATTAATTCTCTTAACGAGAATAACATTCCCTTCATCAATTTTAATCTTCAAAAGGATACGATTTTTCATTCTCTCAATAGATTCAACTGCTACTCTATCTTTTAGATCAATTTCCATTGTGTGCTTATCATCAGGTTCATTTTTATTAATCCAATGAACCAATATTTTTTTCTTTGTTGTATCAGCTTTTAAAAATTCTAGAAATGTAGTTGTTACCTCAGCATTGAGCATCCCTTTTTCTTCATACAATCGTAAAATGTTTCTTTTAATCTTCCCAATATCTTGAGGTTTTAGAATTTGTCCCTTGATCAAGGTGACCTCTTTTTTCAAATC
Source organism: uncultured Ignavibacteria bacterium (assembly GCA_937944105.1). Lineage (GTDB taxonomy): Bacteria > Bacteroidota > Ignavibacteria > Ch128b > Ch128b > Ch128b. The sequence continues at coordinate 11,146 of CALDZP010000055.1, forward strand.
CTTTTCACTTATTTCATCGTTCCCAACAATGATAAAATCTTCAAGTCGTGGATACTCTTGAACCTTAATTAAAATATAAATTCCATTGCCAATCTGTCTTTCTTTAATAAGCTGAACATCTGAGAAAATATTCAGAGCTAAAATTCTTTTAATTGCATTTATTGTGGCATCACCTGGAATTTGAATTTCGTCTCCGATTTTCAGACCACTTGCTGCGATAATTACAGCAGGATCTGCTGTTGTATTGCCTTCGACAGAAACACCCAGTATTTTATATGTGGGAATTTGTTGCTGGGCAATTAAAATATTTTGTAGAAAAATTACGATAAGAATCAATGAAAATTTTAAAAATTTAATTTTAGCGTTTAAGTGTAAAAACATTTCTACCATATCCTTTTATCTGTTCACTTACGAGTCCAAATTTTCTCTCTCTTTTCTGATAATCTTCTATTGCTTTATATAATTCTTTCCGTCTGAAATCTGGCCATAGAGTTTCGGTTACATATAATTCTGTATATGCAATTTCCCAAAGCAAAAAGTTACTAACTCTCATCTCTCCACTGGTACGAATTAATAAATCTGGTTCTGGAAATTCTGAAGTAGAAAGATATTTTTTAAATATATTTTCGTCTATTTCTGATTTTCTTAATTTTTTATTTGCAATATCACTAGAAATTTTCTTGACTGCCTGAAGAATATCCCACCGTCCTGAATAACTTAAAGCCAGAATTAAATTTAATCTTGTATTATTCTCAGTTTTTTTAATTGCTTCTTTAAGTTGATTTTGAACTTCTTCAGGAAGGCTTTCAAAATCACCGATCATTCTTAATCTAATATTATTTTTATGTAATTCATCTGTTTCAGTTTTTAGCGTTCGGAGGAGTAATTTCATTAATGTCGAAACTTCTTCTCTGGGTCTACGCCAGTTTTCAGTTGAAAATGCGAATAATGTCAAATATTCAATTCCAAGTTGAGCGCAAGCTTCAACAATATCCCTAACTGACTTTACCCCTTCAGAATGACCTGCAACTCGGGGAAGACCACGCTTTTTAGCCCACCTGCCATTTCCATCCATTATGATGGCTATATGTTTTGGCAAATTCCCTTTTAATTTAAGCTTTTCCTGTAATTTTTGATCTTCAGTTGAATTACTTTTCTTCAATTATTTCCTTCAATTATTTTATTATAGCAAAACAATTTACTAAGATTAAAACGAAAAAAAAATAAGCTCAATTCTGCAATGAGTTGTAAACGAATTCTATTCTTTTAATGAATAATCATTAAAAAGTTTCAAAAAATAAATTATTCACAAAAGAATTTAAAAAATTCAAGTTATCGATATTTTTGTTCAAAAATTTTTGGAACTCAAATTTCTTATATTTGTGCAATAATAATCAAAATTGGAGATAAAAAATGACAATAGATGAAATTGTAAAACTACTTGGTAACGAAGCAGACTATTTACTGAAACACGAATGCAAAACCGTTCCAAAAGAAATGCTACATCTTCCAGGGCCTGATTTCGTTGATAGAATTTTTATCCCATCCGATAGAAATCCGCAGGTTCTGAGAAATTTGCAGTTATTATTCAACACCGGAAGGCTTGCTGGTACAGGTTATCTTTCAATTTTACCAGTTGATCAAGGTATTGAACATTCAGCAGGAGCATCTTTTGCACCAAATCCAATTTATTTTGATCCTGAGAACATTGTAAAACTTGCAATTGAAGGTGGATGCAATGCAGTGGCTTCAACTCTTGGTGTTCTCGGATCGGTTGCAAGAAAATATGCTCATAAAATTCCATTCATTTTGAAAATTAATCACAACGAATTTTTAAGCTATCCAAATACTTATGATCAGATTCTTTTTGCTTCAGTAAAACAGGCTTTTGATCTTGGAGCAGTTGCTGTTGGTGCAACTATTTATTATGGCTCAGCTGAATCAAAGCGGCAGATTCAGGAAATCTCGCAAGCATTTCAATATGCTCATGAACTTGGAATGGTTACAATTCTCTGGTGTTATTTAAGAAATTCTGCTTTCAAAGTTGGAGATAAAGATTATCATGTTGCAGCAGATTTAACCGGACAGGCAAATCATCTTGGTGCAACTATTGAAGCTGATATTATAAAACAAAAATTACCCGAAACCAATGGCGGATACAATGCACTGAAATTTGGTAAAACTCATAAAAAAGTTTATGAACAACTCACAAGTGATCATCCAATTGATTTAACAAGATATCAAGTAGTAAATAATTATATGGGCAGAATTGGATTGATAAATTCCGGTGGACCTTCTGGTGAAAATGATTTTGCTGAAGCAGTAAGAACAGCTGTGATTAACAAACGAGCAGGAGGTATGGGATTAATTTCCGGTAGAAAAGCATTCCAGAAACCAATGGATGAAGGTGTTAAATTATTAAATGCAATTCAAGATGTTTATCTGTGTAAAGATGTTACTGTAGCATAAAATAATTTTCATCTTTAATGAAAACGTCAGGTTCTTAATTGAATCTGGCGTTTTTTGTTTTAAATCCTCCCCTTCAGAAGTGCAATCATCTTTTTATAATACTAAAAAATAAATTTCTAATGATTTGAACACCTGGAATGTTATAGACAAAAGAAATTATTATAATTAATTTAAGGGCGGAATCATCAATTAATTAATCGAAGCAAAGGTATTTAAAACAACAATCCCGATATTCATCGGGACTGTTGTAAGATATTCACTACGGAATAATCCTTATTGTGATTTGCTAATGCAAATATCAATTTTAAAATATTAAAAATCAAATAGGAGATCATAAAATGAAAAAAATTCTCGGATTAGATATCGGCACAAATTCAATAGGATGGGCATTAGTAAATTATGATTTTGATAACAAAGCGGGAGAAATAATTAATCTGGGTTCAAGAATTATTCCTCTCGAAACAGATAAGTTGAAAGACTTCCAGCAAGGTCGCTCAGTTTCTTCAGCTGCTGAAAGAAGAATGGCACGCCAATTAAGAAGACTAAAACACAGATATAAGCTAAGAAGAGAAAGACTAATTAAAGTATTTAAAATCTTAGGGTGGTTTCCTAATAGTTTCCCAGAAAAGTTTGAAGAAGATGAACATTTCAATATAAACAACTTTGTACCTTTCTCAATAGAAACTCTTGAAGAAGCAAAAAAATTATTCCAGGTGGAGAAATTGCCTAATGATTGGGTTATTTATTTTTTAAGAGATAAAGCTCTAAAACAGAAAATAACCTTAAACGAATTAGCTCGAGTAATTTATCATTTCAATCAACGAAGAGGTTTTAGATCATCTAGAATTGAAAACAAAGAATCTATCGCTACTACTGACGATGAACCACAAAAATCAGAAAAGTTCTACGAATTCTTGTTTGTTAATAAAATCACTGATACTGGTGAAAGCAGAAGAGGTTTAAAAATATTTTTAATGGAAGGTAAGACCAAAGATGGTAAAACTTATGAAGGCATTATTACCAGAAAATCTAAACCCGATTGGGAAAATAAAAAACTTGAATTTGAAATAACCAAAAAGACAAAAAAAGATGGAACAGAAACTTACGAATTTAGATTACCCGATTTGACAAAATGGGAGGAAAGAAGGTTAGCACTTGAGAAAGATATTAGACTTTCGGGTTTATATGTTGGACAATATCATTTGTATAAACTTCTTCAAGATAGAAATTATAGAATTAAAGAACAGGTTGTTGATAGAAAATTTTATCAGGAAGAACTTGAAGCAATCTGGAAATCACAGGAAAGATTTCATCCCGAACTACAAAACAACGATAAAATTGATTTAATCGCTGAAACTCTTTATCAGCACAATGAACAAAAACAAAAAGAATTACAAAAATTAAGCTTACTTGAGATAATTAAGGATGATATAATTTATTATCAAAGACCTCTCAAATCACAAAAAAAATCAATCGGAGAATGCCGTTTTGAGAAAAAAAATTATACCGATAAATATGGAAGGCAACCAGGATACAAAGTCGCACCTAAAAGCTCCCCTATTTTTCAAGAATATCGAATCTGGCAAACGATCAACAATCTAAGAATATTTAAAAATGAAGAAATACAACCTGATGGCAAAACTAAATTTGACGTAGAGAAAACTGATGAGTTATTAAAAATTGAAAATAAAGAAAGTTTATTCGAACTTTTTGATTCAAGGGATGAAATAAAAATAGAAGATATACTGACAACACTTGGTTTATCCCCCGATGATTACAGAATAAATTTTCCTCAGGATAGGGAATTAAAAGGAAACGAGACAAAATCTGCTTTCCTTCGAGTCTTCAGAAGACATAATTTTGTTGAAGAAGGTGAAAAAATCTTAAATGACAATGAAAAATTTTTCAATCTATGGCACTTAACTTACTCTGTAACCGATGAAGAACAATTAACTAAATCGTTAATTAAAAAATTCAACTTCAACTTAGATCTTGCCAAACATATCGCAAAAATGCCTCCTTTCAGAAAAGAATATGCCGCATATTCTTCAAAAGCACTTAAAAAACTTGTGCCTTTGATGCGTTGTGGTAAATACTGGAATGAATTAGATATTGATCCAACAACAAAAGAAAGAATACAAAAAATTATTAATGGCGAGATACTGGATACTTTCCCGGATGAAATTAAAAATAAATTTGTATCTGGCTCTTTTAAGACAATAAACGATTTTCAAGGATTACCAGTATATCTTGCTTGTTATGTGGTTTATGGTAAACACGCCGAAAGAGAACTTTATGATAAATTTGATAGACCTGAAGAAATCGATCATCTAAAATTATTACCCACTAATTCATTAAGAAACCCTGTTGTCGAAAAAGTAGTGCGTGAAACATTACTTGTTGTAAAAGATATCTGGAATCAATATGGGAGACCCGATGAAATTCATATAGAACTTGCAAGAGATCTTAAGAAAAATGCTAAAGAGAGGGAAGCTATTTCTAAACAAATAATTGAGAATGAAAAAGAGAGAAAAAGAATTGTCGAGATTTTGAAACATATTAAAAATGCTAATCCAAATTCTCAAATGGATATTGAAAGATTAAGATTATGGGAAGAACTCGGAACAAAAGAAGCAAAAGAAACAATACCGAAACTCTCCACAAATCCTACTAAATCTGAAATAGAAAAATATTTTCTCTGGGGAGAGCAAAATCACATTTCTCCTTATACTGGTAAGGTTATTCCCTTAAGTAAATTATTTACCGAAAAGTATGAAATAGAACATATAATACCCAAATCCAGATTCTTTGATAATTCACTCGCAAACAAAACAATTTGTGAAGCAGAAGTAAATCGTTTCAAAGAAAATCTTACGGCAATGGAATTAATCCAACAATATGGAGGAACAACTATACCAAATACAAAAATTAAGCTCTTAACTTTAGATGAATATAAAAAGCATATCAGATTGACATTCAGAGGAAGAAAGCTTTATAATTTTCTCAGACTTGAAATACCGAATAACTTTATAAACCGGCAAATAAATGAAACTCGTTACATAACGCGAAAACTCGGAGAATTACTCTATCCCATAGCAAAAGAAAGTCTTGTCTTTACAACCGGTTCAATTACTGCTGAATTAAAAGAAAACTGGGGTTTGAATAGAGTATGGAAAGAAATTATTAAACCAAGATTCGAGCGACTTGAGAAAATAACTGGTGAAAAATTTATCTTTTACGATAAAGAGACAAATAATATTCATTTTGGCCAGGAATATAAACGAATAGATCATCGTCATCATGCTCTTGATGCTCTTGTAATCGCGTTAACACAAAGGGAACATATCAGATACTTAAATTCTCTTAATGCTGTTGATTCTTTAGAAGAACTAAAAGAAGTAAAATACAAACTTGTCAAAAAGGGAATACGAGAATTTCAACTCCCCTGGAAAACTTTTACTAAAGATGCAAAGAAAGTGATTAAAGAAGTGATTGTATCTTTCAAAAACAAAATTCGCGTACTACAAAGGGGTAGAAACAGATATTGGAAGTGGGTTCAAGAAAATGGTAGATGGGTTAAAAGATTAGTATGGCAGGATAATTCTAAATTATTCACTGTGAGAAAATCACTTTTTAAAGAACCGTCTGGCATTATAAGCATTGCAGAATACAAAGATGTTAACATTAACGACGCTATTAAATATCAATTTGAATATCTAACCAATAAACAAAGCAATTTACAGGAAAGAATTGCTGATAAAAATTTACGAAAGAAAATAAATGAACTCATTAAAAATTGTGAATTCGATTTAAACCAAACTCTTCAATATATCAAAACACATCCCTTAAAAGATAAAAAAGGTAATCGAATTAAAAATGTAACCATATTATACTTTAAGGAATATTCCGCTAAAAGAGTAAATCTCGATTCTACATTCGATATTAAAAAAATCGAAAAAATACCATATTCCAACCATCCAGAAAATTGGTTAGTCAAATTATTAAAAGAACATCTTAAAGAATACAACAACGATTCCAAAGAAGCATTTACTGGCGAAGGATTAGAAAATCTTTACAAAAAATATGGTAAACCAATTAGAAAAATTACAATAATGGAAGAAGTGGGCAAGAAAATACCAATCAAAGGAAAATATTTTGAAGTCGATAAGGGAACAAATTTATTCTTCATTATTTATGAAAATATTAAAGATCCGTCAGATCGAATAATCAACGAAAATTCTTCTATCTCTATTGTGGATGCACTTCAAGTATTTATGAATGGTGGGAAAAAAGAAGACCTCGGTGAAAATAAACCGGGATATCGAAAAATTATTCTTTCTCCAAACGACTTAGTTTATGTACCTGAAGAAGGTGAAACAGTTGACCTAATTGATTGGAATAACAAAGCAAAATTGTCAAATCGAATTTATAAGGTTGTTAGTTTCACTGGAAGAAGTTGTTTTTTTGTTCCTCATCATGTAGCAGAGCCAATAATCCAAACTACCGAGCTTGGTTCTAATAATAAGGCTGAAAAAAGCTGGGATGGGATTATGATAAAAAATGTCTGTATAAAACTAAAAGTTGATCGCCTGGGAAATATTTCACCAGAAATTTAATTGAAAACCATGATTAAAAGAACATTATACTTTGGTACTCCCGCATATCTTTCGAAGGAAAGCAACCAATTAAAAGTAAATTTCCCTGAGAAATCAGAGAAAAAAGATTTGGATAAATATCTTAAAAGAATTAGCGAAATTCCATCAACAATTCCCATAGAAGATATTGGCGTTATTATCCTTGATAATCCACAGATAACAATAACTCAATCTTTAATGAGTGAGCTACTGGAAAACAACGTAGCAATTATAACATGTAACTTGAGACATATGCCTCAGGGCATGTTCTTAAATCTTGAATCAAACATTGAACAAAGTGAACACTTTCAGGATCAGATAAATGCATCTCTACCATTAAAGAAGAATTTATGGCAACAAACCGTATCGGCTAAAATTTTTAATCAAGCAATGGTTTTAATTAAAAGAAATAAACCTGGTGATAATTTAAAGAAATGGGCAAAGGAAGTTCGTTCAGGTGACCCTGATAATCTTGAAGGAAGAGCCGCAAATTATTACTGGAAAAATCTATTTTTTGAAGATTTAAAATTCAATCGCAATAGAGACGGTGATCCTCCTAATAATTTACTTAATTATGGATATGCAATATTAAGAGCAACAGTTGCACGAGGACTTGTAGCTTCGGGACTTTTACCAACTTTAGGAATTCACCACAGAAGTAAATACAATGCATTCTGTCTTGCAGATGATATAATGGAACCGTATCGCCCATATGTGGATGATATTGTTGCTACAATAGTTGAAAATGGGGAAGATTTTACTGAATTGCATCAATCCATTAAAGAACAATTACTGCAAATACCAGCGATTGATATACATATTGATGGCGAAACAAGACCTTTAATGATAGGACTGCAGCGAACAACAGCATCACTTGCAAAATGTTTTGCAGGAGAAGCGAAAAAAATAATTTATCCAATATTCAAATTATGAGGTTAAATCAATATAGAATAATGTGGATATTAGTTTTATTTGATTTACCTACGGACACAGAAAAAGATCGTAGAGCTTACACAAAATTTCGAAATGACCTTTTGAAAGATGGTTTTACCATGTTTCAATTTTCGATTTATATAAGGCATTGTATGAGTAAAGAGAACGCTAAAGTACATATAGATCGAGTAAAAAAATTATTACCACCAAAAGGTCATATCGGTATACTAACAATAACAGATAAGCAATTTGAAATGATGGAAATATATTACGGGACGGAGAAACAAAAGCAAAATTTACCTGAAGCCCATCAATTATCATTATTTTAAAGAAGCGGTGAAAAATTCACCGCTTTCGATTAAAATTCTTTAAAACCAACTCAATTTTTTTTGTGTAAAAATTCTGTAATTACTTATTATAAAATAAGTTAATTTATAATGAGTTGGTTTCAATATCATCAAAGAACATTTTGAAAGCAAATCACAACATAGTATCCGTGTAATCTACATACTTAATCGTTGGTTTCAATATCATCAAAGAACATTTTGAAAGCAAATCACAACGCAAAATTCCAAGTCTTCATCTGTTGGTAAGTTGGTTTCAATATCATCAAAGAACATTTTGAAAGCAAATCACAACTTCCA
>CALDZP010000056.1 GCA_937944105.1 uncultured Ignavibacteria bacterium
CCAAAAACGCCATATCGTTGGAATTAAATATGAATATTCCAAAATAAAACTCTGGGTTAGATGACAGCACACAAAATAGACAACATCAAAGGAATAGAACGTGAATTAGGTTCTAAAACAAGTTCAGAATAACACTTTGAGAGGTTTTTCAATTCCAGAAACAATTTCGGAATAATGTTCTATTAAAATAAATTCTCATACATTAATAAGTCACCCTGAACTTGTTTCAGGTTCTCTTATCAAATAAAGAAGAATCCTGAAATAAATATAGGATGACATTTTGAGATTCTTTAGGTTCACAGACAAGTTCTGAATGATTTTTCAACTTTAGATTCTGAAACAAGTTCAGGATGACAATTTGAGATATTTAAGATTCTGAAACAAGTTCAGAATGACGCTTTGAGAATTTTTAGATTCTGAAACAAGTTCAGGATGACACTTCGAGATATTTAAGATTCTGAAACAAGTTCAGGATGAAATTTTATGAATAGATTCTTAATTAAATAGAAATAATTTTTAAAATATTGCCCCAATAACTAAAGATTAATTCACTTCCTTCGTGATTACTTCTTTGTGTGAAAAAATTTCTTGGGAAGATTGTTTGGTTTTAATTTTCAATTTATAAATAAAGAAGGGCGGAATTATCCGCCCCTCTTTTCACTTCAAATATATCAACTTCTTTATTGAATTATATCCTCCTGCCTTCATCTGATATAAATACACTCCACTACTGAGTCCCAGCTTCCCTCCATCAAGCTCATAACTGTATTCTCCAGGTGTCTTCATTTCATTTACTAATGTTGCTATCTCTCTACCAAGCATATCATATAATTTTATAGTTACCAATGCTTCTTCTTTTATTGAAAACTTTATAATTGAAGTTGAATTAAATGGATTGGGATAATTTTGGTAAAGATTAAAATCTAATTTTTCAGCTGGTGAAAAATTCTCGTCAATAGATGTTATAACTCCTTTTTCAAAAATGCTTGCATAAATATCAAAATTCCCATCGCGATTATCTGACCACAGGAAAAATATTTTATCACCATTAACATAAGATGTCAGGTTGTTTCTATTTGCAAGTATATTTTGATTTATTCTAATAGGTCCTCGTGATAAACTCCCACTTGTAGTATAAGATTTTACATAGAAATTCTTGAAAAGAGAATCATATCCTGCATAAGAAATAATGAAATATTCTTGATTAACTGGATGCACATTAAAACCATAGTAAAATTCTCCAAAGTAAATTGAATTCAGTTGATCTCCCGAAATGTTTTTAATTACACCATAGTATTTTTTGATCGGCGGATATCCAGAATAAGTGGAGTATATATATAAGTAAAGGTAATTACCAAAGTATAAAGTAATATTCCCTTGATAAATAGGAGATTTTGCATTAAGATTTGCATCAAAAACACCTATTTGATTTGACCAATTAATCACATAAGTGGAATCGTCATGTTTAAAAATTTTCGGTACGCTATAATCTGCTCCTCCAAGAAATATATCTTTTATCAATGTTCCATCTATATTTTGAAGCCTTGCAAAATTTGAATTTCCCTTTCGGTAAACAATTAAAATTTTTGAATTATCAATAACTCGAAACGATATTAAATCTCTATAGATGTAAAGATTATCACCGTCATCTTTTAAGGTATCAACTCTAATTAGATTCAAATTATCATCATAGTAATAAAAACCACAAATTCCTTTTTGATCATCAATAAGTTTCTGCCACAAACTAATTGCATTACCGTTACTGAAAAATTGCACATTATCTACATTAATTCTTTTCTCTTCACTTAGAATATCACCATTATTTGAAACAAATCTACCTTTCCAACCAACTTCATCCTTATAAAAGATAAAATTCTGGTTTGCATTTTTAATTGCCATTAAAGCTACATATTCATTACTACCAACTAAATCATCATTAGCTTTTTCGTAGTTAAGAAGATTGAATAAATTTAATTTAGCTCTAAAAACGTCTCCCTCCTCGTTTAAGCCAACAAAAAAATTACCATTGCCAGTATTAAAAAATTGTTTCTCAAAACTTAAAGCCCTTGAGCTTGTATCTAACCATAAATTCCCGGTGAAAACACCTTCTTTATTAAATTCTAATAAATAATTAACAACAACATACCTATTATTGTTATAATCAAATTCATTAGTAAACAGGTAAAAAAGATTATTTTTCAAATTAGAAAAATTTAAATCACTAAAATTATTGGAACTTACTCCGTAAGGATTACCAAGCAAAGTCGAATCAATATTTCCAACCTGATTACCATTTTTATCAACTCTTAAAGTTATCAATGTTCTTGAATTGTTCTTAAGTAAAAAGATGTAATAAAGCGTATCAATTACTTTTGTTTTAAGTATTATCTGCGGAGATTGATCAAACGAGAGTAATTTCTTTGTAGTTAATAATGAATCATTTTCATTATAAAAATTACCATATAAAGCATCTGGGTAACCAATTCTTAAAGAATCATCTAACCAAAAGAATGCATAATGATTTGTTGATAACTTCTCCGATTGAACATCTTCAACTACACCAGGAGTATAAATTTGTTCAGAGACTGTGCTACCATCAGACAATTGAGTTACAACTTTTTTAGCAATTCCACCATCTAAAAGGAAAGCAATAATTCTATTTTTATGATAAATAAAACTACTAATTGAATTAAACCACGAAACAACTCCCTCCGAAGGAATAATTAGATTTCCTAAAAATAGACTTTGTTTAAATTGCTGATTCACAAAAACATTCCCGTAGAAGCTTACATTAATATACCACAAATCAAAATAAGAACGAGAATCATGTATCGAAATAAAAGTACTATCATTAACAAATATCAAATCGTAGTTGCCCTTAATTAAAAAATTATTTTCAATTTTATTTCCATTTCCATCGTAAAGTTGAGCATAAACTTCATCCGTGCCTTTTCTATAATCTGTCCATGTCAAAATAAAATGATCAGAGTCTTTAACAAACATTCGTGGATTAAACTGGAAAATTGTAGAAGGCTGGTTGTCTTGACTTATCTTAAAGTCAGATTTATACGGTTGAGAAAAAAGGAATGTTAATTGAAAAACAAAAAAAGAATAAATTATAAATTTAGGTTTCATTGGTTTATCCCTTGATTGCACTTGAAAGTTAATGTTTATAAAATTAAAATTCAATAACATATGACTCATGATTGTTTTCTCATGATTAATTTTTTAATTTGTTTCGAAATAAAGACAAACCAAATTGCAGGAACTTTTCTTATTTCACTTTTTGTTCGTTCTTGAAAAGATAGGAGTCCTTATGAAAAAATTATTCCACAACAAGTATATGTTAACAAACCTGTTTGTTGGGTTTGTAATTTTATCATCTTTTTTCTTTTACGCTTATTCATCAGGGATCACGGGAAAAACGAAGAAGAATGGTCAGGGTTGCACCTGTCATGGTAATAATCCTGTAGTCTCTGTGAATGTTTCAATTTCTGGTCCTCAAATGCTTTCTCCTGGTGAAAAAGGCACTTACCGATTAACAATTAGTGGGGGCCCACTTTCAAGAGCAGGAGCAAATATAGCTGTAAGTTCGGGTACACTTAATGTTATTACGGGGAGCGGACTTCAAAAAATTGGAGATGAACTAACTCATTCATCACCTAAAGCACCACAAGGTGGTGTGGTAACTTTCGACTTTGAATTAACTGCTCCAAATTCTCCAGGAGACATTACAATTTATGCAACTGGCAACTCAGTTAATTTTGATCGATCAAATGGTGGTGATGCATGGAATCATGCAACAAATTATGTTGTAAATGTCTCTACTACCACAGTGGAAAAAGATAGGATACAAATAAAAGATTTTGAGCTTTATCAAAATTATCCAAATCCATTTAATCCCTCTACCATTTTATCTTATAATCTCAACAAAGATGGTTTTGTTAACTTAAAAGTTTATGATCTTTTTGGTAAAGAAATCACAACACTTGTGAACGAATATCAAAAAGAAGGAAAACATGAAATTGAATTTGATGCAGTTAAGTTTAATTTATCATCGGGTACTTACTTTTATACAATTGATTTTAATGGGAAAAAAGAAACCAGAAAATTTGTATATCTCAGGTGATATTAATTAAAAAAGGCTTTCCATTAATTTCTAATGGGAAGCCTTTATCTCTTAAATCTATCTTTTCACCTCTGTGTCCTCTGCGGTAAAAATATCATTAAACCACTGAGAACACAGAGCAACACTTAGATTATTTCCAGTTATGTAAATAAAATAAATTCATGCAGAACTTCTAAATCATTAATTTTCAATAATCACAGAAATTTTAACTACAGTTCCTTTTTCGGGTTCACTTTCAATTTCAAGTTTTCCATTAAATATTTGAACCAGTTTATTTACAATAGTTAATCCCAATCCACCACCCTGTTGTTCATAGAATTTTCTATTGTATTGGTAGAAAGGATCGAGAATTTTTTCAATTTCTTCTTTTGGTATACCTATTCCCTTATCTTGAACTTTAAGCTCAAACAAAAAAGGAGTTGCTTTAGCTGAAACAAAAATATCAATTCTATCCGATGGAGAAAATTTTATTGCATTAGAAATTAGTTCTGTTAAAATTATATTCAAAGAATTATAATCAAATGGACATGGGTGAGAAATTCCTTCAAGTGTGTAGTTGAAAGATACATTAAATTTTTCTTGCAAGTCTTTAATTATCGTCTCAACCTCAGTTCCCCAGTTTGTATTTCTAATAGAACGAATTTCTTTAACTTTGTTTTCATCTGACTCTGTAACTTCCAGTTCTGCTAATTTTAAGAAATTAAGTACAAGTCGATGAAGTCTATCGCTACTTTGCTTTATATAATTTAGAAATTCTTCCATTTCGGATTCAGATTTTTGATAATCTTTATCGAGTAATAAAGATAAAAATCCGCTCATTGTACTCAATGGATTTTTAAATTCATGTGGCAATGCATACAAAATTGACTTTCTGATTTCATCAAGCCTTGCATTTAATGTTTGTTTTCTTTCGATGTATTTTTTCAATTTAGCATTGATTGAAACCAAAAGATCTTCAAATTCAAAAGGTTTAGTGATATAATCTTCAGCACCGATGGATTTTCCAAAACGAATATCTTTTCTATCAGATTTAGCTGTTAGAAAAATAAGAGGAATGTCTTTAAAATTTTCCATTTGACTTAATTTTTCCTGCATGGTAAATCCATCCATCACAGGCATCATTACATCACACACAATTAAATCAGGACGAAATTTTTTTACTTTTTCTAAACCTTCAGCACCATTAGCTGCGATATCAACAATAAATCCTTCTGTTTCCAGCTCCATTTTTAGAAGTTCACGAATAGGTTCTTCATCTTCCACTACAAGAATTTTGAATTTTTGTTGTTCCATGTTTTTTTACGATTTATTTTTTCTTACAAGACACTTTGCATGCTTGTTGTTGTATCTATTTAATATTTTACACCAGACTGCAATTTCTCGATGGCAGGCACCAATACAATCTGGTTCAGTAAAATCTGCAAACTTACAACTAAAATCACAATACATAGGTAATTCTTTTTCAGTGTATTTTATTTTATTTCGTTTCATTTCAGTTAATCATTTAACTAAGCAAATTTAATATTTTAGTATTAAAGAATGAATCTGAAATGGAAACAATTATTACAACTTCAGTTAAGAAGGCAGCTGAATTTATCAAAAAAGGTGAGATTGTAGCATTCCCCACCGAAACTGTTTACGGGTTAGGTGCAAATGTTTTTAATGAAGAAGCATTGAAAAAAATTTTTCTTGCCAAAGGTCGACCACAAGACAATCCATTGATTGTCCATATTTCAAATGTTGATCAAATTAAATCGCTGGTAAAAAAGATTACTGATAGTGCAAAAATTATAATAGAAAAATTTTTCCCTGGTCCTATTACAATCATTCTTAACAAAAACGATGTCATACCTGATCTGGTTAGTGGTGGCTTGAACACAATTGCATTAAGAATGCCATCACTTGAACTGACAAGAATATTTATCGATGAATGTGGTGTACCACTTGCAGCACCATCTGCAAACTTATCGGGGTCTCCAAGCCCTACAACCTGGCGTCATGTTTTTGACGATTTAAATGGCAGAATCCCATGCATATTGAAAGGTCCAAAATGTAGCGTCGGTATCGAATCCACTGTTGTTGATTGCACAAAAAACATTCCAGTTATTCTTAGACCTGGAATTATCTCGCTTGAAGATTTAAAAAAATTTTTCCCGATTGTAAAAATTTATAATCCACATAAAACTAAAAAACCTAAATCACCTGGAATGAAATACCGACATTATGCTCCAAAAGCTAAAGTAATTTTAATTGATTCAGAAGAAGATTTTCTGAGATATAAATTTGATAAAAACAAAGCTGCCTTTATTGGATTTATTAGAGTTAAAGATTTCAAGAAATCAAAAAGAGTTAGCGATTTAAATGACTATGCAAAAAACATTTTTAATTTTTTCCGTAAATGTGATGAAGAAAAAATTGAATATATATTCTGTCAAAAAGTTTCGGAGAAAGGACTTGGACTTGCAATTATGAATCGGCTAATCAAAGCTGCAAATTCTTGATTTCAAAATTTTTTTGATTAAAGAAGCTTAAGGCTAATGATTATAATTTTACAAATAAGTCTTTGGCAAAAAATGTTTTTCTCGCTGTTTTATTTTGTAAGTAAAATTTAAATCGTTTTTAATTATTGCTCGAGTCTTTGACAGTGACTGGAATTCATAAAATAAAATTGAAAGATTATTTTGTTCAATCTAAATTCTATTCAAATAATTTTTTCTGAGGTGTAAAATGACCTTCGAAGAATACAAAAAACAATTTCAAAAAAAATTAGAAGAGTGGGAAAAAAACACATTAAATCCATTTCTCGAAAAAAATCGAGAACAGAAAGAAAAATTTGTAACTACATCAAATAAAGAGATCAAAAGACTTTATTCACCGCTTGATATTCAACCCGATAAATACTTCGATGAAATTGGTTTCCCTGGCGAGTATCCTTTTACCCGTGGTGTTCAACCAACAATGTATCGTGGAAAATTATGGACTATGAGACAATACGCAGGATTTGGAACAGCAAAAGAATCAAACGAGCGATATCGATTTCTTTTAAGTCAGGGCACTACTGGTTTATCTGTAGCTTTTGATTTACCAACTCAAATCGGATACGATAGTGATGATCCTCATTCTGAAGGTGAAGTTGGAAGAGTAGGCGTTGCTATTGATACCCTTGCTGATATGGAAATTCTATTCAATGGAATTCCTCTCGATAAAGTCTCCACATCAATGACTATCAATGCACCCGCTTCGATACTTCTGGCAATGTACATTGTTGTAGCCGAAAAAAATGGAATATCACGACAAAAACTCTCCGGTACAATTCAAAATGACATTTTGAAAGAATATATTGCTCGTGGTACTTACATTTTTCCTCCAAAACCTTCAATGAGACTTGTCACAAATATTTTTGAATTTTGTTCAAAGGAAGTGCCAGGATGGAATACAATTTCAATTTCAGGATATCATATTCGTGAAGCAGGCTCAACAGCAGCTCAGGAAATTGGTTTCACTCTTTCAAATGGTATTGCATACGTCCAGGCAGCAATCGATGCTGGACTTGATGTAGATTCTTTTGCTCAAAGAATTTCTTTCTTCTTTAATGCTCACAATGATTTATTCGAAGAAGTTGCAAAGTTTCGTGCTGCTCGACGTTTATGGGCAAAAATTATGAAAGAAAGATTCAAAGCAAAAAATAAAAGATCGATGATGCTAAGATTTCATACTCAAACAGCCGGTTCATCTTTAACCGCACAACAACCAGACAATAACATTATCAGAACTACAATTCAGGCTCTTGCTGCAGTCCTTGGCGGGACTCAGAGTCTACATACAAATGCCAAAGACGAGGCTCTTGCTTTACCTACCGAATCTTCAGCGCAAATTGCCTTGAGAACTCAACAAATCATAGCTTATGAATCTGGTGTCATTAATACTATCGATCCACTTGCTGGCTCTTATTTTGTAGAAAAACTAACAGACGAATTAGAAAAAGAAGCAGAAGAATACATAAAAAAAATTGATGAACTTGGCGGATCACCTAATGCTATCGAACTGGGATACATTCAAAAAGAAATTCAAAAATCAGCTTACCAATATCAAAAAGATATAGAAAATGGGAATAGAATAATTGTAGGTGTTAATAAATTCATAGTAGAGGAACCTGAAACTCCAGAAATTTTGAAAATCAATCCTGAGATTGAAAAAGCCCAAATTGAATTTTTGAAGAAAGTAAAATCTGAAAGAAACAATTTACTCGTTCAAGAAAAATTAAATCAACTTAAATTAGCTGCTCAGGATGATAAAAACCTTATGCCATATATTATCGATGCAGTTAGAGTTTATGCTTCCATTGGTGAGATATGTAATACATTACGAGAAGTTTTTGGTGAATATAAAGAGCATATCTGAAATTTGATTACATTTTTGAAGTATTTACCAGGCAAATACATTTCATTTTACAAAATGAATTTTTCCAGATGTCGTATTGTTTTAAATCTAAAGAAATGGAGTAATTATGACTCTAAAGAAAAAAGTTATTCGAACTGAGAATGAATGGAAACAAATCTTATCACCTGAAGAATTTTACATACTTAGAGAAAAAGGAACAGAACCACCTTTCACGGGGAAGTATTATCATCATCATGAAAATGGAATTTATGTGTGTGCTGGGTGCGGCAATGAATTGTTTTCTTCTGTGGCAAAATACGATTCAGGTTCTGGCTGGCCAAGTTTTTTTGAACCAATCTCATACGATAACATTGAAACTGAGGTTGACTATTCCTATGGAATGAAAAGAATAGAAGTTAAATGTGCATCATGTGGCTCTCATCTTGGCCATGTTTTTAACGATGGTCCAATGCCAACAGGAATGCGTTATTGCATAAATTCAATTTCATTAAGATTCAAAAAGATAGATTGATTTGTTCGCATTTAATATAGAAGTTAATTTTGTAAGATTAGAATCAATCTTTAAAAAAGTAAAATTTTGAAAAATTCTAAGAATGAATATTTATCCATTATCCATAAAACAAATAACACGAGAACAACTGGAAATTAAATGGTCCGATGGGCACAATAGTATTTATGAATTGAAACATCTGCGAATTGAATGCCCCTGTGCTACATGTAATGGTGAAACAATTTTATGGAAACATTATGGCCCTACAAAACAAATTATGATTCCAACACTCGATCAAATTACTCTTACAGGTATTCAAGTTGTTGGTAATTATGCAATTCAATTATCGTGGAAGGATGGACACAACACAGGAATTTATACATGGGAATATCTCAGAAGATTATGTCAATGCGAGGAATGTAAAAAAACAAATTCAGAATCTAACGAATAAAATTTTAACTGGGATTTAATTCTTTTTATAATTGACTCTATAAATTTTATGTACGAACCAAAACATGTAAAACCAATTTCGGCTAAACATTTTTACAGAAGACTTTTTAAGCATATTTTATTTTCAACAATATTAATTCTAATATCACTTGCTTTAGGAATAGCTGGTTATCATTTTTTTGAAAATCTTTCATGGGTCGATTCTTTTATTAATGCTGCAATGATTTTAGGTGGAATGGGACCAATTGAAATACCACAAACTTTTATTGGAAAAGTTTTTGCTGGTTTTTATGCTCTTTATTCTGGTATTATATTTTTAGTTGCCATTGGAATTACAATTGCTCCGATTTTACATCGGATGTTTCATCTATTTCACTGGAAAGAAGAAAAATAAAATGGAGGATAACTATTATGCCCTTTTTTGAATATCGTTGTATGGATTGTAACACAAAGTATGAAATATTTCATTTAACAAAAGAAAATGTAGAAGATATAATTTGTCCGAAATGTAATTCAAAAAATTATGTAAAACTTATATCAAAAATTGCAAAGCCTATTTCGGAGGGTTCAGATTTTGATTCATCTGATTTTGGTTCGGGTAGTGATGATTATTCTGGTTCAAGCTGTTGTTCTGGTGGTATGTGTGGATGTAATTGAAATGAGTTCTGAATTTTAAATTTCTCCGTGTTCTTTGTGTACTTTGTGGTTAATTTCTTTACCACAGAGAACACGGAGAGTCACAGAGAATTTATTCGCCTTCAATTATCTTTATCTCCTCCTCCGTAAGCCCGTCGAGATGATATACCAGCTGGTCTATTTCGTGCTCCCATTGTCAGATGTCAGATAGTGGATTGGATTTGTGTTATTTTAGACAGTTTTAATTAGTAATAAAAATTGTGCGGTCATAAATTTTTTAATTTTCATTTAATTTAAATGGTTAATGGATACTCATTCCATTCTTTTCCTTTGAATATTCTTCCATTTGACTTTTTATTTCTTTTTATTTCATCTGCCCCCCACGTTCCCCACTGTTTAAAGAAGAAAGCAACATTTTGTTTTTTACATTGATTAAAAATTTCTTCTACCCATTCTTCTTTAATTGGTCGAGCATTTTTTCCTGATTCGCCTCCAACAATTGCCCAATGAATTCCACTAAAATCTATATACCCAACAGAACCTATTAAAGGCTCAAAAGAAATAAATCTAACTTTAGCATTTACTTTTCTTAATGAATCTATTCTTACTTTAAAAGTTGAATTTTCTACACTAACACCGAGCCAAACATTATCTGGGACCTGTCTCTCGGAGAAATATTGTAGCATAATTTTGTCTCTTTTTGTAAGAATCTGATATATATGTTGAGGAGTTTTTCTTATTACATCAAATATCATGTCTAAATATTCAAATGGCATTTGTTCGTGAAATAAATCACTCATTGAGTTGACAAAAAATTTTGTGTTTTTTTTAATTTTTAGCGGTTCTTCTAAACGATGTGGTAATATTTTAAACTTAAATCCATCTTTGTAGTCTTCTACACCCATAGCATTTAATCGTCTTGCAAAAGTTTCTGCATAACAAAATTTACAACCAGCAGAGATTTTATCACAGCCGATACTGGGATTCCAAACTCTTTCAGTCCATTCGATTTTTGTAGTTTTCATTTTTGTTTTTTCTCAATAATTTGACTTGCTATTTTTATAGCATTCTTATTATTAGATGCAAATAAAAAGTGATATATAGTTACATTTTTAGAATTCTTTAATTCTAAGGGTTTTTTTGTAACAAATTTAAAGATAGCAGCAAGTTTTTTACTGTATAAATTGGCTATCTTAGAAATGGCATCTGGTATTTTTTTTATATAATCCTCCACACCAAACAGGGTACTTTCTGTTTCGGTTGTGTAAAATTCTTTTTTTATCTCTTCTTTAGTCATTCCCAAATATTTTTCTAGTAGTTCTGAATGTTGCAATTTGCCTTTTCTATCTAGTAATCTATTGATAATTACTCCACTTGGAACTAAAATCCAAAGGTCAATTCGTTTATCTCTTAATTTCTCTATACTTTTCCATTTTACCTGCATTCCAAAGGGATCTAATAAAATTAAAGCAACATCATTTCGTGTGCAACTTTTAACAAATTCGGATATTACGTCGTTTACATCTTTAGCAATGAAGTTACACTTAGATAAATCAATGTTTTTATTTTCTAAATGATTTTTAAGTTCCTCGATAGCTTTTGTGTTAATATCTACAAAAATGTATTTATCAAATTTTTTATCCAACTTAAGCACTCTTTCAGCACTGCCCTGATAAAGAGTTTCATCTTTAGATGTTATTTCTAAACTATCTAACAATTTTTGTTGGCTATTATTTTTGTTGTTTAATTCTTCCTTTTTGCCACTACCTGCAAATCCATCAAAATAAATAATATTTCTGGGCCAACCGTTAAGTTTTTTTCTTGCTGAATGCATTATGGTTAAATATGCCTTAACATAAGATTCAAAAGCATCTAATTTTTGTTCGGTCCAATCACCACCCCAATTTTTGTCTCTTTTTTTCATAATGTACTTGCAAAATTAAATTTTTTTTATCCAATTCATCATTTCAATATACCTTTTCACAACAGTGTTACATAAACTTATTTTCATTCAATTATTTTTATCTCCTCCTTCATTAGCCCGGTGAGCTGATACAACTGGTGGTCTATTTCTAATATCAGTAGATGGTATTGACTATAAGTGTTTATATCAAAATATTTTCTCAACATCTTTATTAAACAATTCTTTATAATATTCTAATCCATTTTCTTTAAAAAGAAATTTTAAGAATTGACCAGTGCCTTGTAACTCGATATGGATTTTAGAAGGGGAGATTTCAGTGATATTAAATTCAGGAATGTCGCTCAAATATTCATTCTGCTGAATTTGTTTTATGTGATCAATAAACCTGTTCTTAAGAAGTTGTTCTTTCTTATCGGGAGAAAATTCTAATTCTTCATAATTTAATAACTCTCTATCTAGGAATGGGTTAACAACTATTAGTTTTTTATTAAAATCACTTTTTTTTCTTAAACCTTCGAGTAATAAATTATTAATATATGAGTCAAAAAAGCTATAACCTATCACAAAGTAGAAATCTCTTTCCTCAAGTTTTTCTTTAAAAGCATAAGAAAGAGTTAAAAAGGGGTCGACAGACAAAAATTTATTTCCTTCACCAAAGATTATTAAACTTTGGTTAATGTTATTTTTTATATCATTTTCATCAACTAACTTTACTTCACCATCTTCATTTTTTATCCAGTCTATTGAACCGTGAAGTTTGTAATAATTTATACGGGTTTCAGCAAATTTTTCATCATGGTGACCTCTAAAAAATTTATTATAAAATCCGTTATTCAATAAAGTAACATCTTTATTATTAAAAAATTTTTCTAATACCAAGTCATAATTTAAAGTAAAGATATCAAGATTTATTTCTTTATTAC
>CALDZP010000057.1 GCA_937944105.1 uncultured Ignavibacteria bacterium
TAAAAATTTGTAAATAAAAAAAGAACCCGGAACTGAGTCCGGGTTAATAGGAGGTTCAGGAGAGTATTATTTCAAACTTTAATTTTCTAATTCAATTTGAATGCCATAAAAAAACTGAGATTTTTTAATAAATTTTGAAAAACAAAAACATAGTTTTGTAAAATTTACATGAGTCAGAAAAAATTACAGGTAGAGCATGAAAAAAGGTAGTTTAATTATAGTTAAAGCAGAAAAGATGATTAATCAAGGTCTTTGTTTAGGAAGAATTGAAGGCAAGATAGTTTTAATCGATGGCTGCTTACCAGGCGAGATAGTTTCTGCAAAAATTCAAAAAATAAAAAAAGATTATATAGAAGCTAAAACTATAGAGATTATAGAAAAATCTACTTCACGAATAAATCCTGTCTGTAAATATTTCGGATTTTGTGGTGGTTGTAAATTACAAAACCTTAATTATTCAGAACAATTAAAAATAAAAAAATCATTTGTTGAAGAAGCATTTGAAAGGACATCAAAAATATTTGATATAAATGTTAACAATGTGATTGGTTCTGATGATGAATTTTTTTATAGGAACAAAATGGAGTTCTCTTTTGCAAAAAGATGGATGTTTGAAGGTATTTCGTATTCCGTTAAAGAAAAAGAATTTGCTTTAGGTTTACATATTCCAAAACAATATGAAAAAGTAATTCATATTGATGAGTGTTTTTTACAATCTAATTTTTCAAATGAAGTAAGAAATTTTGTAGGTGACTTCTTATTTCAAAGAAATGCATCTATTCATTCATTGAAAAATCGTTCCGGGTTGTTAAAAGCTTTATTGATAAGAGAATCAAAAAATACAAGTGAAAAATTAGTGGGACTTATCACGACAAGATTTGAAGAAAACTTGATAGTAGAACTGGGCAATAAATTAAATGAAACATTCCCTGAAATAACTACATTTGTTAATATTATTAGCAATTCAAATATAAGTTCAACAATTCCAGATAAAATTCTTACGATTTTTGGTAAGGGTTACATAATAGAAAAATTATTTGATTATCAATTTGAAATTTATGCAAACACATTTTTTCAGACCAACACTAAACAAGCAGAAAAATTATTTTCAATCTTACTTAATTATTTAAAAGAAAAGAACTTTAGTAATGATTTTTCGAAAGGAAAGATTTTAGTGGATCTTTATAGTGGGGTTGGTGTTATAGGTATCCTTCTTTCTAATTATTTTGATAAAGTAATAGCATTTGAAGATATTGATGAATCGGTTACTGCGGCAAAAAGAAACGCTGAAATAAATAAAGTTCATAATATATCTTTCTTACAAAGAAATCTCAATGATGGATTTGAAATAAGCGAGGAATTGGCAAATTACGATCTTACAATTATAGCAGATCCACCAAGATCAGGAATGCATGAAAAAACAATAAAATCAATTTTAAAACTAAGACCTTCAACATTTATATACATAAGTTGTAACCCTGTAACTCAGGCAAGGGACTTAGCATATTTAAAAGAATTCTACCGTATTGAATTAGTCCAACCAATTGATATGTTCCCTCAAACTTATCATATAGAAAATATTGCGATATTAAAAATTTCTTCCTGAAATACTTGACTTTTTCTCTTTATCTTATTATATATGCGTTAGTTAGATTAAGGAGTTAAAGTAATGATTCAAAAAATACACCATATTTTATTTTTCTTTGTTGTATATCATGTTCTTTTTTTCTATAATCTTTACTCTGCTGAGAATTTTAAGGAGATTTCCTTAAAAGATATTGGATATCAAAAAGATATAGTTTTATATGGAATTACCCCTGCACAAACTTTATATTTTCCCGTTCCAAAAGGAGGCATAGATTTTCAAAATAGCTATTTTGAACTACATGCAAGTTTTTCATCAATTTTAAGTGATTACTCGAATTTAAAAATTTCTGTCAATGATGTTCCTGTCTATACAACCTTCTTTAAGAATATATCCACTAATCCAATAATTCGAATTCCCCTAAATGATGTAAAACTTGAAGATTTAATGATTAGTGAAAAGCCATTATTAAAAATTGAAGTTGGAGGATATCTTAATATTACTGATGATAGGTGTAGAGATTTAGCTACCCAGGGCTTGTGGTTGGTAATTAGGCAAAAATCTAAATTAGTTTTAAGTTATTCTGAAAAACTAAAGAACACAATCGCTGAATTTTTCAGTGATAAAATCGAATCAATACTAATACTTACCCCAAAAAGAATGAATCCAGTTTTAGCTGGAAATGCTATGTGGATAAATACGAGGCTCCTCGACTTAAGTAAGTCGGAAAATATTTCATATGGTAGTTTTGAAGAAATTGAACCGTCAAAAATTCAGAATTATTCACACGTAATTGCAATTGGGAAAACTTCAGAACTAATGAGTTTACCCGTACCTTTTAGTATTGAAAAATCAGAACTTCTAAATCAAACAAAAGAACAGGTTAATGCTGAAGATGGAGTTATTACATTAAAATTATTCAATAATACAAAGTTTTTATATGTTACTGGTGATAATGATAAAGCTGTTCAAAAATCTGCTGCGGCTTTAGTGAATCCAAAACAATTTTATAAATTATTTTCTAATTTTGCTTTAATTCGATACATCGAACCATTTAAAATAAAGTCCTTTGTAGGTAATAAATATAAACTTACATTGGACGAACTCGGATTTGAAAAAATCCAAACTAGAGGGATTGGAAATTTAAGGATTACAATGTTTATTTCTGAACTTGAGCTTGCTAAATATATTGGGGCGGTTGACTTCAATTTATATTCCAAATACACCCCTGTAAAACAAACATTCCAAAATGGTTTCCTTAATATTTACTTAAATGATGTTCTCGTAGAAAGCAAAAGATTAGATCATACTGGTACAATAAATGGACTGATGATTTCATTACCAAAATATCTTTTTAAGAAGATTAACTCTTTTGAAATTGAATTCAACTATTTTCCCGATGAAGGTGAATGTAAAGATGATTTAACTCAGTTTGTCGGTGAAATATATTCATATTCTTATTTTGATGTGTCAGCAGAAAATGTTAATAAAGTTTCCAATTTTAGTAATTTTCCTAATTCATTTCTGACCAATACTTATGTAGTATTTCAGTCTAATCCATTACCTGAACATATTCGAGCAGCCGCATCAATTGTTAATGCATTACAAAAAATATCTAAACAAGAACAGTACTTTCCTCCGATAATGTCATTTGCAGAGATGTTTGCAACTATGGAAAATTCAAATAACAATTATATAGTCGTTTCTTCTGATGTTAGGTACAACAAAGATTCCTTTGAGTATCTTCCATTAGATTTAAGTCAGAGCTTCAAAATTATTAGTAGCTCAACCAAACAAGTAATGTTTGAATATTCAGATAATATGCCTATTGCTGTTATGCAATTAACTAAAACACTTACAAGTAACAATGTACTATTGGTCTCTAGTTATGGTCAGGAAGGGAAAAATTATCTTGTTAAGCTCGCAGATCAATTCAGTCAAAGAATTGGTAATATTGATGGTAATGTTGCAATTATGAGCGGCGCCGATTATCCGTTGGTTTTTAAGACTGCAGAGGCACTTGATAAAATTCTTTATACTCAGCCTGTAGAAAAAGCTCCTATCAAAATTAGACTGGATAAATTCAAATATATTTGGATTATATTAGCTTGGGTAATCATAATTGGTTTATCGATTCTTCTCTATACACGAAGTAGAAGAGGAGTAAGAATTGCGCGTGGTTAAGAAAATAATCTTAAACATAATATTTGTTTTTATTTTTATTTCTCAGTTGAATGCTAGCGTTTGGCAGCAAAAGACAAACAAATATTTTCTTTCGGGAATTCAATCATTTTATTCTTCGGAAACAATTTTTAATAGAAATGGAGAAAGATTTTTCCTTCCACTTGGTGGTGTCTTTACGAAATACGAAACTAATTTATATTACGAATATGGATTAGAAGATGATATAATGTTTTTAGCAAATATGTTTTATTATGGATTGAGTTATAGAGATAGTATTGGTGTTGTAACAAATGGTGGTTTTGGAGATCAGGAAGTCGGAATTCAATTTCAATTATTAAGAGATGTTCCGAGTGCAGCTTTACAATTTTTAGTCTCTTTTCCTTTCTATACAAATCCTGGAGACCCACCGCTTGGTAATAGCCAGGTTGATTTACAGATTACAGCATTGGTCGGTTCACCTTTTGGCAAAACAATGTCTCAAGGATTTTGGGAAATTTATTTTGGAATTCGTAAAAGATTTGAAGCCCCATCAGACCAATTGAGAGCAGGCGGGACAATTGGAATGAACATTTCTAAGAAGATCATAATATTATTTTCTGCAAGTTTAATCTTAGGTTTGGGTAATCAGGATAAAGTTGATCAAAATTTAACATTTAGTCAAATTTTTCTAAGAAACCTTGACTTTACATTATTCAAGGTCGAACCTGCTTTAATTTATAAGTTCAACAAAAATATATCAGGCTATGTCGGATACAGCGTGGACGCCTTTGGACGAGATGTTGGTGCCGGACGAGCTTTCAAGCTCGGGCTCTGGTTCCAGTCTTGAAAATAAGGCTTTGCAAAAAGTTCTTGTAAAAGAAAAAGTTTTCTCTCAAGAACAAATTGAAGAAATTGAAGCTTTTGCTGAAAAGGAAAAGCTTTATTTTCCAAAAGCATTACTTTTCTATGGTTATATTTCAAGAGTTGATTATGAATCTGTTATTCGAAAAACAATCCCTGTTGGGAAAGTTGATTTACTGGCTCAGGAAATAGATTATGAATTATTAATGTCTTTTGATCAAACATATTTACAAGATAGATTGGTTTGTCCATTCAGGCGAAATGGGGATTATGTTTATGTTGCTATGATTAATCCTTTAGATCAAGAAGCTATCGATTATATTTATGAAAAAATTCAATTACCATTAAAAATTTTCTATGCTACTGATGTTGATATACAGTGGGTTTTACATAAAGCCTTTGGTCAAGAATTAGCTGAAAGTGCTGTTTATAGTCTATTTATTGAAGATGAGCGAAGTTCTGCAATTGAGACTTTCACCTTACCACAAGTAATTTTAATTGTTGTCATAGGAACGGCTTTTGTAGTCGGTGTTGCCCTAGATGCTTCCTTAACATTCACAATTTTAATGGCTATTGTTAATCTACTTTATCTATTTTCAATTGGATTTAAGTTTGTTTTGACTTTAGCAGGTGCAAGGTTTGAACTTTATGAAGCTGTTACACAGGCTGAAATCAGAGAATTACACGATGAGGATTTACCAGTTTATAGCATTTTATTACCAGTTTATAAAGAGCCTGAAGTAATAGAAACATTGATTTACGCACTCAGTCAGCTTGATTATCCACGGAATAAGCTTGACATTAAAATTTTACTTGAAGAAGACGATTTTGCCACAATTAATCGGATAAGAACTCTAAATATTCCATCAATTTTTGAATGTATTGTTGTTCCCAATATGCAGCCAAAAACAAAACCCAAAGCTTGTAACTATGGCTTAGTATTTTGTCGTGGTGAAATTGTTACAATTTATGATGCAGAAGATATACCTGAACCAGATCAACTTAAAAAAGCAATTGTTGGATTCAAAAAATTTCCAGAAGATGTTATATGTATTCAGGCTCAATTAAATTATTTCAATGCAAATGAGAATTTCTTAACAAAAATGTTTACATTGGAGTATTCATACTGGTTTGATTATATGCTACCGGGTATGGATAGATTAAATGTACCAATTCCATTAGGTGGAACAAGTAATCATTTTATTAAAGATAAACTTGTTGAGCTCAATGCCTGGGATCCATTTAATGTCACTGAAGATGCTGATCTTGGAGTTCGCGCATATGCTAAAGGTTATAAGGTTGGAACAATTAATTCTACAACTTATGAAGAAGCGAATAAGAGAGTCAGAAGCTGGATACGCCAGCGTTCTCGATGGGTTAAAGGCTATATGCAAACATTTCTTGTTCATATGAGGAATCCAATTGAGCTATATAAAAAAATTGGTTTTAGAGGAATGTTTGCGTTTTTCCTTTTTATAGGTGGAACCCCAGCAACATTTTTAATAAACTTACCATTATGGGTTTTGTTTATAACGTGGTTGATATTCAAACCTCAATGGATATCTGAAATTTTTCCAGCGTGGGTTTTGTATATCTCATTATTCAACTTACTAATTGGAAATGCAATGGTAGTTTATATGAATATGCTTGCTGTGTTTAGAAGAAGATTGTATGGTCTTGTTGTTTATGCCTTGTTAAATCCATTTTATTGGATATTGCACTCTTTAGGTGCATATAAAGCCTTGTGGCAATTAATTTTTAAACCGTTTTACTGGGAAAAAACTACCCATGGTATTACAAAAGTCAAAAAACCAGAAATTTTGAGAAATATATAAATGGGAATAAAACCACGTGACATAATTATTTTTCTATTTTTATGGATTGGGCTATTCTTCATAGGAGCATATCTATATTTTGATTTTAATTTTTATGCTCAAGAAGGTATTTTTTTGATGGAGAAAGCCCAACTTGCTATGAGAGGTAATCCTCCCAGGCTTGAAAACTTAGGTTTAATTTATCCGCCTTTACCATATTTATTTTACTTACCTTTAGCAATTTCCTCTTCTCCAGTTGCATCGCTTATTGTCTCTACATTCTGGGGTGCTTTTGTTATTGGTTTATGTATTAGATATCTGAGGTGGATACCAGGAAATACGCTGGTTAAATTACTAATAACTACTCTTATGATTGTTAATCCAGTATTTCTTTATTTAATTTTTGCTCAACCGAGTCAGACTCTTTATGTTCTATTTTTTGTTGTTTTTGTCTACTCGTTTTTCAGATTTCATGAAACAAGAATTCCTTACTATATTGTTCTTTCAGGTGTTGCACTGGGTGCAATGTCAGGAATTAGATACGATACTTTCTTCTTAACACTTGCTTTGATACCATTCGCACCATTTCTTATTTCCGAAACAATCGAATTTAATGTAGTGAGAATTTTTGCTTTTACTTTATTGCTTGTAATCCCAACATTTATTGTACTTGGATCTTGGGTATATCTTAATTGGATTTTTGCTGGTGATCCTTTTTATTTTTACTTTAGTCCTTACTCTTACTTTAAACAAGTCTCAAAAGAGATGGCTTTACGTCCTGAACTTGCCGATGGAAAGGGAAATTTACTTTGGTCAATTTGGATAGTAATAAAAATGTCATTTTTAACTTATCCAGCTTATTATTTTACTTTATCTACAGTTAGAACAATCACAATCTTTGTCGCAGCTTTTGCACCTATTCTTTTGCAAATTGTTGTAATATTCCTTGGCATTTCTTCACTTTCATACAGTTGGTTTGGAGTTCTTGTTCCACTTAGC
>CALDZP010000058.1 GCA_937944105.1 uncultured Ignavibacteria bacterium
AGATTGCTTTCCAGAGCTTCATCGGGACTCGCAATGACTGGTATAAGAGAAAAGATTGCTTTCCCGATCTTCATCGTTACTCGCACTGACTGTTCCATTAGCCTGTCATTGCGAGAGACAGCCTTTGGCTGTCTCGAAGCAATCTTTCACAAAAGAACAAAATGAAAATTGGTTATTAAACCAGAAAAGATTGCTTCGCTCCGCTCGCAATGACTAACTCTTTTAATTGTCATTGCGAGGAGTGAAACGACGAAGCAATCTTTTATACAAGAACAAAATGGAAATTAGTCATTCAACCAGAAAAGATTGCTTCGCTCCGCTCGCAATGACTGGTATAAGAGAAAAAATTGATTCACTCCATTCGCAATCACTTTTTTTTGGGAGAAAGATTTAAAAAGATTACCTCGATGTGTAAGTAATTACTGGTGAGAGAGAAAATTACTTTACCGATTTTCACGGAAACTCGAAATGTCAGTTTCTTTTAGCCTGTTATTGCTAGGAGTTAAATAACGAGAAAACCCCTCAAAAGGAACGGAAGCGGAAAACCTCAGCATTAATAAAGATTTAAAAATTTAGTAAAAGATTATTTACAACTTGTTCAAGTCTTCAACAAATTTATCAATATCCGAATCTGAAAAACCTTTGTCTTTTGCAGCTGATTCAAGAGTTCCCCAGATTGGTTCACCACAAACAAGACAACGAATCCCCTTATCCATTAAGTATGTAACTGCTTCAGGTTTAATTGTTATAAGTTCTTCAATTGTAATTTCCTTGGTAATGACTTTATTACTCGCCTCGCTCATCTTAACTTGCCTGATTTTTTTTATCGATTGATGGGAAGCCTGCAATTGCACCAATTAACATTCCATACAAACTTGAAGTATACCATTTCGAAGTGATCGGGCAGCTTCCATTATAACAGCCGATAAAATAGTAATATAAATAACCACTAATAAATCCAATTGCAGAAAATAAAATTAACTTGA
Organism: uncultured Ignavibacteria bacterium; assembly: GCA_937944105.1. Lineage (GTDB taxonomy): Bacteria > Bacteroidota > Ignavibacteria > Ch128b > Ch128b > Ch128b. The sequence continues at coordinate 987 of CALDZP010000058.1, forward strand.
AATATTTTTTCTTTTTGATATTTAAAATAAATTCTCTCACGAAGAGCTCCATGATTAAAAAATTTCAATGAATAGTTCTTAATAACTAAACTGTCATATTTAAATTTTCATAAATTTTATCAAGCAACATATCCTCAGGCACAGCACCTTCAATAAAATCAGTTTCATTAATTACAGTTCTCGGTACTCCCATTACATTATACTTTCTTGCCAAATGAGGAAATTCTGTTGCTTCAACCATATCCGATTTAATTTTTGGATTAAGATATGCAAATTTATGTGCAGCAATAACCGCTCTTGGACAATATGGACATGTTGGTGTCACATATACTTGAAGATGAACATCTTTATCAATTGCTTTAACTCTTTCAATTATATCTTGCTCTAAATCAACCTCGCCTGTACCGACCATTTTAATATCTTCAAGAAGTGATGCAAACTCATAACCCGATGGAATGCCATAATAACGGATACCATAATCTTTATCACCATCTGCTTCAAGAATAACAATTGCTGGAATTTTGTCAACCCCATAAAGTTCAGCTTTATCTTTATCTATTACAAAATTGTATACTTCAAGCTTTAATTTATTTGATGTTTGAACTAATTCTTCAAGTAAAGTTCGAGTTTCTCTACAATACATGCATTCGATTTCCTGGGTAAACATCACAAGTTTTACTTCTTTAGTAAGTACAGATAGTTGTTTGGAAATTTCCTGACTCAATTTATCATCAATAAACATATTAAGCTTCTCCTGTTATTTTTCATCTTTTGAAGTAGATATTTTAAATGGCAAATAAAGAGGACAAAATTTAAAATACGCAGTTAATAAAGGAATAAATCCTAAAAACCCCCACCAATTTTTTGATGGATCGATTACTGCAAAAATTAAGAGAATAACTCCAATTAAAGTTCTTAAGATTTGATCAGCTTTTCCGACATTCTTTTTCATTTTTATTTCTCCTTTTATAAGTTTTTATTACTTGTTAATAAATAGCCTAAGAGTGCAAAGTAGATTGTAGATATTTTTGGATTGCAAAGAATCGGACAAACTCCCATTGAATTTTTACTAAAAAATTTTCCAATGAAATATCCGATTAGACCACCAACTAAAATCCCAACGACTTGAATAGTTGTCATTCTTCAACCTCAAGAATAATGTTTTTTATTACGTTATCAACTTGAAGAGCAATATCTTTAATATCGTTCATCCCAAGTTTTTCTACCAATTCTAATGGTTTGGGAGAAGAGATATAAAGGTTTCCTTTTCTTTCATATAATAAAATTTTACATGGTAATATCGAACCGTAATTTGCATTTTTTGTTAAAACAATATGAGCAAATTTTGGATTGCATACTTCAATTATTGCATACCGTTCTATATCGAACCCTTTATCTCTTAAAATATCACTAACATAATGAATATGTTGAACCCTAAATGAATTCTTTTCACATGCTGATTCAATATCTTTTATAGCTTGTTCAAATGATTTTTTAACTTGAATTGTATAGTTCATTTTACAATTTAAATTGATTGATACGCTTTTAAGATTTTATCTTCCTCTTGATATCCTACAAAAAATTCTTTAACAAGATTCCCTTTCATAATAGCAATACTTGGTGTTCCCATTATTCCAAAAATACGAGCAAGTTGTAAATCTCGAGATACATCTACTGATAAAGTATTAATATTTTTTTGTTTCAGATTTTCAATTACTGGGGCTTGATATTTACATGCAGTACAATTTGGTGAATAAAAATAAATTAAAAGCTTTTCATGAGAGAAATATTTTTTCAAATCAGGACGAATTTTTTCAAGATCAATTGTTTGTCCTGAAATTCTTTTACTTTTTTGTATTAAATAAAACTGAAAAGCAAAAAGTAAAGTGAAAAAACCGAAAATTAAAATTATAACATATATCATATCCGTGAATAAGATGAATAAAATTTTGGAAAGATTCAATAAATAGAATGAAGAATTTTGTGAAAATTTTTATTTATTGTTTTTATCCTGCAAACCGAGAAAAGCAAGTAACCTTTCGTGAGCTCCTTCAGGCAGATCAGTTTTGTATTCTTTAAAAAGTTTTACGGTTTTTTCCAGCTGGTCATAAAAATTACTGCAATTCTCGCATTCCTTAAGGTGTTCTTGAATCGCAACGCAAAGTGGTGAATCGGGCAATTCACCTAAATGCTCACAAACCTGATTAATTACTTCTTTGCAGGTCAAATTATTTTTCGAAGTAAGGTTTAAGTTCATTTCTTAAAAACAATCTTGCTCTGTGTAATCTCGATTTCACTGCTGGGACAGTAATCCCGAGTGTTTCAGCAGTTTCTTGAGTTGAAAGTCCTTCCACATCTCTCAGCATAAAAACTACTCTATATTCTGGTGGAAGCTTTTGAATTGCTTCGTCCATAATTTTTTTAAGTTCGTCGTTTAGTAATTTATCCTCTGGTAAATCTGACCAGTGCTTAACTTCAGGTTCATCAAAATTAAGTTCATCTTCATCAATAGAATAAAATTTATCTTTATGAACTTCAGAACGAGCCATCATCAGACAATGATTGACAACAATTCTATAAAGCCACGTTGAAAATTTCGATTTACCATCAAACTGATGAAGACTTTTCAGAACACTCATAAAAGTTTCTTGCATGGTGTTCTCAGCTTTTTCTCTATTTCGACAAATTTTAAATGCAAAACTAAAAACAGTTTTTTCGTATCTCGTAACAAGTTCAGCCAGTGCTAACCTATCTCCAACTTTGGCTCGTTCAATTAATTCTAATTCTTTTTGTTCAATCATTTGATGAAATATATTCAAAAAAGTTGCGTTTCAAATTGCAATTTAATAAAACAATAGCTCTTATTAATTTTTAATTTTTCTCATTGACATCAAATTGGTTGTCGTGCATTTTTTATCGGTTTTCGAGCGGAGTCGAGACAACCAATGTTTGCAATGACAATATAAGTTATGGAAAAACGCAGGTCCCCTCGACTATGCTCAATGATCGAATTAGTAGTAAATATAATAAGTGATGTAGCAAATTAATCCCAACTAAAAAAAATAAAAAATTGAAATTTTTTAATTAATCACAAAATATTGATTAGCACATCCATTATGAAAAAACATCTATAAGGAGTTGAATGTAAATTTGATTCCAAAAAAGTTCGAAATAATATTTTGGTAAAATATATTCTCATACATTAATTGATCATCCTGAACTTGTTTCAAGGTCTCTTATCAAATAAAAAAGAATCTTGAAATTTATATAGGATGACCCTTTGAAGTTCTTTAGGGTTTTTAAACAAGTTCGGAATGACTTCTCAACTTTAGATCCAGAAACAAGTTCAGGATGACGCTTTGGATATATTTTTCTCAACTTCAAAAGTTTTTAAGGCAAAATGACACTTATTATATAGCCCCTAGCAATAACAAATTGATGAGTCAGTTATGCAAGAAAAGATTGTTTCGCAACTTTTGCGAACCCTGATAAACAAGAAAATCCTCTAAAAATCACTCAAGCTCACTGGCTCGCCAACCACCACTTTTTCTTAAACCCAATACCTGTTGCAATTTATTTACAAAAGCCTGGATATATTCATCAACTGTTTTTGGCACATAATACATTGGAGGTGAAATTGGCATTACAATTACACCTTCCCTTGAAAGAAAAGCGAGTTGTTCCAGTGTATTTGTGGCAAGAGGTGTTTCACGGACACATATGATCATTTTATATCTTTCCTTCAAACAAACCTGAGCAGTACGAGTAATAAGAGTATCTCCAATACCTGATGCTATTTTACCAATTGTAGAAGTCGATGCTGGAATTATTACATACGCATCAAAATAATTCGAGCCAGATGCAGTGGGTGCTGTTAAATCTGAATCTTTAAAAATATTTTTTACATAAGGTCTTAAAGTATTTTCACTTTCACCAGTTTCATCATTCAAAACAACTTTTCCCCATTTACTTACTATTAAAAATTTATCTGCTTCAGTTCTTTTCAAAAATTCCACTGCGAATATTGAGCCCGATGAACCTGTTATTCCAACTACAATTTTCAAATTAAATTCCCTTCCCAATTACCATTAAAAAGATAACAAAACTTACAACAGCATTTAATTTAAAGAATGCTAATTCAACATCCTTTTCGGCAAACATATGCTCAAAATAATAAAGTACTCCGACTGCAATTAGAAAAATTAGTGAAATTAAACTTCTAGTATATGAAATAAATAAAATAAACAGGATTAGATAAGATATTATATGCAACAATAACGAATAAAAGAGAGCTTTCTTTTTTCCGAATTTAACTGGAAATGATTTAAGTAAATTTTGACGGTCAAATTCTTCATCAAGAGTTGAATAAATAATATCAAAACTGGAAGCCCAGAAAAATGTGAACAAGCTTAACAGAGCACCGGGTAAAATTCCATCAAAAGAATTTTTAACAGAAAACCATCCACCAAGAGGCCCCATTGATAAACCAAGTCCAACCCCAAAATGTGCAAAATGAGTAAATCTCTTCATGTATGGATAAATAATGAAAATTACAATTGGAATCGGTGAAAGGTAAAAACAAAATTCTGATATAAGATAAGCTGTTACAAAATATCCTGTAAGTGATAGAATAAAAATAATGGCAGCTTTTTTGTAAGAAATTTTTCCACTTGGAATTTCACGATTTTTAGTTCTTGGATTTTTTTTATCAATTTCAGAATCGATGATTCTATTAGCTGTCATTGCTGATATTCTTGCAAATATTGCTGCAAACAAAACAAGCACAATCAACCGAAAAGGAGGCAATTTCTCAGAGGCAAGAAAAACGCCAGCATAAATTAATGGAAGTGAAAAAAGAGTGTGTTCGACTTTTATAAAATTAAGGTACTTTTTTATGCTCATTTATTTTTGTTTTTAATGTAATTTAAATGATAGGATAAGATTTTAAAAGTTATATTTTTCGAAAGTATACCTACTAACGTTTGAAAAATTAAATAAAAAGTCAGAGCATTTTTAAGCCAATCTTTACTCTTTAACATTACACCATAAATTTCTAAAGGTGTTTTGCCATTCATGAACTTGTTTGTTCCCTTACAATCTGTATATGGCTTAAATCGCAAAAAATTTTTGTATAGATTTAAATAATTTTCTGCATTACTAAAATTCTTAAATGATTATATTGTATTCACTCTTATCTTATTCTACGGTTGACATTATTCTAGTATGTTGATTGCATTCTTTATTTTCTTGTCTTTCAGATGTACAAGTAATTTATTCTAAATGTC
>CALDZP010000059.1 GCA_937944105.1 uncultured Ignavibacteria bacterium
ATGAAAAAAATCAACAGTTTAAGTTTTATATTCTTAATATTATTTTTATTTGTTTTTAGTGATTTATCTTATTCACACACGAAGATTAATTTGAAGAATAAAAGCAAAAGAACAGTCTTAAGCAAAACAGCTGATAACCCAATTCAGAGTCTTTTAAATATCAACAATGTTACCATGTGGGTTGGTGATAATGGGTTTCATGATTGGGTTGTTGCAAATAGTTGGAATGGTGCTTTTCCAAATGGCTCCAGTGTTGGTGCGATTTTCGCTGAAGGAATTGTTTGGGGGGGGCTTGTAGATGATGGAAACTTACCTGTAGTTAGAGTCAATGGAAATACTTATGGAACAGGTTGTTCACCTATTACAAGATTATTTAGAGTGAGACCAGATTATAAAACAGGGAATTTGACTTCTGATGCGGCAACTTTTAATAATATTCCAATTGGTCAAGTAAATGAATCTCATATTCAACAATTAAAAGAGCAATATGAAAAAGATTGGTATGAATGGCCTGCAAATGAAGGTGCACCATTTCAGGATGTGGATGGTGACGGCACTTATAACCCTGATGTAGATATTCCAGGTATTCCAGGCGCTTCTCAAACCATTTTTATTAAATATAACGATCGAAATTCTGAATCTTTATATGGTTCTCCTCCGATTGGTTTAGAAATTTCTGAGACTTATTGGGCATATGCCTATTCTGGTGCATTAGGGAATGTTATATATAAGAAAGTTGATTTAGTTTATAAAGGATTACCGACTTCAAAACCAAACTCTAAAATTGATAGTATGTACATTGTTCAATGGGCTGACCCGGATGTGGGAACTTACAGTGACGATTTTGCCGGATGTGATACAACTCTTAATCTCGGTTATGCGTATTCATCACAAGCTACTGATGCAACTTACGCTGGATTGGGTCTTGCTCCTCCTGCTGTTGGTTACGATTTCTTACAAGGTGTTTCTTTTTATACTGGGAATCCTTCTGATAGCGCAATATTTAATCTTCAATGGAGAAAAGGTTATAAATATGTTAATCGGAAACCAATGAGTTCATTCATATATTTTGCTGCTGGTGGAACATGGGAAGATCCAGATTTTAATTATAATGGAACACTTCAATTTTATAACTTGATGAGGGGCTATAAACCTGAACCAAGATATCCAAGTGCAGAACCATTCCCATCATCTGTTGCCGATGTAACTCCAGAAGGGACTTATCTATTAACAGGCGATCCCGTTGCTAGGACCGGTAAATTAGATGGTTCTGTGGACGCTCCTGGTGATAGAAGAATAATGGTAATTAATGGACCTTTTACATTAAAACTTGGTGATACTGCTCAGGTTGTAGTTGCAACAGTTTATGGATTGGGAACAGATAACTTAAGTAGCGTTGCTGCGTTAAAAAATAATGATTTAACTGCTCAGATTGTTTTTGATCAGTTATTTAAACTTCCATCAATTTCTCCACCACGAGTAAATGTTGGAAATTTTGATAGAAAAGTTGTCCTCAATTGGGGTTTCGATCAAGATTTATTAACCAAAATAGAAACCTTCAATGATCAAGGTTATACATTTGAAGGTTATGAAGTATATCAATTACCTACTCCATCTTCAAGTATAAGTGATGGAATTTTACTTGGTACTTTTGATGCAATTAATGGAATTAAAGCAATATATGATACGGTTGTAGATGAAAATGGAGTTTCAATTCCGGTATTAGTAGCTAAAGGAACTGATAAAGGTTTACAAAGATATTTTGTGATTAAAGAGGATGCATTCAGAAAAACAGAATTACGAAATGGTCAGGAATATTATTTTGCAGTAGTGGCTTATGCTTATAATCCTTCGCCATTACTTCCATTCCATGTTTTAAGATCACCAGTTGTTGTTTTAGCTGCTAAACCACAGCTTCCTGTTCCTGGATTAAGATATGGAAATACTGTAGGTGATACAATTGCTGTTGTACATAAAGGTGTAAGTGATGGAAAAGTGACGGCTATTGTAGTAGACCCAACTCAATTAACAGGACATGAATATAAAGTTGTTTTTAGATACGAAAATGGTCAAACTTATTGGGATGTTTTTGATGTTTCTGTAAATCCACCTGTTGTAAAAGTTAAAGATCAGACAAATCAAGAGGGAGGTGAGGATTACCCAATCGTTGATGGAATTTTAATTAAGGTTGAAGGTCCACCACTTGTAGGTAAAGATTGGACTTACTATGGCGGTGATAGATGGCTAACTGGTAACCCGGATAACGGAGGAGAACTAATGTTTGGTGCTGCATTTCTTGGACCAAATTTCTGGGGTGAAACAACTGTTTCTCCTGGTGATTTTAAAGATATTAAAGTAGAAGTATTTCAAGTTCAGAGTTATGTTGATGCAAATTTAAATGGTAGATACGATATTGGTGAAATTTATACTGTCGATCCTGCAAAAGGTCAGATCGCTAATTTATATCGAACATGGGGGGCAGGAAACCATGTGGCTACAAAATTAATTCCATTTAAATTTTTTGATATAACATCTAATCCTCCGAGACAACTTTCAGTAATAGTTAGAGATAGGAATTTAAATCAACAATGGGATCCTCACACTAATGATACTCCATATGAGTACATTTTTGTTCTTGATTCAGATTATGATTCAACAGGCGCTAATTGGAATCCTAATTTAGGTGGTAGAGATTTTATGGATGAAATAACACAAAATGGTGGACCAGTTCTTTGGTCATTCTGGTTCTATCCGAGGGGAACAAAAGAACAGTTCAAAAATGATTTTACAATGGAATTTTACGCACCAAAGGTCAATACAGTGAAAGATACTTTTGTTTTTGTTGCCAAAGCAAATTCATTTAGTGGAGAACTTGCTAAAGCAGATGTTGAAAAAATAAATGTATTTCCGAATCCATACTATGGTTATCATTACAGAGAAGTTTCACCTGATAATAAATATGTAACTTTCAGTCATTTACCTGATGAAGCAACAATTCGAATTTTTGATTTAAGTGGTGTACTTGTTAAAACAATCAAGCATACTGCAAGTAATGGTCAATTCGAAACCTGGAATTTACAGAATGATAATAATTATCCCGTTGCAAGTGGTATTTATATTGTACACATAGATATGCCAAAACTTGGAAAGACAAAGATATTAAAGCTTGTGGTTATTCAAGAACAACAAATGTTGAAAGTTTATTAATTATTTGAATGGTACGGGTTTTCCCGTACCATATAAATTTTGAAAAAATTTGGAGGAAATATGAAAATTATTCACAAATTGGTTTTAATATTAATAGTTTTATTTGTGATCACCGAATTGACTTTTGCTGGTGGTCAAAATCGTGCTGGCACAGCTGGAGCTCCTGAATTAAGAATTCCAATTGGAGCAAGGTATCTTTCAATGGGTGGTGCACCAATAGCTATTTCAACAGGTCTTGAGGCAATTTATTGGAATCCTGCAGGCGTTGACCTTTCACCAAATACTTTAAATGCAATGTTTTCAAATCGTTCACATTTTGCTGATATGTCGATGAATTTTGCTGCTGTAAGTGGTAAGATTGGTGAGATAGGTTCATTAGGTTTATCTTTTAGATCATTAAATATCGGGGATATACCTGTAACTACAATGGATCAACCTGATGGTACAGGTCAAATTATTAACCCCAATTATTTTATTCTATCGTTGACATATTCTAAACAATTGACAGATAGAGTTGCAATTGGTACCAATTTTAATTTAATAAGTGAAAATATTGATCGAATGAGTGCAACAGGTTTTTGTTTTGATTTTGGTGTTCAATACTCCAATTTATTTAATGTACCTGGATTGGCACTTGGTGTGGTAGTTAAAAATTTAGGTCCACAAATTAAATTTGATGGAAATGCTGCTTACGTGACTGCTAATGATCCAAATTCTCAACGCGGTCCTACATTTTTAAAACTTGATACGCAAGCATCAGATTTACCATCTGAGATGTCAATAGGTGTATCTTATATGTATCAACTTAATAGCGAGAACTCTTTGCAGGTTGCTTCAACATTCCAGAATAATAATTATACTTTTGATAACTATAATTTTGGATTAGAATATTCTTTTAAGAATTTACTCTATATTCGTGCTGGATATGTTCTAACACCTCAAGCAAATGATAATACACCTAATATTTACCAGAATTATACATTCGGTGCAGGCGTGAATTTGAAACAGTTAAGTGGACTTGATGTTTCAGTTGATTATGCTTATGTACCTGTTAAAATATTTGATGCAAATCAGGTTATTGCTGTCTCTGTGGGATTCTAAAAAATTAATTTCTTCCTCTCAATCCGTGCAGTTTATGACTGCACGGATTTTTTATTTGAAGACCTATTTTAAATTAAATTTTAATTTCTTAGTCAGTCAATAAATACTAACAGAATGTCTATACATTCAAATACTAAACTTTCAATTTAAAGCATTAAACAGAATTCTTCGGGACAAAAAAATTTGATGTTCTTAAATTAGATAAGTCTACTATTAGATTTAATTGTTATATAAAAAGTAGGGGTAATATATTTATTTATTAAACCCGTTTTATCGTTGGAGAGTTTTATAAGAATATTATTTAAACCGAGTTTTTTTAGGAAATAAAAGAGACTAGTATGTAAGTTAGACCAGATAATTTGTTGTGGATTCTTGAATAAAGTATTAGTCGCAAATTTTGTGTTTAATGTATATTCAAAATTTAGATCATTAAATATTCTTATTAAATCTTTTAATGAAAGTAATTGTGCAATATCTTTTCTAGTCATTTCACTTCTTCTAAAAAATGGTAAGAATATTTTTTTTATAATTTTTCTTGAACAAAGTGATATAAAAGGAAATCCCCAATGAGGATCAGATAATATATTAATTATTGACAAGCGATTTGGAGTACTTAAATAAATAATCCCATCTTCTTTTAAATAAGTTTTTATGTATGATAAAAAATGATGTGGATTTTCTATATGTTCAATAAAATCCTGTAGAATAATTAAATCAAATTTTTCATCAAATGGTAAATTATAAGCATCAGTTAAAAATTTCTTAATTGAAATATCTTCAGGTTGATGTTTAAGTTTAAATTCATCTATTTCAACAGAATAGATTTCATTGCCATTTCCTATAAAATTAAAAATTGTTCCACCATATCCCGAACCAATATCAAGAATCTTTAAGTTCTTTATTGTTTTATATTTTTCAACAACTGTTTTGACAAATTTACCTCGTTCGATTGCAATTTCACGACTTCTTTTCCATCTATCATAATTTGGATGTTTGGGATTTAAATAGTGCGGTTTATTTCCATTGGACAATTTTTAACCTCGAACGAATTCCTATTGTAACTAATAAGAGATTATAAATGAAATCAATAAATGGAATTATAAGTAATGGATACTGAACTTTTATTTTTCTAATAAAAACAATAACCAAAAATGTTTTAATCAAAACATTTAATAAAACAAATGTGATTAAAAATAGATCTAGGGAAAAAAATGACGGAATAATAAAAATGTTAAGTAAAATATTACTTCCATATATCAAACCAAGAGAAGCTTTAATTTCAGGTAAATAATACCTGCTTGCAGAAATGTGTCTTGATTTTTGATTGAAAAATTCTTTAAAGCTTAAATTACATTTTGAAAATACAATTGATTCGGGTTCAGTCATTAACTTTGCTTTTGCTTTATATTTAATTGCAAGTTGAAAAAATAAATCATCATCGCCACTGATTGAATGTTCAATTTCTTTGAATTCACCAAGTTTATAGAAAAGAGATTTTCGATAAGAGAAATTTCTACCAAAAGACATATATGGAAATTCAAGATTATGAAATGATTTCATCAAAATAGATGTGAATAAATTTTCGTATCGACAGATTTTATTGATAAATGATTTTCCGGTTAAAAAAGGGGAGAATCCATAAACAATTTGAGTATCATCATCAAAATGTTTAATGATTGTTTGTAACCACTCTTTGTTAGGAATGCAATCAGCATCGGTAAAGACAAGAATTTCATTTTTTGATTCTTCAATTCCGGTTTTTAATGCATTTTTCTTCCCTTGTTTATATTTATTATTAATGACTTTAAAGTTTTGAGTATTGCTAATTAAACTCTTTGCAAGTTCTAATGAATTGTCATCTGAATAATCATTAACTAAAATAACCTCGAATTTATTAACATCAAGTAATTGATTTTGTAAAGAAGTTATTAAAGAAGGAAGATTCTGAATTTCATTTTTAAATGCAACAATTACACTGGCATTTTCAAGAGAATTATTGACATTATTTATCTCTTCTTTGTTTCTAAAAAAGTAAGAGAGAAAAACTATTGCATTAATTATTGTGATATAAACCAATAGAATTGAAATTATGGTAATCAATTTACTTTTGCCTGATCTCTTTTGATTTTTCAGTCAAAGAAATTATATCATTAAAGAAAAATCTCGGATCTAAATAATAATAACCTATTTCCATTAAAAAATTATCTTTGTTTAAGGCTTTCCCTCTTTGTAGAAACTTTATTAAATAATTTTTAAGATTTTGGTTTAAGAACCAATCCTGACCATATTTTTCTCTAATTTTTGTTTTCATCATAGATTCAAGGAAGTAAGCTTTGAGATAATCAATTTCTTCATAGTAGTCATTTAATGTAAAAAATAATCTAAACTTATCACCGTTTGTTATTGTATATCCGAGAATCGAATTGTAAATCTGTGTAAGACTATCTATATCGGTTTTAGATGAATCGATCATTAGATATTCAACAATAAAATCAGCACAGATTTTTCTTACTGTATAAAGTTTTTTGAATGATCTGAGTTTTAAAAATTCTGCTGAAAGTCGATTTGAATGAAAAAAAATATTGTTTATGAAGACATATTCATCAAGTAAGTTTGAAAATAGGTACTTGTATGTGAGTGGGATTGAATTATCTCCAAAGTAATTCATTTCAAAATAAGTTTCATTTGAAAATATAGAGGGCAGTAACCTGGCTAACTCTGAAAAGGTTCTTTCATAATTAGAGTAACCTCCAGCGGATTTTATAAACAAGTGATTTTCATTTGGAATAGAGATTGTGAATCCTGTAGTTTTTAATCTTTTAGTTTCTCGTCTATTCATTTGTTTTTCTTGTGAGTAAATTATTTTTAAGTTCTGTAAACTATCCACTTTGAAACCCAAATTGTACATAGTTTCTAAGAAAATTCTTGCCAGGCTATCTTTTTTGAAATATTTATTAAGTTTTTGATCGTTTATCAGGAATGGTATATCGTAAGCGTAAAATTGATTTTGTTGATAATTTTTTGATCTCAAAAATTCATATAATTGTTGATAGTAAAATTCATTTGTTGAGGATATGAAGCCATTTATAACTTGATAAAATTTTGAAAGATCTTCCTGTCTAACCATCGATGCGAATTGATTGAATGATCCGAATTTCAATGAATCAATAATAATTGTTTTTCTTTCATTGAAAAGTTTAAAATTCATTTTTTGCAGGTCTTCGAAAAACCTTGCATTAGAATTGTAAAGGAAGCTCCGTTTTCTTTGATTATTTTCCTGTGAGAGAATTTCATCCAGATCGTCATACCTTAATAATCCATCTCTGGACGGATAATTTATGTAATGTTTAATTAATTCGATTCTATCCAAAATACCTGCAGTTTCTTTCTCTACAATTTTTTCATAAATAAATACTTTTAATCTTTCCAGTCGATCGATTCTTTCAGGACGCTGTTCAAGTTTTAACAAATTATTAATCAAATTAATGTCATCGGTATTAAATAGATTCCCATATTTATGGTAAAGTTCAGAAACAAAAAACGGTTGATTTTCAAGGTAGCTTTGATATTTCATTTTATTGTAATCAATAAGAAAATTATTAACCAGAGTTCGTAAAGAATCAACTTTCCCTCTGTAGAACTCCAACTCATCTCTTTTCGCTCCCGGACAACCTAAAAAAAGGAATAATGAAAAAAATAAAACTATTAGAAATATTAAATAATTTGTATTACTCTTCATTTATTATCCATTCCTCATAATATTCTTGATTGATAGGTGAAATAAATCTTGATTTTTTTGAATAAGTTAATCCATCAAATCTTGAGAACATAACCAATGGATAAGAGATAAATAAATTTCTTTTTGCTCTTGTGCATGCTACATAAAGCAATCTTCTTTCTTCTTCAATATCTTCAAATGTTTCTGATGATCGTGTAGAAGGAAAGAATCCTTCAACAACTCCAATTACAAAGACTGAATGCCATTCAAGTCCTTTAGCCGAATGTATTGTACTTAATGTTAAAAATTCATCTTCAGCACCTGGACTTTCAATATCGTAAACACTTTGAGTTGGAGGCTCAAGAGCAAGATCATCAAGGAAAGAGCTTAATGAACGATATTTTTCACTTATGGCTAAAAATATTTCTAAATCTTTCAGTCGTTTTGGATAATCGTCATATTTTTCTTTTAAAATCTTTTCATAAAAAGGTAGAATTATGCTCAATCTATCTGAAGGAGTCAATGAATTTCCATTTGCATCGCTTAAAATTTTAAATAATTCATGAACACTATCTGGTACAAATTTATCATTGAGGAATGATTTGAATGAAAAAATATTTTTATTTACCGATGATTCAATTTCTTCGGTTAAAGCACGCGCTTTTTTTGGTCCAATTCCAGAGAGTAATTGTAAAACTCTGAACCAGCTAATTTTATCAATTGGATTATTTAGAATTCTTAGAAAGCTAATTAAATCTTTTATATGAGCTGTTTCAATAAATTTTATTCCACCAAATTTACGATAGGGTATCCCAGCTTTATTTAATTCGATTTCGAGATCATATGAAATATATCCTGAACGAAAAAGGACAGCAATCTCTTGTAATGCAATTCCTTCCTCTCTTAATTCTAGTATTTTATCTACAACGAACTTTGATTCAAGTGTTGTATTTGACGCGGCAACAATAGCGGGTAAATTTCCAAATTCATTTTTAGTATATAAAATTTTCGGATATTTTTCTTTCATTAATGCGATAATTTGATTTGTAAAATTCAAAATGGCTTGAGTACTTCTATAATTCTCTTCAATTGTAATGATTTTAGCATCGGGAAAATCTTTAGGAAAATCAATTATATTTTTGAAATTAGCCCCTCTGAAGGAATAAATACTTTGTGAATCATCACCAACAACCATAATATTTCTGGATGCTCCTGATAAGAGTTTAACAATTTCAGCTTGTAATTTATTTGTATCCTGATATTCATCTACCATAATGTATTTGTAATTTCTGTGAATGTATTGTCTAAATTCCTCGTCTTTTTCTAAAAGCTCTTTAAGTTTAATGAGCAAGTCGTCGTAATCCAGCAAAGCATTCTTCTTCTTAAATTTTTCGTACTCCTTTTGAATCAAATTTATATCGTCAATAAAGTCTAAAAATTGTGGGTATTGAAGAGCGACAACTTCTTCAATTTTGCATTGTTTATTAATAGATAGACTGATGATATCATAAAGAGTTTGTTTTTTAGGAAATCTTTTTTTCTGTCTATCGTAACCCAAATTTGTTCTAATTAAATTAATTACATCTTCTGCATCGGATTGATCTAAAATTGTAAAATTTGAAGGGTAACCAATTTTATTAGCGAATTTTCTAAGAATAAGATTTGCAAAAGAATGAAATGTACCACCTGATACTTTTTCACAACGAGAATCAATTAAAGCAGCGGCTCGTCTTAACATTTCTTGAGCAGCTTTTCGTGTAAAGGTCAAAAGCAAAATAGATTGAGGGTTAACCCCCATTTCAACCAATCTTGCAACACGATAAACAAGAGTTTGAGTTTTTCCAGTGCCTGCACCAGCAATTACTAAAACGGGACCTTCTGTTGTAATAACCGCCTCATATTGAGCAGGATTTAAAATGTTTTTATAATCGATCTTAAAATTAACTTGTTCTAATTTAGGTTTTGAGACAGGTTCGTCAGGTGAAACTCTTTTTAGTATATATTTCTTTGCCATTTAATTCTTCTAACCCTGAGTGCAATTGGTGTATCAAAGATTTCTTTGTAGATAATAGCTTTTTTAATATTATCAAAGTTTTCTAAATCAACTGAAAGTGTTTTATCCAGAGTTTGAATACTTTCTGATTTATTGTAGGCAAAATCATCAAGTTTTGAATAATCAAATTCATCAATCTCAATTTCTGGAATTGTTGAGTCGTAATCGTATGGTTCAATCATTAAGTATTCATAAAGTTTATCATTTAGAGCAGAATCAGAATTTTTAATTCTATCTTCAAATTTAGGGACTGTAATTTGAGTGATATTTGATTTATCCTCATAAATCGGCTTAAATTCTTCATCATATTTTTCTGTGTCTAAATCTGGTAAAGAATCAGTTTCAGGTTCATATCCAAAAAGTAATTCAATTTCTCTCAAAATGTCTTGTGATGATTTTTTTTCTACCGTTTCAGTATCTGAGTTAGTATCATAAGTTGGGGGTCTACTGGGAACAGGAGGTTTTTTCCTTTTAAGAAGAGGTGCTAGAAAAGCGTAAATAATAAAAAGTATTATTAGAAGATCAAATAAATTTTCCATATCAAAATTTAATTTTTATGATTATTTATATTTCGATAATTACTCTTTTTTCTTTTCTGAACCTTTAGAAATTGATTCACGCATTTCAGTGTCAGCTTGAATGTTTTTCATAGTGTAGTAATCAAGAACACCAAGCTTTCCTTCTCTTAATGCATGAGCAATAGCTTTTGGAATTTCTGCCTCTGCTTCAATAACCTTTGCTTTCATTCTTTGAACTTCGGCTTTCATTTCTTGCTCGGTAGCAACAGCCGCAGCTCTTCTTTCTTCTGCTTTAGCGCGTGCAATTTTTAAATCAGCTTCTGCTTGATCAGTTTGAAGTTTTGCACCGATATTTTCTCCAACATCAACATCGGCAATATCAATTGATAAAATTTCAAATGCAGTTCCTGCATCCAATCCTTTCTCAAGAACCGTCTTTGAAATTCTGTCTGGATTTTCAAGAACTTCTTTGTGAGTATTAGATGAACCAATTGTTGTTACAATACCTTCACCGACTCTTGCAATAATTGTAGTTTCTCCGGCACCACCAACAAGTCTATCGATATTTGCTCTAACTGTTACTTTTGCAATAGCTCTAACTTGAATTCCATCTTTTGCAACAGCAGCAATAGCAGGGGTTTCGATAACCTTTGGATTAACGCTCATCTTAACAGCTTCTAAAACATCTCTCCCAGCAAGATCAATTGCGGTAGCTCTTTCAAAAGTTAAAGGAATATTAGCTTTATCTGCAGATATTAATGCATTTACAACTTTTTCTACATTTCCACCAGCCAGATAATGTGCTTCGAGTTTCCCTGTTTCCACTTTAATTCCTGCTTTTGTAGCAGTAATTAAACTTTTAACTATTATGTGTGGTGGAACTTTTCTTAATCTCATTCCCACCAGATCGGAAAATATTTTTAATTTAACTCCTGCGAAATATGCTGTAATCCATAAACCAACAGGAATGAAGTAAAAAAAGATTGAAAGAAATAGAATTAAACCAACAATTATTAAAATTGCTATTCCAGTTAAGGCTTCCATATAACCCTCTCTAATTTTTAACTTGATAGTTTTTTAAATACTTCATTAAAAATATTGAATGCAGTTCTGCCAAAAAGATAAAAATTAACTTCTTTAAGATAATTTGATTTAAAATTTAAGACTTCTGAAATCATTATTTCAGCACATTTATCAATTGGAAAACCACCAACACCTGTTCCAAGTGCAGGAAATGACACAGATGTCAATTGAAGTTTTTCACATAAATTAAGAACACTTTTTGTTGCATTCTTAATATATGTTTCATTAGTTTGTAAATCTACTCCCATTACTGCTGCATGTATTACATATTTGGCTTTTAAGTTTCCTGCGGTTGTTTCAATAGCCGAACCAATTGGAATAGGACCCTTAGCGATAGCTTCGTCTTCAATTATTTTTCCACCAACTCTTTTTATAGCACCAGCAACACCTGCACCCATCCAGAGATGATTGTTAGCTGCATTTACTATTGCATCTGCGACGCTGGTAGTTATATCTCCTTCTAATAAATTTATTTTAATTCTCTCTTCCATAATTTCATTTTAATTATGTGTAAATATACGAATAGTTAGATTTTTTCATAGAAATGAATCTTAATGTTAATTTATTTTTTTTAGTCTAAATAAAAAATCTGATTATTAATTTTACATTTCGCATAATATCAAAAGTACAGACTCTAATAAATTTTGATTAAAAAATAGATTAAATTCCATTGAAATAATTGTCATTAATTTAAAATAAAAAACCCCACCGAAGTGGGGTGAGTACAGAACAAATTATCTTTTAACGAATAACTTTGACTTCAGCAGCCTGAAGACCCTTTGGTCCCTGCTTAACTGAAAATTCTACCTTATCATTTTCTGCAAGTGTTCTGTAACTATTACCAAGAATTGATTGATAATGAACGAATACATCCTCACCATTATCTTGAGTGATGAATCCGTAACCTTTAGAACTATTGAACCATTTAACGGTTCCTTTTCTTCGCTCTGACATATCAGAAGCTCCTTTAATAATTTGTTAATGATTTTGTTACTGAGACAGGTTTGAAGTTGATGCTTAGAAGCTTACTGAAGGTTCGAAAATTTTTGTTTCTACTACTACAGACCTACAAAACAACTGTCTGCTAAAACAATATAGATATAATTTTGTTAGTATCCTAATTTTCTTTAAATATTTTTTCTTCATACTTAAAATTCAAACTCAAAAGGAAGGAACTATTGCACGAAATCTATAAACATCCTTAAAGATACTTAAAATGAATATTACCATCGATTTAGTTAATTTGGTAGGTAAGTTCATAAAAATTTTATCAAATAATTTAAAAAGAAAGGACTAATAAGATGGACAAAAAAGTGATCAGTCAAATTTTAGAGCTCTTTGGTGAAGAAGCTGCAATAAAGGCGGTTTGTAATATAACCACAGATGGACCAATTGATGAGAAATTACATCATCAAAAAATTAAAAGAGCAAGATGGTTTGGTCTTTTAAATGAGGATTCACTTACACTTACCGAAATAGGAAAACTTTTTGCAGTAAAAATTTTATTTGATTTAGCTGAAAATATGGTCGAAGGTCAGCCAGATGATGATAATGATTCTAACTTCGATGAAGCTGATGAAGATGATTTTGATGAAAAGGATTTTGAAGATTTCGATAACGATGATGATTTTTTTGATGAAGATGATTGGGAAGATGATAACTGGGACGAAGACGATACTCATAATGGAAGTAAAGGAAAAGGTAGAAGAAGGTAATCTATCAAAATAAAAAGTGCTAAAAATTATTTTACCCAAATTATTTTTTAAATAATTCATGAGAAGCATTTAACTTACCTTTGTAAATTCTAAGTGCTTTTTTAACTTTGTAAAAGTTTTTTAAAAAAAATATGCATAAAATATATATAGAAGAATTAAATAACTACATTGGACAAGAAATTGAACTTTCAGGGTGGGTTACACATAAAAGATCAAGTGGCAAGATAAGATTCATCGTAATGAGAGATGGCTCGGGAATTTGTCAATTAGTTTTAGTTAAAAATATAATCCCTGAAGAAGTCTTCAATAAATATGATGAACTAACACAAGAATCCTCATTTAAAGTTTATGGATTAGTAAAGAAAGAGGATCGAGCTCCAGGTGGTTTTGAAATTGAAGTTAAAAATCTTGAGATTATTCACATTGCAAAAGATTATCCTATTACTCCAAAAGAACATGGAATAGAATTTTTGATGGATCATAGACATTTATGGTTGAGGTCAAGTCGACAACATGCTATTTTGCGAGTACGCCATGAGATCATTCAAGCAATTCGTAATTTTTTCAACAACAAAGGATTCATCTTGGTTGATGCACCAATTTTGACTCCTGCAGCGTGTGAAGGGACTACAACTCTTTTTGAGACAGAATATTTTGACCTTGGGAAAGCCTATCTTACTCAATCTGGTCAATTATATGCTGAAGCAGCGGCTATGGCTTTTGGAAAAGTCTACACCTTTGGACCTACTTTCAGAGCTGAAAAATCAAAAACAAGAAGACACTTAACAGAATTCTGGATGGTTGAACCGGAAGTTGCATTTGCTGATTTAAATGATGATATGGATCTGGCTGAGGAATTTGTTGAGTATATTGTTCAAACTGTTATAAAGAATAGAAGAAAAGAACTTGAGTTTCTTGAAAGGGATATATCAAAGTTAGAAAAAGTGAAAAGACCATTTCCAAGAATACATTATGAAGAAGCAATTGAAATACTTAAAAGAAATGGAATTAATTTTGAATGGGGCAACGATTTCGGTGGCACTGATGAAACAGTTATTTCAGAACAATTTGAAAAACCGGTTATGATTCATCATTATCCTGCACAGGTAAAAGCATTTTATATGAAAAGAGATCCAAATGATGAAAGATACGCTCTTGCAGTTGATATGCTTGCCCCAGAAGGTTACGGTGAAATCATTGGTGGTAGTCAGAGAGAAGATGATTATGAAATTCTTTTGAAAAGAATCGAAGAGCATAATTTACCAAGAGAAGCTTTTGAATGGTATTTGGATCTAAGAAGATATGGTTCTGTCCCACATTCTGGTTTTGGACTTGGTATAGAAAGAACAGTTGCTTGGATCTGTAAACTTGAGCATGTCCGTGAAACAATTCCATTCCCAAGAATGATTTATAGAAATACACCTTAAAACTGAGGAGAAGAAATTGCTGATATGACTCTGGAACAAATCACTTTTATAATTCTCGCATTAATTGGACTTACCTCAGCATTAATGCTTATTATTCAAAAAAATCCAGTTTATTCAGTCCTCCTTTTAATTTTACATTTTTTTGCATTAGCTGGATTTTATCTTTTGTTAAATGCGCAATTCATTGCAGTTCTTCAAATACTTGTTTATGCTGGCGCAATTATGGTTCTATTTGTGTTTGTAATTATGTTGCTTAATCTTAGTAATGAAGAAGCCTTGAAAGATCCATTTAACTTGAGAAAAATAATCGCTTCAATTTTTGGTGTTGTTTTAATACTTCAATTTGGAGTTTTTTTCTTTATTAAAGCTAAAGACGACTTAAATGTTACAATCTCGCCTAATTCAATTGAAGCAGGTTCAATTAAAAAAATAAGCGAGGTTTTGTTTTCAACATATTTAATTCCATTTGAAGTAACATCATTTATTCTTTTAGTTGGAATTATCGCCGCAATAGTTTTAGCAAAGAGGAAATTTGAATGATACCATTAAAATATTATTTAATCTTAAGTGCTGCTTTTTTTTCAATCGGTATAATTGGAGTTCTGACCAGAAGGAATGCAATTATAATTTTTATGTGTATTGAATTGATGTTAAATGCAGTAAACTTAACTCTTGTATCTTTTTCATCATTTTTTGGTGATAGTAGTGGTCAAATTTTTGTTTTTTTCGTTATGGCTGTAGCTGCTGCGGAAGCTGCAGTGGGTCTTGCTATTATAATTGCTCTTTTCAGAAATAAACTAACAATTAATGTAGATGAAGTAAACATCTTTAAGTGGTAAGGAAATAATGATTACAAACTATTTTTACATTGCTGTCATTTTACCTTTTATTGGTTTTTTATTTAATGGACTTTTGGGTTCCAGAATTAAAAATGAAAAAATTATTGGGTGGATAGGAAGTGGTGTTGTAGGTATTGCATTCCTGATTGCTGTATTTTCATTTATTGAAGTTATTAGTCTACCTGTTGGTGAAAGAAAAATAATCATTCCTTTATTCAAATGGATTGCAGTTGAACGATTAGATATTTCTTTTAGTTACTTGATTGATCCTTTATCGCTTGTTATGGCTTTAGTAGTTACTGGTGTTGGATTTTTGATTCATATTTATAGTATAGGATATATGCATGGTGATAAAGGGTTCTGGAGATTTTTTGCATATCTAAATCTTTTCATCTTTATGATGATGAATTTAATTCTTGCCGATAATTTTGTTTTGATGTTTCTTGGATGGGAAGGAGTTGGATTATGTTCATATCTTTTAATTGGATTCTGGTATGATAGAAAATTTGATAAAAGTACAACTGCGGATGCTGCAAAAAAGGCTTTTATTGTCAACAGAGTTGGTGATTTCGGATTTCTTCTTGGAATGTTTTTAATTTACAAGACTTTTGAGAGTTTAAATTTTGAAGAAGTTTTTGTCTTAGCTACAAAAATTCCATTAAACGAGGTTACTATTACCTTAATTACTTTATTTTTGTTTATTGGTGCTACAGGTAAGTCTGCACAAATCCCACTTTATGTTTGGTTACCTGATGCAATGGCTGGTCCAACTCCTGTCTCTGCGTTAATACATGCTGCTACAATGGTGACTGCTGGTGTTTACATGGTTTCAAGATGTTCAGTTTTATTTGTTCAATCTGAAGTTACAATGATGATTGTTGCTGTTGTTGGAGCTTTTACTGCAATCTTTGCTGCATCAATGGGATTAGTACAAAATGACATAAAAAAAATACTCGCATATTCAACTATAAGTCAACTTGGTTATATGTTTCTTGCATCAGGAGTTGGTGCGTTTAGTGCTGCAATTTTTCATTTAACGACTCATGCATTTTTTAAAGCATTACTTTTTCTTGGTGCTGGTTCAGTAATCCATGCAATGCATGAGGAACAGAATATTAAGAATATGGGGGGATTGAAAACTTATTTACCAACAACTTATAAGACTTTTTTGGTTGCATCTCTTGCTATTGCTGGAATACCACCTCTCTCAGGATTTTTCTCTAAAGATGAGATTCTTTGGGAGACTTATGCATCAGGATATTATGTTCTTTATCTAATTGGATTAATTACAGCATTGATGACAGCTTTTTATGTTTTTAGACTATTTAATTTAACATTTGAGGGAAAACCAAGATTCCCTTCACATATTCATCCTCATGAATCACCTAAGGTGATGACGGTTCCACTTATTATTCTTGCTATTCTTTCTGCTATTGGTGGATTTATTGGAATTCCAGAGGTGTTTAGTGGCGAAAAAGGAAATTTATTTAAAAATTGGTTGCATCCAATTTACGAACCTGCAGAAACATACTTGTTTCATGTAAATCTGCATTCACACGCAACCGAAATTTTGTTAATGATAATATCTGTTTTAGCTGGAGTTGCTGGTATTTTAATGGCAAGACATTTTTATCTAAAGAGTATTAAACCTATTGATTGGGCAATTTCTAAGTTTAAAAAACTTTATAATGTTCTGTTCAATAAATATTATGTTGATGAAATTTACGATTTATTGATTGTCACCCCTATCGTAAAAGTTTCTGAAAAATTTTTATGGAAGATAAATGATACTTTACTAATAGATGGATTTATAAACGGTACAGCAGAAATTATTAATGATCTGGCAAAAGTTATAAGAAAAGTTCAAACTGGAATTGTTCAATTTTATGCTTTAATAATGATATTTGGAATAACCTTAATAATCTTTTTACTCTTAATATGATGCCTATGAAAAACTATATACTCACCCTTACAATTTTTTTACCATTAATTGGAGCAGTTTTACTTTTATTTATTAATAATGAAAAGAAAAACCTGCTTCGATATTTTTCACTGATAATTTCAGTAATTACTTTTATTTTATCTCTTGGTTTATTCTTCGGATACCGAGATAATCAAGTCGGGTTCCAGTTTGTTACAAAATTTGAATGGATAAAATCTTTAAATATAAGTTATCACATTGGCATTGATGGTATATCATTGTTATTGATTTTGTTAACAACATTTCTCACTCCAATTACGATTTTATCAACATGGGAAAGCATTCAAACTAAAGTAAAAGAATTTCTTTTTTTCTTTCTCGTTCTTGAAACAGGAATGATTGGTGTGTTTGCTTCTCTTGATTTATTCTTGTTTTATATATTCTGGGAAGCAATGCTAATTCCGATGTATTTTATTATTGGAATTTGGGGTGGTGAAAATCGAATTTATGCGGCTATCAAATTTTTCTTGTATACGATGTTTGGAAGTTTGTTAATGCTTGTTGCTATTATTGCACTTGGTGTATCTGCAATGAATCAACTTGGGTATTTTACAACAGATTATACGGTCCTTAAAACTATTTCTTCAAATTTACTTTATTCGACTCAGCTTTTGATGTTTTTAGCATTCGCATTGAGTTTTGCTATTAAAGTCCCTGTTTTTCCTTTTCACACCTGGTTACCAGATGCACATGTTGAAGCACCAACTGCTGGTAGCGTAATCCTTGCTGGAGTTCTCCTTAAAATGGGGACTTATGGATTACTAAGATTCTGTCTGACACTTTTTCCACAAATATCAATTGATCTGGCTCCTTATTTAAGTGTACTTGGAATAATAGGTATTATTTATGGTGCACTTGTTTCTATGGTGCAACCTGATATGAAAAAATTAATTGCTTATAGTTCTGTTAGTCATCTTGGTTTTGTTGTACTTGGAATTTTCGCAATGACAATTGAAAGCGCTCAAGGGGCTTTGATTCAAATGATAAATCATGGATTATCAACTGGGGCTTTATTCTTACTTGTAGGAATGATTTATGACAGAAGACACACAAGACTTATATCAGAATTTGGTGGTATTGCAAAAGTAGTTCCAATTTACTCTACGATTCTTTTGATTGTCTCATTAAGTTCTATTGGACTACCAGGATTAAATGGTTTTATTGGTGAATTTTTAATTTTAATTGGTACATTTAAGTCATCAGTTTTAAATAGTTATTGGTATGCCGCATTTGCTGCAACAGGAGTAATCTTTGCGGCAGTATATTTATTGTGGATGTATCAGAGAGTAGTTTTTGGTAAACTCGAGAATCAGCATAATAAAGATTTGAAAGACTTAAATAGTAGGGAGATCGGGTTATTATTACCAATTCTTTTACTTATTGTTTGGATTGGAATCTATCCATCAACTTTTTTGAACAAATCTGAATTATCAATTAAAAATATTTTGAAAGAAGTAAATCCTACAAAAGTAGAGCTTATTAAAAAATAAGGTAAGTTAATCAATGAAAAATTTTCTTATAATATTATCAATCTTTGGTTTTATTATCTTTTATTATAATTCGGTTAATGCAGAAACGATTGATAAAACTGAAGTAAAAATTTCAAAAATTGAAAAACATTCAGAGCACAATATATTTGAAAATCCTCCATCACCATACATGGTGATACCATTTATAGTATTGCTTTTAATGATATCCACAGGTCCCCTTTTTTATAGACATTTTTGGGAACATAATTATCCAAAAATTTCAATTGCTTTAGGTTCAATTACAGTAATTTATTATCTATTCTTCTTTAATGATTCTTTAAGTTTACTTCACACATTGACAGAATATATTTCGTTTATTGCTCTTTTGACTTCTCTTTTTGTTGCTTCAGGTGGAATTTTAATTCGAGTTGAGAAAAAATCAACACCATTTCTTAATGTTGTCATTTTATTAATAGGTGCGATAATATCCAACTTGATTGGAACGACAGGGGCTTCAATGCTTCTTATTAGACCATATATTAGAATAAATCGAGATAGAATTAAACCGTATCACATTATATTTTTTATTTTCATTGTTAGTAACATAGGCGGTGGTTTGACGCCAATTGGTGATCCACCGTTGTTTTTGGGTTTCCTTAAAGGTATTGAGTTTTTCTGGGTTATTCGTCATGTATGGCATATTTGGCTTATCACAATATTTATTGTTCTTTCAATATTTTTTATTATCGATACTGTTAATTATAAGAAAACTAAACCAACAGATAAAGAATATTCAGGGAAAATTGAAATAAAAGGAAAAAAGAATTTCTTATATCTTTTAATAATCATTATTTCAGTATTTATAGATCCTGCAGTATTAAACTGGGTTCCTTCTTTAGAACCATTACCTTTTGGTATTAGAGAAATAATAATGTTTAGTGTTGCTTTTATTTCATATAAGAAAGCCGATAAAGAAGCCTTGAAGGGGAATGAATTTGATTTTGAACCAATCAAGGAAGTTGCATTTTTGTTCGTTGGAATTTTTGCTACGATGATACCTGCTTTGCAACTTGTTGCTTATGAAACAAGAATGTATGGAGCTAAATTAACCGCAGATATTTTTTATTGGGGGACTGGTATTCTTTCATCTTTACTTGATAATGCTCCAACATATCTTAATTTTTTAAGTGCTGCGATGGGCAAGTTTGGATT
Organism: uncultured Ignavibacteria bacterium; assembly: GCA_937944105.1. GTDB lineage: Bacteria > Bacteroidota > Ignavibacteria > Ch128b > Ch128b > Ch128b. Next base: position 20,324 of record CALDZP010000059.1, read on the forward strand.
GAATATAGATAACTTTCAGCATGTAAAAGAATTTGAAACTCATGATCCTATTTATTTGATGGCTATCTCAGTTGGTGCAGTGTTCTTTGGTGCAATGACTTATATAGGTAATGGTCCTAATTTTATGGTGAAGTCAATTTCTGAAAGTTCAGGGATAAAGTTGCCTTCTTTCTTTGGTTATGTTGTAAAATATTCTGTTCCAATTTTGATTCCAGTTTTTACATTAATCTGGTATTTATTTTTTTATGGAAGAGGTTAAAATATGTCAAAGGTAAAATTGGCACTTGAGCAAAAAAAGAATGGAATGTATTATAATAATAGAGTTATTCTTCCATTCAAATGTGAATTCCTTAAAATAATTTTCGAAAATAAAATTATAACTGATTTTTCTTCAAATAATCATAATGTAGAAATTATCGAACATGATTATTTTACTGATATTTACTTTAAAAACTATAAGGATATTCAAAACGAATTTTCTAAGTATGAACCGATAAAACTAATTGTTTGCGAAAAGGATGAGAATATTTTTGACTTCAATAATCATATTAAGCTTTTACTTTATATAGAAGATGAACATATGATTAAAATTGAAACACCAGACGAAAACCAAATTATTATTGATTGAATATGGAACAACAAACATTTTTAAATATTCTTCCAATCTTGATAGTATCCACTACTACTATTGCAACAATATTTGTAGAAGCCTTCTACAAAAGAAGCGATAATTTAATTTACTGGCTTTCTATTGTTTCTTTAATTTTAACTTTAATTTATTCTATTTTAACTATTAATGTACAGAACTTAAATTTTTCAAATACACTTCACAGTGGTGGTATTACAAATTTATTCTACTTTGTCCTTTCTTTAACATCATTATTGGTAATAATTTCTGCACGAGATTATCTTTTAAGAGCAAAATACCATCATGGAGAATTTTACATTCTCATTTTTAGCTCTTTACTTGGAATGATGTTAATGGCTTCTTCTCGTGATTTGATATTAACATTCCTTGGACTTGAATTAATGTCTTTGAGCTTTTATGTATTAGCAGGATACAATAGAAAAGTTTTGTTTAATAATGAAGCATCATTGAAATATTTTCTATTAGGCGCTTTTGCTTCTGGATTTCTACTCTATGGTATAGCATTAATTTATGGCTCTGCTCAAACAACAAACATTCTATTGATTGTTAATGAGTTTAATAATTTGTTATTAAAACCTTTATTTGTACTCGGATTAGTACTGTTATTAATTGGTTTTTCATTTAAAGTTGCATCAGTTCCATTTCATATGTGGGTACCAGATGTATACGAAGGTAGCCCAACAGTTGTAAGTGCTTTAATGTCTACTGCTGGGAAAACAGCAGCTTTTGCAGCTCTAATTATTTCTTTTTATGGTTCAACTACTTCTCAGGTAAATTTTGAAATCGTTGCAAAAATAATATCATATCTTGCAATTGCATCAATGCTAATAGGATCGATTACAGCAATTGCTCAAACAAATCTAAAGAGAATGTTAGCCTATTCAAGTATTGCACATGCTGGATATATGTTAATTGGAATAGCTTCAGCAAATAAACTTGGAATGAGTGGGGTGATTTTTTATCTAATTGTGTATTCATTTATGAATGTTGCTTCCTTTATTCTTATATCATTAATGGAAAATGATTTTGAAAAGAGAATTTCACTTAATGACTTTATTGGTTTAGCAAACACTCATCCATGGTATGCTGCAATAATGGCTTTGATGATGTTTGCACTTTCAGGTTTACCACCATTTGGTGGATTTTTTGGAAAGTATTATGTATTTCTTGCAGCAATAAAAGCTGATTTAACTTATCTTGCAGTGATAGGTGTAATTTCAAGTGTTATATCAGCTTACTTTTATTTAAGAGTTGTTGTTTACATGTATTTTAGAACGAATGAAGAAAGAAAAGATATCTTTCATACTTCAGCTGATAATTTTGTTTTAGTTTTGTGTACTTTATTCGTGCTTCAATTAGGTATTACACCAAATTTAGTATTGGACTTAATAACACGATTCTTACCTTGATATGATTAAAGTTACAACATCAGCTGAAATAAAAAATCTTGATAAACTTGCTACAGATCTTTATAACATCCCGTCAATTATTTTAATGGAAAATGCAGCAATTGGAGTTATTGATTTTATTTCTGAACTATCTAAGGAAAAAATCATTACTAATTTTTTGATTTTTTGTGGTCATGGTAATAATGGAGGCGACGGATTTGCAATTGCAAGACATTTGACTAACAGGGGATTTAATGTTTGCACTGTTCTAATTGGAAATCCTGAAAAACTTACAAATGATGCAAAGATTAATTTTGATATACTAAACAAAATTTCAGAGAAAGAAGAAAATTTAAAAATCTTCATAAATCCCTCTAAACTTAACAAACTAAAAAATGTTTTTGATGAACCTTTTGATGTTATAATTGATGCTTTATTAGGAACTGGATTAAATACTGACATAAGAGAGCCTTTCCTATCTGCTATTAATTGGATGAATAATTATAAAGCAATAAAAATTGCAGTAGATATTCCTACCGGACTTTCGAGTGATAATGGGAAAATTCTAGGGAAATCATTTATTGCTGATTATACCCTCACGATGGGTTTGCCCAAAGTTGGACTTTTTATTAACGATGGTCCAAGAGTTTCGGGTAAAATTCAAATAGTTGATATTAGTTATCCATCTTCCTTGAGTGGTTCAGAAAATATTAAAAGACAATTAGTTGAAGATATTGACATTTATGAAAAGCTACCTCAAAGACCCTATGACGCTCATAAATATTCAGTAGGAAAGATTCTTGCAATTTGTGGTTCGGCTGGGTTAACTGGTGCGGCAAAAATGGCTTGTGAAGCTGCTTTAAAAACAGGTTGTGGAGGAGTTCTTTTAATTACATCTCAAAAGCTCTTAAATATTTACGCAAAATCTTTGAAAGAAGTGATGACTTTCCCGTTAAAAAATAATTATGGGAATTATTTCGTTGAAAATGATTTTGATGAAATTATAGAAAAAATTCACTGGTCTGATGTTTTAATGATTGGGCCTGGAATAGGTCAAAATGAAGAAACTTTAAAGTTCATAAAAAAAATTCTATTAAATTTTCCTAAAAAGAAAAAGGTTATTGATGCAGATGGATTAAATCTCCTGGCGAATTTCGTTAATGATAGAAAGTTGTCACTTGATAATGCAATACTGACACCACATTTAGGAGAGTTCTCGAGATTAACTCAAAGAAAAACTGATGAGATAAAAGAAAATATTTTCGAAATTGGATCTGAATTTGCAGTCAAATATAATGCTACTTTAGTTTTGAAAGGTTCACCGACTATTATTTTTAGCCCAGATGGGAATTCTTTTATTAATCCTACAGGCAATAGTGGGATGGCAACAGTTGGTATGGGTGATGTTTTAACTGGTATGATTAGTAGTTTTTACTCACAGGGTTTATCAGCCATTGATTCAGCGATTGTTGGTGTCTATTTGCATGGATTAGCAGGTGACATAGCATTAATGAAAAAAGGCAAATTGAGTTTAATTGCCAGTGATGTAATTAAATATATTCCTGATGCAATTAAATTAATTGAAAATCTCGATCTGGAACTTGAATAAAAATTGTCAGTTAGAATAATAGAAATTTGATTTCAAATTAATGAAAATTTATTTTTGGAATAAACTATAAAGGAAATTAAAGATGCCTGTATACAAAACACCAAAAGCCGATTTAAGAAGAAAATATACTCGATATGTTGAAATAAGCCTGATAATTTCACTGGCTCTTTTGATCATCGCTTTCAAATTTTTCCCTAAAGTAGAAGCTGGAGAAAAACAAATTCAGGCTGCTCAAGAACTCGTTAATGTTGAGGATATTGTTAAAACTAAACAAGAGAATCGTCCTCCACCTCCTCCAAAACCACCAATTCCTATTGAATCACCTTCAGATAATGTTCTCGAAGATGTAGAAATTGGAAGTACTGAGATTGATCTAACACAACAAATTGAGGCTCCACCTCCACCACCAAAAGAAGAAAAGAAAATTGTAGAAGAAGATATTCAATATTTTGAAGTTGTGGAAGAAATGCCTGAACCTATTGGTGGAATTGAAGCAATTCAGAAAAAAATTGTTTATCCAGAAATTGCTAAAAGAGCTGGAGTTGAAGGAAGGGTTTATATCCTTGCTTATGTTGATGAAAATGGTAATGTCACTAAAACTGAAGTGTTGAAAGGCATTGGTGCAGGTTGTGACGAAGCAGCAGAAAAAGCTGTAAGAGAAACAAAATTTAAACCTGGTAAACAAAGAGGAAAACCAGTTAGAGTTAAAGTGGCTGTCCCAATTATTTTCAAATTGAATTAGCAGGTTTGTAGTAAAACTTTGAAGCCTCAGTGATTCTGAGGCTTTTTTATTTTAAAGCCAGTAAATTACCATTTCAGTTCATTTTCTGAAAAAAATACTTAAATATTGTAACTTAAAAGTTTAAGGCTCAATTTGAAAGGTAACAAATAAATAACAAAGCTTATCTTGTTTTGAAAGTCATTGTTATAAAAAAATTTAAATCATCAACCTGGAGGCCATGACATTACTCTGCCTCCAATGAGATGTAAATGAATATGGAAGACAGCCTGACCTGCATCTTTACCAGTATTAAAAACAAGTCTATATCCAGAATTATTTAAACCAATTTTATTAGCATATTCTTTTGCTTGATAAATCAACTCTCCTAAGAGATTTATATCATCAAACTCGGCATTATCCAGCCGGTCGATGTGTTTTTTGGGAACAAACAAAATGTGATTAGGTGCTACCGGATTTATATCATTAAATCCTACAACATTATTGTTTTCAAAAACTATCTCAGAGTTTATCTCTTTATTTATAATTTTGCAGAAAATACATTCCATCTATTTATCCTCCTTTTCTATCCCATATTTTTTTATTTTGTTATATAAATGACTTCTTTGAATTCCAATTACTTCAGCGGTTTTGGAGATATTCCAGTTATATTGTTTAAGTTTTTTTATAATGAAAATTTTTTCCATCTGATCTTTAAATTCTTGAAAAGAATCGATTGAAAAATCAATTTCTGTTGGCGATGCAAGATAGGGGAATAGTTGTTCTTTAACATCACTAAGAGTATAAAGTGATTTTGAATTCATTATTATAATTCTTTCAATAAAATTCCTGAGTTCTCTAACATTTCCTTTCCAGTCTAAATTCTTTAAATATTCAATTGCATCTTCGGAGAATTTTTTTTCTGGAAATTTATTTTCTTCACAAACCTTTTTTGAAAAGTAATCAATTAAAAGTGGAATATCTTCTTTTCTGTCCCGCAACGGAGGAACATTTATAACAATTACACTTAAACGATGGAATAAGTCTTCTCTGAATTTTCCTTCAGCTATTTCTTTTAATAAATTTTTATTTGTTGCTGCAATTATTCGAACATCTACTGGTATTTTATTCTTCCCTCCAACTCTTTCAATAGAACCTTCTTCAATTGATCTTAATACTTTTGCCTGTGCATTTAATGACATATCACCAATCTCATCTAGAAAGAGGGTTCCACCATTTGCTTGTTCAAATTTACCAATTCGAAGTGAAGTAGCTCCAGTAAAAGCTCCTTTTTCATGTCCGAAAAGCTCCGATTCAATTAATTCGTTTGGAATTGCTGCACAATTGACTTCGATAAAAGGTTTATTCGCCCGATTACTAAATTTATAAATTGCTCTTGCTACAAGTTCTTTCCCTGTACCATTTTCCCCAGTGATAAGAACTCTTGAATTAGTCGGTGCAACTTTTTTAATGGTCTCTAATATGTTTTTTATACTTTCACTTTGACCTATAATTTCATACTTACTTTCAACTTTTTCTTTTAATAATTTATTCTTCTGTAATAAGGCTGATTGTTGAACTGCATTTCTAACTGTTATAATAAGTTTATCTCTATCGATTGGTTTTTCGATAAAATCGTACGCACCTTTCTTTGCAGCTTCAATTGCATTATCAAGACTTGCATGTGCAGAAATCATAATGACAGAAATAGTATCATCAATCTCTTTAATTTTTGTAATTGCTTCCAGGCCATCCATCTCAGGCATTTTGATATCCAATAACACAGCATTAAATGAATTGTTTTTTAATTTATTAAGACCATCGAAAGCATTATATGCAACTTCTACAAAATAATGCTCATATTCCAAGATCATTTTTACAGATTCACAAATATTCTGATCGTCGTCAATTATTAATATTTTCTCCATGACTCAAACTTTTTTCTTTTACTAAAATAATTGATGGATTAATAATTTTATAACGAAGTTGCTTTCCAAATTCAGCACCAAGTTGATTTATTCTTAAATCTCTTTGATCTATTTTACCGTCAATCTTGAATATCTCTTCAAACTCTTCAACAAATTTTCCTGTTTCAACAGAAAATTTATCTCCAAAAATGTAACTTAAATATGCTGTGGAAAAGAAATGTACTAATTTATCTTTATCACTGAATTCAGTATCAGGTGAATCTTCGAAAATTCGTGATGGTAATTTTTTCATCTTTTCTTTAAAGATAATTGAATCAATTTCTGAAAAAACAGGAAAGTGTAAGTTAACATTGATAACTGGAATGCGGACTTTAAATACAGGATAGGTCATAGTTCCAACACAGCAGAATAGCAAAGCATCTGCAATATTAGAATCAGCTATTGTAAGCGCAAACTGAAAGATTGAATCGATAAGTGTCAATGTTTTTTCACGACCCTTCTCGAGTTCTAAATGTAATGCAATATAATCATTAACTTTACTCCCATATTTATAAATATCTTTTACCTGAGAATGTGCTATTGAGAAAAAAAATAAAATTACTAAAATTGTTTTCAAGTTTGAATTACCCCAGTAATAAATTGTTTAGTAATAGGAGAATGATTTGCCATTTCAATTCCAAGTGAGATTATTTTTCGAATATTTCTTGGATCAATGATATCATCAATCCATAATCTTGCAGCTCCATATAGTGGTTCACTTTGATGTTCATATCGTTCAGTAATTTCTTTTAGAAATTTTTGTTTTTCATGCTCATCGATTTGTTTCCCATCTTTCATCATTTGATTAATTTTAATGTTTAAAAGAGTATTGCTTGCTTGAGCACCACCCATAACAGCAATTCTTGCATTTGGAAAGGCAAATATTAATCTTGGGTCATAAGCTTTGCCACACATTGCATAATTTCCAGCGCCATAAGAATTTCCAACTATAAAAGTAAATTTAGGGACAATTGAATTTGCCACAGCATTTACCATTTTTGCACCATCTTTAATTATTCCACCATGTTCAGCTCGAGAACCTACCATAAATCCAGTTACATCCTGTAAAAATATAATGGGTATTTTCTTTTGGTTACAATTCATTATAAAACGTGTTGCTTTATCGGCACTGTCGGAATAAATTACACCACCAATTTGTATTTCACCACTTTTAGTTTTAACTAATGACCGTTGATTTGCAACAATTCCTACAGCCCAACCGTCGATTCTTGCATATGCTGTTATTAGTGTTTTCCCATAATATTTTTTGTATTCATCCAGCTCACCATCATCAACAATGCAACTTAAGACATCATACATATCATACGGAGTAATTGTGTCGGTTGGTAATATTCCTAAAATATCTTCTGGAGAATTTTCAGGAGGGCGAGGAGTAGTTCTATTAAATCCTTCAAACTTTTGGCCAGAAATTTTATCAATTAAATTTCTAATTAATTGTATTGCTTCTTCATCATTCTTTACTTTGTAATCAGTTACTCCGCTGATAGCAGAGTGAACTTCAGCCCCTCCAAGTGCTTCATTATCAATTTCCTCTCCAATAGCAGCTTTAACCAAGTGACTGCCAGCAAGAAAGACACTGCCTGTACCTTCAACTATAATTGCTTCATCACTCATGATTGGAAGATAAGCTCCACCGGCAACACATGGACCCATTATCGCTGCAATTTGGGGAATTCCCATTGCAGACATTATTGCATTATTTCTAAAAATTCGTCCAAAATGTTCTTTGTCTGGAAAAATTTCATCTTGCATTGGAAGAAAAACACCTGCACTATCTACCAGGTAAATAATTGGTAACCGATTTTCCATCGCGATTTCTTGTGCACGAAGATTTTTTTTACAGGTTATCGGAAACCATGCTCCTGCTTTTACTGTTGCATCGTTTGCAACAATCACACACAATTTTTTAGATATGTAACCTAAACCTACAATTGTTCCAGATGCCGGTATATATTCATCATAAAGTTCATGACCTGCAAAAATTCCAATTTCAAAGAATTCTGTACCTGGATCAATTAAAAGTTTAATTCTATCTCGTACAAATAATTTTCCTTTTTTCTTGTGTGATTCGACCGCAGATTTTCCACCACCTTCTTTTATTTTATCAGCTTTTGCTTTTAATATTCTAATTAAATTTTTGTGATAATCTTGCCTCTCGAAAAAAGTAGAATCTTTTTTAATTACTCTATTTAATTTTGTCATAATAAATTCAGTATTGTTCGTGCTATTATTAATCGTTGAATTTCGGAAGTTCCTTCACCAATAGTTGTGAGTTTAACATCCCTGTAAAATTTTTCTACCGGGAAATCTTTTATAAATCCATATCCACCATGGATCTGTATTGCTTGTTCAGTAATTTTCACTGCGCATTCACTTGCATATAATTTTGCTAAAGAAGCTTCATAGCTTACATCGTTTCCTTGATCTTTCAAGAAAGCAGCTCTGTAAACTAACAATCTCGAAGCTTCAATCATTGTTTTCATATCCGCAAGTTTAAACTGAATTCCCTGAAATTCTGAAATAGATTTTCCAAATTGTTCTCTTTCTTTCGAATATTTTAAAGCAGCTTCGAAGGCACCCTCAGCTAGACCTAAAGCCATTGCAGCTATAGAAATTCTTCCTCCCTGAAGAACTTGAAGAGCATTAATAAAGCCTTCATCTTCTTTCCCTAATAAATTTTCAAAGGGAACTTCAAGATTTTCAAATGATAATTGTGCTGTATCACTAGCTCTACATCCAAGTTTGTTTTCTTTTTTCAAAACTATATATCCAGGTGAATTTGTTTCAACTATAAAAGCAGATATTCCTTTTTTACCTTTATCAGGATTTGTTTTTGCAAATACGACTGCAACTTCACCGACCGAACCATGAGTGGCAAAAGTTTTAGAACCATTTATAATGTATTTATCCTTATCCTTTTTTGCAATTGATTTCAAACTTCCAGCATCACTACCAGAAGTTGGTTCTGTTAAGCACCATGCACCAATAAATTTACCTTGGGCAAGATTAACTAAATATTTTTCTTTTTGTTCTTTGCTACCAAATAGATTTATATGATTTGTACAAAGCCCGTTGTGTGCAGCAACAGAAAGAGAGATTGATGGATCATACCGTGCGAGTTCTTCTACTATTAATGCATAATGTGTATACCCAAGTCCAGCACCTCCAAATTCTTCAGGAACTAAAATTCCCATAAATCCCTGTTCTCCAAGTTTTGTAAAAATTTCACGTGGGAAAATTTGTTCTTCATCCCATTTCATAATATTTGGTACAATTTCATTTTCAGCAAATTCACGAATAGTTTGTTGAATTAGTTTTAATTGTTCATCAAGTTCAAATCCAAACATTGAATCCTCCTCAGGAAATTAGTTGTTGATGGAAAATTAAGATTAAACGAATAAAAGTTTGACTTTAGATTTTTGTGAGTCTTACAATATTTAGAGTTCATTTGGTTTGAGCTAAAGTTAAGAATTTATGATACTCGTTAATTTCAAAATTTGATCTTTTTGTTTGAATAAAAAATTAAATCGAATCATAGAAGTCAATTTTATTGCGTAAATGAATTTAGTTGCAAAATAAAAAAATGGTATGATAAATACTTTTGTTTGTAAGAATTTTCGTACATGAAAAATACGACAGATGACTAATTGCAAAACTTTTATTGCAAATTATTATTGTACCAAAAATTAAAAGGGAACAAAGTTAAAAAAGAAAGTGAGGGTTTAATGAAAATAAAAAACATATTATTAATTACTATAATTAATTTATTGACTCTGAATATTTCTCATTCTCAATGGTTCTGGCAAAATCCTAACCCACAAGCTAATACTCTATATTCTTTTTATTTTACTGATGATTTGACTGGTTGGGCGTCAGGAGAATATGGAACAATTCTTAAAACTACAGATGGTGGTTTAAGCTGGAAAATTCAGAATAGTGGTACTTCTAAAAGGCTAGTGTCAATATATTTTTACAATAATAATGTAGGGTGGGCTGCAGGTAATAATGGTGTTCTTATAAAAACAACAAATGGGGGGGAAACCTGGTTCTCTTTAGTAAGTGGTACAATAAATAATTTGTTACAAATAAAATTCCATAGTCTGGATACTGGTTGGGTTGTTGGTTCATTAGGTACTATTAAATTTACTACGAACGGAGGTAATACCTGGACAACTAAGAATAGTGGTACGGGATATAATTTATATTCTATAAAATTTGTAAGTAAAGATACTGCTTTCATTGTAGGTGATAGAGGATTGATTCTAAGAACATATAATAATGGTGGTACATGGGTAAACGTTGCAAGTGGTACGACAAAAAATTTAAACTCTTTATCTTTTGTTAATACTAATTTTGGTTATATATGTGGCGAACAGGGGACAATATTAAAAACTACTAATAAAGGAGCTTCGTGGACTTTATTGAATTCAAATACTCAAGCATATTTAAATAATGTTTATTTCAATGATGAAAACAATGGTTGGGTTGTAGGAGGTGATTTTCAATTCAATGGTATTATCTTGAGAACTACAAATGGCGGTTTAAATTGGACAAAAACAACAGTTGGCAGAATATTTTATTCACTGTTTTATATAAATTCTAATTTTATAATTGCTGGGGGTATGGATGGAAGAATTTTAAAGACGACTGATAGTGGAAATTCTTGGTTTGAAATATCTTCTGGTGATAAAAATAACTTAGCATCCATTTATTTTTTTGATGAAAATTATGGATGGGCTGTTGGTGAAAAAGGCACTATTCTTAAAACTACGAATGGTGGTGGAAATTGGGATTTGGTAAATTCTAATACTACAGCTTATTTAAGCGATGTATTTTTCCCTACAAGATCTATAGGTTGGGCGGTCGGATATGATTTTAGTTCAGGAAAAGGTATATTCAAAAGTACAGATGGTGGTTTAAACTGGTTTTACCAAAATGCTAATGTAAATGATGTTTTATATTCTGTTTGCTTTATTGATTCTCAAATAGGATGGGCTGTTGGTGCAAAGGGGAAAATTTTAAAGACGACAAATGGTGGTGCTACCTGGTTAGATCAGATTTCAACTATAAATAATTATTTATTCGCGGTAAAATTTATAAATTCAAATATTGGTTGGATTGTTGGTGAAAAAGGTAAAATATTAAAAACGACTGATGGGGGAAACAATTGGTTTTTACTTCAAGCAAATTCTACTAATGAATTTAGGGATGTTTACTTTGTAGATGAATTAAAAGGTTGGATTGTTGGTTCTAGGTATCCTAGTGGTTTTTCAATTTTAATGACAGTTGATGGTGGACTAACCTGGACAACTCAAAATAGTGGATTGGAATATAGTCTTGAAGCAGTTCATTTTATAAACCAAAATACTGGATGGGCTGTTGGTGAATTAGGATCAATTATTATGACAACAAATGGAGGTGTTACGTGGACTAAAATTGAAAGTGGTACAAATTTATTATTAACAAGTGTGTTTTTCTCAAATATCAATGTAGGTTGGGTTAGTGGTATTTCAGGTACCATATTAAAAACAAATAATGGAGGTGGAACGACTGATGTAAATAAATTTGATACAGCATATATGCCAAACAAATTCAATTTATTTCAAAATTTTCCCAATCCTTTCAACCCAAGTACGAAGATCAGTTGGCAGTCTCCGGTGGGCGGTTATACAACACTCAAAGTATATGATGTACTTGGAAATGAAGTAGCAACATTAGTTGACGAATACAAAAATGCAGGAAGTTATGAAGTTGAATTCAATGTAGGACAGACTATTAGTCTGGCAAGCGGAGTGTATTTCTATAAGCTTCAGGCAGGAAGCTTTGTGCAAACAAAGAAAATGATTTTAACAAAATAATTAAAACAACAAATTTGGAGTTAGTTATGAAAAAGTTAGTCGCACTAATACTTTTAATTTTTCTTTATAATTCTTTGGTCGCCCAGACTTCATTAAATTTTCAT
>CALDZP010000060.1 GCA_937944105.1 uncultured Ignavibacteria bacterium
TTTTAAGTATCCCGAAGAAATCAGAACTGTTATTTATACCACAAACGCTGTTGAAGCACTGCATCGCCAATTCAGAAAAGTAACAAAATCTAAATCCATCTTTCCAAACGACGATGCTCTTAAAAAAATGTTATTCTTAGCCTACAGAGATTTATCTAAAAAATGGACTATGCCCATCAGAAATTGGGCTATTGTTCTTTCAAATTTTTCAATCTATTTTAAGGATAGATTTAATGATTTTGAGTAACTTAATAATTCATTTACACAAATTATTTTACAGTCTCGAAAGCTTTAATGGATTATGTTAATATAAATTGTAAAAAATTTTCATTTGAAAATAAAAACTCTTTAACTTCAACTAAATTTGAATAATTACCACCATCTCACTTACATCATGTAAAAAATAAAAATAAAAAGAGGCGATCATCTGATCACCTCTTTGCCAATAACCCCAAATATTATTCCAATTAGTTAATTGAAATAACCTTAGGTTTTATACTTTCGTGTTTTGGTAAAATTATATTCAATAAACCATTTTCCAATCGAGCTTCTATTCTCGAGTTATCTATTTTATTCGATAGAGTGAGCTGCCTAAAGTAATGTCCATAGCTTTTCTCTCTTAAAAGAAATCGCTCATCTTCAACATGATTTAAATCCATTTTTCCAAAAATCGTTAAAACATTATCTTCTAGTTTAAGAAAAATATTCTCCTTACTCACACCTGGCATGTAAACTTTGACTATATAATCATCATCATTCTCTATAATATCAATAACTGGTTTAACAAGAGGTTCAGTTTCTATTAACTTTTCCCAATCTTGATTATGATTTGTTTTTATTTCGTTCATCATAAATTCCTCCAAATTATATTTTACTTTTTATCGTCATTAATTACTTCATAAGATGCATCTTCTACATCTTTATCTTTTTTCTCACTCTGAGTAGAACCAGTATTTGAATATGACTGGCTTCCAGTTGAAGAGCTACCAGCAGCTTGGTACATTTGTGTTGCTGCTTCATTCCAGAGATTATTTAATGCATCCATTTTTGCTTTGATTTCAGAAATTACACCGGATTTATGAGCATCCTTTAACTGATCAAGAGCTGATTGCAATTTTGCTTTCATATCAGGTGATAACTTCTCACCGTATTCTTTTAATTGTTTTTCGGTTGTGAATATTAAATTATCAGCTTGATTTTTAAGCTCAGCTTCCTCTCGTTTCTTTTTATCTTCAGCGGCATGTTCTTGAGCATCTCGTTTCATTCGTTCAATTTCTTCTTTACTTAGTCCTGTTGAGGCTGTAATCTTAATACTTTGCTCTTTGCCAGTTGCTTTATCTTTTGCTGATACGTGTAAAATCCCATTTGCATCAATATCGAAAGTGACTTCAATTTGCGGAACACCTCGCGGAGCTGGTGGAATTCCATCTAAAATAAATCTACCAAGAGTTCTGTTATCAATTGCCATTGGACGCTCACCTTGCAAAACATGTATCTCTACCGAGGTTTGATTATCTGCAGCTGTTGAGAAAATTTCACTTTTTCTGGTTGGGATTGTCGTGTTAGCAGGAATTAAGACTGTCATTACACCACCAAGGGTTTCAATACCAAGCGAAAGTGGAGTAACATCAAGTAAAAGAACATCTTTTATTTCTCCGCTCAAAACTGCACCTTGAATAGCCGCTCCAACAGCAACGACCTCATCTGGATTTACACCTTTATGCGGTTCTTTACCAAATAATTCTTTTACAACTTGTTGAACTTTTGGAATTCTAGTTGAACCGCCAACAAGAATAACTTCATCAATTTGGTTAGGGGTTAACCCTGCATCAGCAAGAGCTTTCTTGCACGGTTCTATCGTTCTCTTGATCAAGTCATCAACTAATTGTTCAAACTTAGCCCGAGTAATTGTCATTTGAAGATGTTTTGGACCATCAGCAGTTGCAGTAATAAATGGAAGGTTAACCTCGGTTTGCAATTGTCCTGACAATTCTATCTTAGCTTTTTCTGCAGCTTCTTTAAGTCGTTGTAATGCCATTGGATCTTTTCGTAAGTCAACACCTTCTTGTCTCAAAAATTCATCCGCCATATAGTCAATTAATCGTTGATCAAAATCATCACCACCAAGATGACCATCACCATTGGTTGCCTTAACTTCGAAAACACCATCACCTAATTCAAGAATTGATATATCGAATGTACCACCACCTAAATCATAAACTGCTACTTTTAAGTCTTTATGTTTTTTAACAAGACCGTAAGCTAAAGCAGCAGCAGTTGGCTCATTAATAATTCTACGAACATTCAAACCGGCAATTTCACCTGCTTCCTTAGTTGCCTGTCTTTGAGAATCATTAAAATATGCAGGTACTGTTATAACAGCATCAGTTACTGGTTCACCAAGGTAATCTTCAGCTGTCTTTTTCATTTTTTGTAATATCATCGCTGAAATTTCCTGAGGTGTATAAACCCTATCTCCTATTCTAACTCGTGCAAGACCTCCTTCATTAACAACTTCGTAAGGAACAAGTTTTATTTCGTGAGTAACTTCCTCATATCTTCTTCCCATAAATCTTTTTATGGAGAAAACGGTATTTTTTGGATTGGTTATTGCCTGTCGTTTTGCTGCTTGACCAACCAATCTTTCTCCGGTTTTAGTAAAGGCAACAACAGATGGAGTAGTCCTTCCACCTTCTGAATTTGGAATCACAACAGGTTCATTATTGATCATTACTGCAACGCATGAATTTGTAGTTCCTAAATCAATACCTATAATTTTTCCCATAGTTTTTACTCCTTTCTTATTAAATAAAAATTAAAAAAATTTAGGTGAGCATTACGCTCACCTTTCATCAATTGATTATTTAATTTCAATTAATTTTTTGTTAGTTGGTGTTGGCTCTTTCTTAGCAGCTTCGATAATCAACATGCCATTTTCATATTTTGCTTTTACTTTATCAGGATCAACTTCAGCAGGAAGAGCGAAGCTGCGGCAGAATGATCCATATGATCTTTCAATTCTAAAATAATTTTTCTTCTCGTCTTTGAGCTCAGCTTTTTTCTCACCTTCAATTGTCAAAACATTATCTTGGAGCGTAACCTTTACATCTTTTTTATCTACACCAGGAATCTCTGCGGTAACATAGACATTATTCTCATCTTCTGAGATATCGACTCTAGGATAAAATGTCGAGGTTAAATCCCAGTTAAAAGCTGTTGGTAAATCATCAAAAATTGTTCTCATTTTTTCGCTTAATGTTTCTAATTCTTTGAAGGGATTGAATTTGATTAATGTCATATCTTTTCACCTCCTTTCTTTATTTTTAATTTTTTCGCAATAATAATTACAACATTTGTGCCAAAACAAATTTGCGATTTTTTTAAATTTTCAAAATATCATGATTATCTTAATGGCATAAGCTGGCACTATTTTGCCAGAATGTTTGTCAGAGTGACAAAATAATATAACATCAATTGAAAAGATATGTATTATCAATTATGAAAATTTTAAGATTTAATGTTTTGAAAAATCTTATAATTCATAAATGTTTGATGACTTAAAAACTTTTAAGTAGAAAATAAACTTGGAATTGAAAACCTATATATATTGGAATACAACATTTAGATAAATAAATTCTTGTATTGTTAATCATTAAAACCTTTGATAATATTGAAATATGAAATTTGATATTGCAAAACTCAGAAAATACATTGAGCATAAAAATTTTTTAAAAAGAATTGAATACTTTGAAGAAATTGACTCAACAAATACATATCTAAAGAATTCAAATGAAATTGACAGAAGGCTTGTTATTGCTGATTTTCAAACATCAGGTAGAGGACGTTTCAATCGTAAATGGATTTCAAACAAAGGTGAAAACTTAACTTTCAGCCTAGGTATAGAAAAATTTGAGATAGGTTTAATCACAAAATTAGTCTTTTTGATACCAACTGTTATTCATAATTCGATTAAAGAACTTTATGACCTTGAGCCTGAATTCAAATGGCCTAATGATTTATTATTGGATAAAAAAAAATTTTGTGGAATTTTAATTGAAAACATTATAGATAATCAAAAGTCAGCAAAATTAGTTCTTGGAATTGGAATTAATTGTAATCAGCTTGATTTTCCTGATGAAATTTCATATAGAACAACGTCATTAAAAAAAATTTTAAATAATGAAATTAATAGGGAAAAACTTTTAGCCAAAATAATTGATAATTTATCGATTCATTGGGAACAATTTCTTCGAGATCAAATGCAATATTATTACTTTTATAAATCTAAATGTTTTTCAATTGGTAAATTGATTTCAATCTTATTCAATGAAAAAATCTTTACCGGAATTTTTAAGGATGTTAATGAAAATGGTGAATTAATTCTTCAAACTAATTCAGGTGAGTTAATTTTTAATTCAGGAGAAATAACAACTATAAAAGAGTAAAAAATGTTCTTAGCAATTGATGTTGGTAACACGCAAACAACTTTTGGAATTTTCGAAAATGATAAATTAAAATTTACCTTTAGATTATCAACTAAAACTCTTTTTAATAAAGAAGAATCTTTAAACCTTTTATATTCGACTTTTAAATCTATATCAGTTAAAAATACCGACATTTTAAAAATTGGAATTTCTTCGGTTGTACCATCAGTAGATAAAAGTATAGAAGAAATTATTTTTTCTTTTATACAGAGAAATGCATTTTTTATTACTCCATCGATTAATTTACCTTTCAAATTATTAGTTGATAATCCTTTAGAAGTAGGGGCTGATAGAATTTGTAATGTTGCTGCAGGCTATAAAAAATACGGTGGTCCACTTGTTATAGTCGACTTTGGTACAGCCACTGTATACGATGTTATTTCTAAAGAAGGTGATTTTATTGGTGGTATAATAGCACCAGGTATTTTAATTTCAGCCCGAGCTCTCTTTCAAGCTGCTGAAAAGTTACCTGAAGTTGAATTAATTTTTCCAGAAAAAGTCATTGGCACAAATACGATCACAAATATGCAAAGTGGAATAATGTTTAGTGCTCTTGATGCTTTTGAAGGTATTATAAAACGAATCATTACTGAATTGGATGATAAAATAAAAATTATTTTAACAGGTGGATTTTCAAAATTGATCGCATCAAAAACATCACTTAAAACTTTCCTTGAATTTGATTTAGTTTTGGAGGGTATTAAAATTTTAACAGAAAGATGTGACAAACAATGAGAAAGTATCGTGATGTTTATTTAGATTATGCTGCTACAACTCCACTGGAAGATGAAGTTTTGGAGGCAATGCTCCCATATTTTAGATCAAAATTTGGTAATCCGTCTTCGGTTCATAAACTTGGACAGGAAACTCGTGCAGCTATCGAAGTGGCAAGAGATGACATAGCAAAATTATTAAATGTCAAGCAGAGCGAAATTTATTTTACCAGCGGTGGAACAGAATCTATAAATTTTGCACTTATTGGAACTGCTTTTGCTGTGAAAAAAGAAGCCAACAAATATGAGATAATTACATCTTTAGCTGAACATAAGGCTACAATTGAAACTTGTAAATATCTTGAAAATCAAGGTTTTAAGTTAGTTTATCTCAAACCAAATAAATCAGGAATTATTGAACCTGAACAAATTAAATCTTATATCAACAAAAACACTGCTTTGATATCTTTAATTCACATAAATAATGAAATTGGCTCAATCTCTCCAATAAAAGAAATAAGCGAAATTGCACGGGAGCATAATGTTTTATTACATATTGATGGAGTACAAAGTTTTGGGAAAACTTCCGTTAATTTATCTGAACTTAACATTGATCTTTTTTCAGCATCAGCACATAAAATTTATGGCCCCAAAGGAGCAGGATTTTTATATATAAAAAGTGGAACTCCAGTAAATCCAATCATTTTCGGAGGTTCTCAAGAAAGAAATCGACGAGGTGGAACAGAAAATGTACCAGGAATTATTGGCCTATGTAAAGCCGCTCAAATATCAGTGAATAACCTAAAAGAAAACTTTTCAAAAGTAAGTGAGATTAAAAATTATTTCATTGGTAAATTACAAAGATTTGGGGATATGATTTTAATTAATTCCCCTTCTGAAAATTGTTCACCATATATTTTTAATATATCTTTCAATCCAGAATATTTTGATATAGATGAAAATACATTAATAATGAATTTTGCTATTCGAGGTGTAGCAGTTTCAAGTGGTTCTGCCTGCACCAGTGGTGTTTTAGAGCCATCACATGTTTTATTAGCGATGGGTTTTGACAAGAAGAGAGCATCTTCAGCTGTAAGATTTTCTTTCAGCCATAAAACAACTCATGACGAAATCGATTACACTATTGAGATCATCGAAGAGATTATAAGTATATTAAAATATAAATGAACTCCCCAATTTCAAAATTTGATAAAATAAGAAGTACAATTGGATATTTTTTTGCTCCAATAATTTTTTTTACCTTAATTATCTTACCTACACCTGAAACTTACATTAAATATATTTCTTCAACCTATCCTCATCTTGAAGCAATTAATATCCAACAAATCTCGTTTGGAATGAAAGTAGTTACTGCACTCCTCTTAATGATGATTATTTTGTGGATAACAGAAGCCATTCCGATACCAGTTACTGCTTTATTACCCGCTGTGATTTTACCTTTATTTAATGTACAAGGAATAATAAACCAAAACATTTATGAATTTAATAGCAAAAATGTTTTAGCTAATTATGCTAACCCAATAATATATTTATTCTTAAGTGGATTTTTAATTGCACGAGCTATGCAAAAATGGAATTTAGATAAACGTTTAACTTACACTATTCTAAGTCTAAAGAATTTATCAAATAATCCTCAATATATTGTCCTCGCCTTATTAGTGATATCTTCTTTTTTATCCATGTGGATTTCAAACACTGCTACAACTGCGATGCTTTTACCGCTTGTGATTGGAATAGTAAACATTACTCGTGAATATGATTCGAAAAATTTTCCCAAAGCTCTGGCATTTTCAATTGCATATGGTGCTTCTATTGGTGGAGTTGCAACTTTAATAGGAACACCACCGAATGGAATTTGCGTATCTATTTTAAGAGCATCGGGTATAGACAACATAAATTTTTTCGAATGGTTAAAAATTGGTTTACCAATAACTCTTATATTAATTCCATTAACATGGATTGTTTTATTAAAAGTTTTTCCAACCGAAATAAAAAATATTACAGGGGGCAAAGAATATATTAATGGTTTAATTAAAGAACTTGGTCCAATTTCAAAAGGTGAAAAATTAACTCTTGCTGGTTTTTCCTTACTCTTGTTGTTATGGATTAGTAATCCATTCTGGCGATATTTCTTACCAGAAAATATATATCTGTCATTAAAAAATTATGATGAAAATCTAATTGCATTGAGTGTTGCTATTTTGCTTTTTATGGTACCGGTTGATTGGAAATCTAGAAAATTTGTTTTAGACTGGAAAGATTCCAAAGCCATTGATTGGGGAACTTTATTATTATTTGGTGGTGGTATTGCCTTATCGGATGCAATGTTTAAAACAGGCTTTGCTGGATGGATAGCAAGTAGTGTAGTTCAAATTGTTGGTAAGCCACATCCAATAATTCTGGTTTTAGTAATTGTAATATTAATTGACTTTCTTACAGAAGTAACATCAAATACAGCAGTCACGTCAATGATGGTACCAATTTTACTATCAATTTCAACTGGCATGAATGTAGATGGAAAGTTACTCGCAGTTGCAGCTGCTTTAGCATCTTCAATGGCTTTTATGCTTCCGGTAGCTACTCCGCCAAATGCTATTGTGTATGGTAGTGGTTTTATTAAGATAACTGATATGGTCAGAATTGGGTTTATTCTTGATATAATCGCCTGGATTGTGATTACATTATGTCTATATTTTATTAGTTTTTTACTTTTCGGAGTAATAAACTTTTAGCTTAGTGTAACTATATTTATAATCATTCGTTTAAAAACAAAAATTGAGGTTAAATATGAACAAGAAACTATATCGATCCCGAAAAAACAAGATAATTGGTGGTGTTTGTGGTGGTCTTGGTGAGTATTTTGAAGTAGATCCTGTTTTAATTAGAATATTATTTGTATTTCTAACTTTCTTTCATGGTTCAGGATTAATACTTTATATTTTATTAATGATAATCGTACCACTTGAACCAATTGTTTTTACCGAAGCAACTAACAATTCTTCGAGTAATTCAGAAATAAACGAAGAAAGTATTTTATTTAAAACAAATGTTAAGAAAAGTAATCCCAAAAAACTTTTTGGAATTGTTCTATTAGTACTTGGAATTTTATTACTCTTAGATAATATAGTTTCTTTTTTCGACTTTGAACTGATATTCCCAATTATTCTAATCATTGCTGGTTTATATTTAATATTAGAAAGTATTAAAGTACAATGAGGTAAATATGAAATTAAATAAATTATTTTGGGGTGTTTTTTTATTAGTTTTGGGTGGATTGATCTTAATTAACTACTTTATCAAAATTGATATTGAATTCGACTTATTATTTAATCTTTGGCCTTTAATATTAATCTTAGTAGGACTTAAAATATTAGTCAGTAATCGATTGCTAAATCTTTTTTTAGTAATAATCTCAGCAATTTTGGTTTCACTATTCCTTTATGCATTTTTATTTGAAAATGTAAGTTGTCAAGGAATTAAACATTTTAGAAAATTTGATAGAAAAGAAATTCGTGAAACAATTTCACAACCTATACTTCCTTCAATAAAAAAATCTAATCTTAACATAAATTTCAATCTTGGAAAATTTTCATTGCGAACTAGTAATGATAAATTGATAGAAGGAGAAATAAATTACTCAAGAGGTAAATATTATTTTGATGGAGAAGTAATTGACTCAATTGCAGAGTTTAAATTAATTACTAAAGAAACATCCGCAGTAGGATTCATCAATAAAAAAAAAGTAAATAACTTAAACCTCTCTATCAACTCCACTCCGGAATGGGATATACATCTTCAAACTAATTTTGTTGATAATGATTTAAACTTTAACAGGTTAAACTTAAATTATCTAAATGGTGAATGTAACTTTTCTAAAGGATATTTTTACATCAATCCAGTTAATAAAATTAGCAATATTGATATGAAGGTAAATTTCTCAAATCTTAAATTTTATGTACCTGATTCAATTGGCATTTTAATTAAGGTAGATAAAAATTTTTCTTCTTTTAATTATAAAGGAATCAAGAAAGTTGATATGGATACTTTTCAAAGCGAAAATTATGAACAATCAAATTATAAAATTAAATTTATTTTAAACTCCAATTTTTCCAAGATAAACGTTATTCACCAATAAAATGAATAATAATCCTAAATTTTAATAATCATCTATTAAATAACTCTCCAAAACTATAATTAAAAAATTACTGGGAATCAAGATTGTATCGGTACTTTTGTGAAAAAATTTTAAGTAAGATTAATTATTCAAAATTACATTTTTATTAAATTTCATTATGAAAACTAAATTATCGATGAATCCAGACAAAAAATTTTCATTGTCTAATTATGTTCCATTTGTAATTTCTACTTTTCTATATATAATCTTTTGTACCTTCTTTTTGTTAATTATTATTAAACAAAACAATTATAATTTTGTTTATCCCTTAGATGATACATACATACATATGGCTATTGCTAAAAATTTTTCTGAACATGGAATTTGGGGTATTGATAAATATAATTTTACATCTACAAGTTCATCGCCATTATGGACGCTTTTGCTTTCTCTAATTTATGAAATATTTGGAGTGAATGATTATGCTCCTCTTGTATTAAATTTTATCATTGGGCTGCTTTTACTTTTTTATATCAATTACTTTGCAAAACTCATTAACTTAAATAACTATGAAACTTTAACACTTTTAATTATGGTCATATTTCTTTTGCCTTTGATTTTATTAACCTTTTTAGGTCTCGAACATACATTACATTGTTTTTTGATTTTATTATTTATCAATATGTTCATTTTATATAATAATACTGAGTCTTATGATAAGAACTTTAACTTTAATAAAATGTTAGTTATCATTCCTTTTCTTGTTATGACACGATATGAAAGCCTTTTTCTCATTTTCGCAATTTTTTTAGTTATACTTTATAAAAAAAATTTCTTAGATAGCTTGAAAATTTTTATCATCACATTTTTTTCAGTCTCGATATATGGATATATCTCCATTAGGAATGGTTGGAGTTTCTTTCCGAATTCACTCCTAATGAAAAGTAATTTTTCTTTTCCACCTCAAATCGATCTATATTTACTGCTAATTAAGAAATCGATCAAATTTTTAACTCAAACTAAAGCTTTATTATTTATTGTTCTTCCATTACTTTTTTTAACAACCTTGATTAAAATAAATTTTAAAATACATAAAGATGCATTTATTTATTTTTTTATTCTGGCATTAACAATTGTTTTACATTTTTTATTTGCAAAATTTGGTTGGTTATATCGCTATGAAACATATCTCATAATATTAGGATTTTTTTTAATATTTTTTATCACCAAAAAATATGTGATTAAAATTAATCCCTTCAATAGTAAATTTTATACAATCATAAATAAATTAATCCTAAACTTATTGTTAATACTAATAGCTTATAATTTTTTTATCAGAGAGTTTTATTCTTTAAGTTTCCTTCCCAAAGCAAGTAAAAACATTTACCAGCAACAATTTCAAATGGCAAATTTTATAAGAAAGTATTTTAATGATTATTCAATTGCATTGAATGATATCGGTGCAGTTTGTTACTATTCTAATATTAAATGTGTTGATTTATTTGGACTTGCTAACCTTAAAATATTTAAATCTAAAAAACAAAAATTATATGATACTAACTTTATTAACTATATTACACAAGAAGAAAATGTAAAACTTGCTATTATATATGATTCCTGGTTTGTTGGTAATTTATCCCCCCCTAATAATTGGATTAAAATTGGTGAATGGAAGATATTTAATAACATTATATGTGGAAGTGATATAGTTTCTTTTTATGTTTTAGATAAATCATTACTCAATGATATTAAAGTAAAATTTTCAACATATTCGAGAAATTTACCAGATGGAATCTCTTATAATATTTTTTCTGATAATCAATAACAGAAGGGGCATTAAATGCGCAAGATATTAATATTTCTCTTGACTATACTAACTCTTGTTGAAACTTCATCTTCAAAAAGTACAAACAATAAACGAGAGTTTCGTGGAGCTTGGATAGCCACTGTAGGTAATATAGATTGGCCAATAGATAGAAATACCACATCAGGTGAAAAAATAGCAGATTTAGTTAGAATCTTTGATAAATTAAAAGAAGCGAATATAAATGCAGTTTTTTTTCAAATAAGAACAGAATGCGATGCTTTTTATCAGTCAAATTTTGAACCGTGGTCTTTCTGGTTAACTGGCGAACAAGGAAAACAACCTGAACCTTTTTTTGATCCATTAGAATTTGCTGTATCAGAAGCTCATTCAAGAGGGATGGAACTTCATGCATGGTTTAATCCTTATCGAGTTATCAGTGATACAGGCGCTTATGAAAGATTTTATAAACATATTTCCAGTACAAAACCTGAATGGATTCTTTCTTTTGGTAAATACAAAATGCTAGATCCGGGTAATCCAGAAGTTCAAAATTATATTATCAATGTTGTTGTTGATGTTCTCACAAAATATGATATTGATGGAATCCATTTTGATGATTACTTTTATCCTTATACTCCCAAAATTTCTAACGAAGACTCATTAACATTTATTAGATATAATCGAGGATTTTCAAATATTGATGATTGGAGAAGAGATAATATTAATTCATTAATAAGAAGAATTTATCAAATAATAAAATTGTATAAACCTTATGTCAAATTCGGAATAAGTCCCTTTGGTATAGTTGAGAATAAATACGCTGGAACAGAAGGTTTTAATTCATATCATATTATTTACTGCGATCCACTTACATGGATTAAAGATAAATCAATTGATTATATAACCCCTCAACTCTATTGGGAAATAGAACACCCAAAAGCTCCTTACAAAAAATTACTTCCATGGTGGGCTTCTGTAGTAGAAGACAGGCATCTTTATATTGGACTATTTGCTAGCAGATTTCAATCAAATCAATTTATTAAAAAAGGTTTTGAAATCGGTAATCAGATTGAAATGAATAGAAAATTTGAAACTGTACTCGGTGAAGTGCATTTTAGTGCCATAGCAATTTATGAAAATCGCGGTGGACTATTAGACAGTCTTAAATTTAAACTTTATAACTATCCAGCATTACTTCCAACAATGAAATGGATTGATTCAATACCACCAAATAAACCTCGCAACTTATCTCTTCAGAAAGATTCCATACAAATAGTACTTGAATGGAAAGAACCTGAAAGCAATTCACAAGCAGAGACAGCATATGGATATGTTGTTTATAGATTCATTAATGAAAAAGTAGATTTAAATAACCCTAGAAGCATTGTAAAAATAATTATACCGAAAAAAGCAAAATTTATTGATCGTTTAGATAAAAATTTAATCGGTGAAATTACATATGTTGTTACTGCAATTGATAGACATCAAAATGAAAGTGAAGGTGAAATTATTTCAGTTGTAGTAAAGTAATTCTTAAAAGAAATAGAAATAACAGAATTCTTCTCCATAAAGTATGAGTTTACTGCTAACCTTGTTAGATTGTATTTGAGACTTTACGGTACCAAAAAATAAAAATTTAATCACATCTTAATCTTTCTGGATAGAGTAGAATTCTCCGCCAAAAGCGGATCAGCCTCCGGCTGACCTGTCAGCCTCTGGCTGACCTGTCAGCCTCCGGCTGAGAACCCACGGTACAATCATAA
>CALDZP010000061.1 GCA_937944105.1 uncultured Ignavibacteria bacterium
AGTGCCCCAAAGTTATTTATCGCTGGCTTAAACCTGCAGCTACCAGAATTTTTTTGATTTTCGTCTACAATAAATTTTTAAGATTAATTTTACAATTAAGGAAGTTGCAAGGGTGTATATTCATTTTTAGTTGAAGTTTTAAAAAAGGAAGAGTTTCCTTTCATTAAATTTGAAAAGAAATTAAAGAAAAAAATTGAAAGGAAACTCTTATGAACAAAAATAAGAAATATTTAATTATGTCATACGGACAAAAGTTAATAAAGAAAAACTTAACTTTCAAATCTTAATATTTGTCGTGCAATTAGAACATACTGAAACCTGCGGCTACAAGAATTTTTTTAATTTTCATCAGCTTTAATTTAATGAGTAATTATTTTATCACTGACAAAAACAAAAAATTATTGAAAATCCCTGATATTATAATTAATTTAATCGAGTAAATATTAAGGAATAAAACAAAATGAGAAGAATTTTATCAACAGCAACTTTTTCTGTAATGATTTTTATCGCATCAACTCTTTATTCACAACAATTTCCAACAGGTTACGAAATTTTTGAAAAAGCTAAAAATGCTGTAGCGATTATTAACGTGTATGATGAAAATCGCAACTTAATGCGGGTAGGTTCTGGTTTCACATATACTCCAGATGGACAAATTGTAACTACATATAATCTTGTAAACGGTGGAACGTATGTAAAAATTAAAGTCAATGATAAAGAATATGTGCCACTTGCGATTTATAAAATTGATCGGCGTAGAGATGTAATAGTTTACAAAATTGATGGTAATAATTTACCATTTCTTGGAATTGCAAATTCAGATAATGTTAAAATAGGTGATAAGGTTTTTACAATTGGAAATCCAAAAGGATTTGAACGATCATTTGCTGAAGGTATGATAAGTGCAAAAAGAGATTTTGGCGCTGGAAAAGTTTATTTTCAGATTACTGGTTCAACCACAGAAGGAATGGAAGGTAGCCCATTACTGGATGAAAATGGTAATGTTATTGGAATTATTTCTTCGAGATCATATATGGAAAAAGAATTAAACTTCGCTATTCAAATTAATAGCATTAAAGAAATTTTAGAATCATCTGATTTTAAAAATTATTCTGTACCGAATTTTTTCGTTTACGAGAAACCATTAACAAATTTTAATCTGGGTCTCTCATATGAAAGTATGGGAAATCATGCAACTGCAATTTGGTACTATTTAAAATCATTGAAAGATGAAGTAACTCCTGAAACTTATCGTCGACTTGCCTATTGTCATGAACAGCTTGGAAATTACAGAATTGCTGAAAGTTATTACAAGAAAGCCAAAGAACTGGAAGAAAGAAAATAAAATTTTTAATTTTTTCTCAATTAGTTTATTTAAGTTATTTGAGTATCATTTAAAGTTTAATTTACAGACTCAAATTATTGTGGTTTTATTTCCTTAATAAATGTTTATTTTATTCATATTAAAAAGTATTGGGGATTAGTATATTAATTTAATCTTTAGAATTTCGAACATACTAAAAGTAATATTTTTTACTCACATTTTTTCTATATTAGTTTTTGAATTATGGATACAATTTTAATTTTTCTTTTTGGTTTATTAGTTGGTGCTGGTATTACAGCTTTATTCTTTCACATGCGAAAGAAAGATTATGAGCAACTTGCAACTTCCTTGATAACAGTTACTCAAGAACAGAAAGATAAAGAACTACAGCACTTAATAGACTATTTAAAAAACTCATTTTCCCATTTGTCCTTCGAAGCATTGAATAAAATTACAGAGCAATTTCTCCAGCTTGCTAATCAAACTCTTTCAAAGCAATTGCAAAGTGGAACAATGACACTGGAGGAGAAAAAGAAGCTTATTGATCAGACTTTACAATCAATGCAAGATGAATTGAATAAAGTTCAAAATCTAATCAAAGAACTTGAAAAAGATCGAGTAGAAAAATTTGGAATGCTTGCTCAAAAATTATCGGAATCTCAAAAAACAATCCAACAACTAAACGAAACAACAAGTAAATTAACTTCGGCACTTGCAAGTTCTAAAGTTCGTGGACAGTGGGGCGAGAGAATGGCTGAAGATATTTTACGCTTAAGTGGTTTAAAAGAAGGAATTAATTATTTCAAGCAAAAAGCAATTCACTCTGCTAATACTCGACCCGATTATACTTTTATACTACCCAATGAACTTAAAGTAAATATGGATGTAAAATTCCCATACGATAATTATATGGCTTATCAGAATGCTACGAGTGAGAATGAGAGAGAAATATATAAGCAGAATTTTTTGAAAGATGTTCGTCAGAGGATTAAAGAAGTAACAACCCGAGACTATATCAATCCTTCTGAAAATACGGTTGACTATGTTTTGGTGTTCATTCCAAACGAGCATATGTATGCATTCATAATGGAAAACGATTCAGGAATTATTGATGAAGCTTTAAAACAAAAAGTTATTCTGTGTTCTCCAATAACACTTTACGCAATTTTAGCAATAATCAGACAGGCAGTAGACAATTTCAGTCTTGAAAAAAAGGCATCACAAATAATAGAATTAATGGGTTTATTTCATAAACAGTGGCTTGAGTTTCTTAAATCTCTTGAAAACATGGGTAAAAAAATAGACGATGCTAAAAAAGAATTTGAAAGACTAACGACCACAAGAAAAAATCAACTTGAAAAACCACTTCGTAAAATTGAAGAGTTGAGAGAAGAAACGGGAATAAAAATTACACCAGATGATACAAAATTAATTTCTAATGATATGGACCGGAACGAATTTTAGACATAGAAGATGAATGATAATGAAAAAACTATTTCAGTATCGGGGGAAGAAAGGTTAGCCGAAAAACATTTGAACAGCTTCCTAGAAATTCCACTTCCAGTTTTGTTAGTCAAGAGAGATAAATTCAGTAGATATGTTTTATATTCTTACAATTCTTATGCTCAAGAAATATTTGCTGTACCACTTGAAAGGTTGATCAATAAAGAAGTTAGAATATTCTGGCCCAAAGAAACCTGGGATGTTTTTCGTAAAGGTATAATTGCTGCGATAAGAAAAGATAAAAACTCAGTTCTTGATTCTATCTTGATTGAAAAAGAAGGCAATACTAAAAGTTTTAGTCTAAGAATCTGGAAAGTAGCTAATTCAATTGCGTGTTGCATCTTTCTGGAAACAATAGATAAAAAAATTTTTACGCAAAGTGTTTTAAATGAGCGGCTTAAATATGAAGAGCTATTCAAAAATACTCCAGTCATGATGCTGAATATTGATTTGAATGGTAAAATCATTGATGTAAATTTAAATTGGATTCAGAAAACAGGGTTTTTGAGAGAAGAATTAATAGGGAAAAATATCCAGGATTATTTTGACAAGGAATCGAATCCAATTCTTTTGAATAAAAAATTTTCTGATTTGCTTATTTTGAATGAACTTAAGAATGCACATATTCAAATTAAGACTAAAAGCGGGGAAAACATTTCAGCTATAATTAATGCAAGAGCTTTATTTGATATCAATGGGAAATTCATTAGATGTTATCTGGTTGCACAGGATGTAAGTGAACTTAAAGCAATTCAGGAAGAATATGAAAACACTGAAAAACTATTAAGAAGTTTATTTGAAAATTCTACTTCAGCAATACTTCTTTATTCGCCTGAAAAAGGAATTGTTGAATCTAATCTTAATGTGGAAAAATATTTCGATATCAAAATAAATACAATTTTAGGTAAAAAAATTTTTGAACTTGAGTTTCTAAAGAATTCGATAGAAAATTTTAATGATTTCTTGCAAAACTTTGATTCCAATCCAAATCTACAAAGTCAATTTGATCTGGAGTATCATCAAAAAAATATTAAAAAATATTTAGAAGTTTCTTTAAAGAAAATTTATCTTAAAAATGAACCACATTTATTAATTACAATTTCGGACAGATCAACTGAAAAAATCAAAGACAAAAAAATTCATGAATCGGAAGTAAGGTTTCAAGCACTTTTTGAAGCGTCAATAAATGCTTTGAAGTTAATTGATTTCGATGGGAAAATTTTTCAGATGAACAGGAAAGCTCGAGAGTTGTTTGAAGAGTTGATTGATAATAAAGGCCAGATAAAATTAAAATTCAAAAATTTTGATTATCAGAAATGGATAAGCGATTTTATTAAGTCTGATAAAACCGAGGATTTATGTGAATATAAATTTAAGTCAAAAACAGGAATTAAAATTATTGAAGAAAAATTGTTAAAAATTACTTTTGATTCAGGTGATAGATTAATTTTTTCTATTTCTCGAGATGTAACTAAAGAACGTCTAGCCGAACTGGAACTAAGAAAAAGTGAACAAAATTTAAGAGATTTAAACGATACAAAGAATAGATTGATTTATATTCTTTCTCATGATTTAAGAGCACCCACTTCAAGTATTATAGGATTGGTGAATGCAATTCTTGAGGAACCTGCAATCGATCAAAAAGAAGTTTCATCATACCTTCATCTTATTAAAAGTGCTGCTTCATATCAACTTGATTTAATAAATAATTTGCTTGATTGGTCTTTACTTGAATCAGGAAAGTTTAATTTTTCTCTTGAACCTAAAAATCTTGAGTATGCTGTATATAACTCCCTCAATTCGGTTCGTGGTTTACTGGAACAAAAGAAAATAAAACTTATCGTAAATATTCATTCTAAACTTGTATTAATTGATTTGAATCTGTTTTCAAGAATTTTAATAAATTTAGTTTCAAATGCTATAAAATTTAGTTATCCCGAAAGTAAAGTGTGGATTCAATCGAAATTGCTAAATAATGGTAGAGTTGAGCTTTCTATTAAAGATTATGGTATTGGTTTTGATAAAGAAATTTTAGAAAAACTTTTCACTTTTAAGGAAAAAGTTAGTCGACATGGAACTTCTGGAGAGAGGGGAACTGGATTAGGTCTATCCATTTGTAAAGATATTGTTAAAATTCTTGGTGGTGATCTGAAAATT
The DNA here is from genome assembly GCA_937944105.1 of uncultured Ignavibacteria bacterium. Classification (GTDB taxonomy): domain Bacteria; phylum Bacteroidota; class Ignavibacteria; order Ch128b; family Ch128b; genus Ch128b. The sequence continues at coordinate 4,985 of CALDZP010000061.1, forward strand.
AAAAGTCCAATTATAAAGAAAAATAAAAATTCTATAGGTTCAATCGTAAGTTTTGATTTGAAAATTGTTGAACCCAAAATTCTTTTCTCTTATAGATTAAATAAAATACTTGCTAAAAAATTATTAGAAAAAAAATTAAATGGTTATAAAATTATCTTTAAAGACCCAAACAGTTACTTTAAAAATGATTTTGATGATTATTTTGTTTTTATAGTTTTAGATTCTGTGGATTTGAATAATCATTTACTTGATAAATTTATAAATAAATATAAGACCGCAAGAAATTTAATTGTTGTTACTAAGGATAAAGAAAATATATCAAATGGATTAAAATTAACAGACCCCGAAAATTTAGTAGAATTTCTTCAAAATGAAATAGATAGGATTGAGTTTGAGTGGAAACAACAGGCGAATCTTGCAAAAGAAATGAAAAAAATGTGGTTATGAGTTTTTAGTTTATTCGAGTTCATATCTTATTTTTGTTTGGTTAAAAAATATCATCAAAAAATTTTTGAATAAACATTATGGAAAATAAAAGAAGAAGAAATATAATTCCAAAATTAAGAAGAAGAACCGTTGCATCTCCTGATAAACAAAAAAGAAAAATTTCCATAGTTATTCCAGCTTTTAATGAGGAAGATAGCCTTAGACCGCTTGCTCTGGAGTTAAGAAAAGTTTTTAATGAGATGAAAGATTATGATTTTGAAGTAATTATTGTTGATGATGGAAGCACCGATAACTCATTAAAAGTTTTAAATGAAATTAAAAAAGAAGATCAAAGATTTAAGTTTATTTCATTTCAAAAAAATTATGGTAAATCGGCAGCTCTTTCAATTGGATTCAAATATGCTACAGGTGATTTAATTGTAACAATGGATGCAGATCTTCAGGACGATCCTCATGAAATTCCAAATCTTGTTAAGAAAATAGATGAAGGTTTTGATCTAATATCAGGTTGGAAAAAAATTCGGTTTGATCCATTTATTAAAAAATATTCATCTCGCATTTTTAATTTTGTCACATCATTTTTAACAGGAATAAAAATCCATGATTTCAATTGTGGACTAAAAATTTACAGAAAAGAAGTCGCTCAAAGTATTAAAGTCTATGGTGAAATGCATCGTTATCTTCCTGTACTTGCACACTGGAATGGTTTTCGTGTAGGTGAGATTGTTGTAAAGCATCACCCTCGCCGATATGGCAAAACCAAATTTGGCGCAAGTCGTTTTATGAAAGGTTTTCTTGATTTAATCACTATTTTGTTCACAACAAGATATTTGCGAAGACCACTACATTTTTTCGGTACATTGGGAGTTATTTTGTTTTTGACTGGTTTTAGTATCGATCTTTATCTTGCTTATGAATGGGCATTTCAGGGAAAGTATCTAACAAATAGACCAATGTTGTGGCTCGGCATTCTACTGATTTTACTTGGTGTGCAAACAATTGCCATCGGTTTGATTGGAGAAATGATTGCACATCACGCACAGAGAGTTGAAGATTATCACATAAAGGTAATTAATCTCTGATTATCTAGATCTATGAATCGAAAAAATAAATCAAAAGAAAAGAAAAAAATTATCAGTAAGGTAAATTATTTATCCGAATTCTTTAGAATAAAAAATGAAAAACTCTTTCAAAGAATTCCATGGTTTATTATTGGAGCTTATTTCATTATAGTTTTGGTTGCCGCATTGACTTATCATCAAATTGGAGATTATGGTGTTGAAACAGATTTCTACGAAGGTATGGTTTATGAAGCTAAAGAATTTTTGAAAGGCAATTTGATAATTGAAGGATATAAAGGTCCATTGTATCCAATTGTACTTGCTATTCTTGGATATATTTTTGGTGACTTTTTCAGAGTTGGTGTAATTTTATGTGTTTTATCAGCTGCCATTTTTCTTTACTTTTCTTTTAAAACATTACATAAAATTTTTGGTTATGATGTAGCACTTGGCAGTATAATTCTAATTTTAAGCAATTCAATTTTTATTCAGTACTCATACTCAGCTGGTACTGATTTATTTTTCTGTGCATTGGCGATTGTTTCAATCTATTTTCTTGTTAAAGGGGACTATTTGAAAAATTCATACATTTTTATTTCAGGAATTTTTGCATCCCTTGCTTTTCTTACAAGAACCAATGGATTGTTTTTACCCGCTGCTGCTTTGGTTAGCTTTTTAATATTCAAATTTTCATCAAGAAAATTCTCTACATTAATCAATCATGCTTTAATATACATTGCTGGATTCGCACTTCTGAATATTCCTTGGTCGATTTATAAATATATTCACACAGGTGATTTCTTTTATGACAGAAATTATACAAACACTGCGTGGGAACTTTATGGTAAAGGAAAAATGAGCTGGGATTACTGGCAATCGGTTGAATCCTTAAAATTTAGTTCATTTAAAGATGTAATTATGAGAGATCCTGTTTATTTTGTTCAGGAGATTTTAATCAAAAACTTTTATGAAAATTTTATTTCTGACCTTCAAAAACTTCTTCCACTCCCATTTTCCATTTTTCTTGTTATTGGAATTATTTTTCTTTTCAAAAGAAAATATTTGAAAAACGAGGTTTTCTTTTTCTTAAATGTATTTTTCGCCTTTGTTGTATTACTTCCTGCTTTTTATAGCGAAAGATTCTCGCTTTTTTTACTTACGGGTTATTCAGCAATTGTAATGTTATTCTTAAATGATAATTTTATGAAGAATTTGAGATTTGGGAGCTTACATTCAGGTCAAATAGTTTTTATCATTATTTTTATTTGGTCTGCTTATGATGGTATTAAATACAACTCAAAGCAAATTGACTCTGGACCGAAAGAAATTCTCGAAATTGAAAAACAAATTCCTGATTCAATTAAAACCGAAGCGAATTTAATTATTGCTCGTAAACCTCATGTAGCATATGTTTTGGGTATGCGTTACTGGAAATTTCCTTATGTAACAACATACGATAGCTTGATTAATTGGATGAGGGAAAAGAAAGCTAATTATTTCTTTGTGAGTGCATTCGAAGTTAATTCTTTGCTCTCCTATACCAAAAATAAAATTGAACAACAGAAATTTTACTCGCTGATTGATCCAACAATTCCAAAACCAGAACTTGAATTAATTTCATATACAATCAATCCTCCATCAGTTTATACAAATTAAAATATTGATGCCCAAAGTTCTATTTAAATTATTTAGAGTTCACTTATTCTTAATCTTATCTATGCTCGATTAAAAATATCCACTGAGTATATTTCCTATAATAGGAATATTAAGAAATCAATAAATAAAATTTTTTTCTAAAAAGAATTGTTTCATGGATACTTCAAAAATTTATACAATTAATTACCAAATTGTCCGTTGGAACTTTTATTGATTGTTTTTGAAATTAAAAAGTTAATTAAATCTAAAATTAGATTTGTATTTTTGTTATTACTTGTTGAACTATAAATGGAATTAATTTTATGAGAATAGCAATAATTTTATTCATTGTTGGAATTTTTCTATCTTTCAAGCAGAACTTTGCTCAGGTAACAAACAGCACAATTAACGGGGTTGTAAAGGATAGCATCTCAGGTCAATCAATCATTGGTGCGAGTGTTATTGTGTTCACAGATTCAAATTTTTTATCCACACCTTTTCGTGGAGCTATAACCAATAGATATGGGTTTTATTCAATTCCAAACATTCCACCAGGAAGGTATTATGTACTTGTGAGAAGCCTCGGATATAATTCGGTTAAACAAATTGTGGAAATCAAAAATGAACAAAAATCCGTAAGATTAAACTTTTCTCTCATAGAAGAAGAATTAATGTTGCCGGAGATAGTTGTTAAGGAGAAAAGAGAAACAGAAAAGGCTAATCAAATTAGTGTAATAAATATTTCGCCTGAATTGATTAAAACGTTACCATCAATGACAGGAGAAATTGATTTATTTAGAACACTTCAGCTATTACCGGGCGTTAAAATATCGACAGAGATTTCCAGTGGGTTATATGTACGCGGTGGTTCACCGGATCAAACTTTAACACTTGTTGATGGTGTGATTGTTTATAATCCAACTCACCTGGGCAATTTTGCAAGTACTTTCAATACTGATGCAATAAGTGATTTGAAACTAATTAAGGGGGCTTTCCCAGCAAATTATGGTGGTAGATTATCAAGCGTAATTGATATAAAACTTCGAGAAGGTTCCAGAGATAAATTAAAGACCAAAGTTGGATTTGGAATGATCAATAGCAATTTCTTGGTTGAGAGTCCACTCGGTGAAAATTCTACAATTATGATTTCCGGTAGAAAGATGTATTATGATGCATTACAAAAAGTTTTCTATCCGTCGTCAATTTTGCCAAGATATAACTTTTATGATTTTAATGGAAAATTAACGTGGAATTTAAATGAATCTAACTGGTTTACAGTAAGTGGATTTTTCGGTAACGATAAACTTTATGCTTCCGATCAGGGTGCAATTGGTTACGATATAAACTGGGGTAATAAAACACTTAATGTTAGCTGGACATCAATCACTTCACCAATTTTATTTTCAATTACCTCTGTAAGTTATACAAATTATGTTTTTCAAGTTTTTCTTGAAGATAGAACTGGTACTTCAACAAATTATTTTACTAATAGTAATTTGACAGATTTAACATTCAAAAGAGAAACAGAGTTTTTCCCTTCTGAAACAAATCGAGCAAAATTTGGTGCCGAAATTTCTTTGCATAATTTCAAACTTAATTCGAGTGATTTCTTTCTGGGAGAGATTGAAAGAGAAGCTAATCTAAATAACAATCAAATCTCTCTTGAAGGAATACTTTATTTTAATGACGAATTGAAACTTTCAAAATATTTTAGCACCAATCTCGGTGGAAGAATTTATTATTTCAAAGAAAGAAGGAAATTATCGCTTGAACCAAGAATTTCTTTTACAGCTATTCCTTTTGATGAATTCTATATCCGTACAGCTTATGCAAGAATCCATCAATTTTTACATATGATTACAAGAAACGATATCTCACTTCCAACTGATTTATGGTATCCATCAAATGAAAAGATTGAACCTGCAAAATCGGATCAGTTTATTCTTGGAGCTGAAACTTATCTCTTCGATGGACTTTATCAAATTTCAATCGAAGGTTATTATAAAACATTGAACAATATCTTAGAATTTAACCCGGCAGCAACTTTCTCTCTGGAAACGAAAATTGATGAACAATTAATCATAGGAAAAGGTGAAGCTTATGGAATTGAGTTTCTGTTGAATAAAAGAGCTGGTGATCTAAATGGTTGGATAGGCTATACACTTTCATGGACTCGAAGAAAATTTAATGAAATTAATCGTGGAAAAATTTATTATCCACGATATGACAGAAGACACGACATTTCAGTAGTTTTATCTTATTCATTTGGAAATAATTGGTCTGTTTCTTCCACCTGGGTATATGGAACAGGTCAAGCTTATACTCTTCCAACTGGGCAATTTGGTTTTTCTGAAATTGGTAACAATTCAACCGATATAAGATTCGATTATTTGTCAAGAAATACTTATCGTCTGCCGGCATATCATAAACTCGATTTAAGTATTGGATATATATTTAAAATTAAAAACATCGATTGCCAGGCTTCATTAGGCTTCTTTAATCTTTACAATCGAAAAAATCCATTTGCTCAATACATAACTTATGAAATTGATTCAAACAGTGGCGAAAAAATCCCGAAACTTAAGCAATTAACTTTGTTCCCTTTTATGCCAGCTTTATCGTTAAGTGCTAAATTTTAAGGAGTTGAAAATGCAAAAAACGAAAAGATACTTAAAACCAATTGTATTTATCGGATTATTATTTGTAATGAATTCTTGTGAAAAGATTGATGTTGTTGAAGTTGATTTACCATACCATGAAAAAATTGTTGTTCAAGGTATTTTAGAAGAGAATAAGCCATTTGATGGTGTTGCCTTCACTCGAACTCTACCTTTAAATGAAGTTTATTCGATTTCAAAAGCAGAACTAAAAGATGTTATTGCATATTTAAAGAGTGGTGTTAGAGTAATTCCACTTAAATATAATCGTGATGGAATTTATAAACCGGTAAGTACCTTCATACCCCAAAAACAATCTTCATTTGAATTATTTGCAAAATGGAACAACAAAAATGTTTATGCCAAAACATATATTCCAGCTAATCCTAAAATAATTCGTGCTTACTTTTTGACGAATGGCTCGGGAACTTACATTCAGGCAGAAATACAAAATCAACCCGATGTTGTATTTGGTGCTAAGGCCATTGCAATGGAGGAAAGTATGATTCTTTATGAATCGGAGGATATTTATTCAGTAACGCAACCTAATCCTGATGCAAAAGCAATAATTAAACTAAGAACTCCAGTTATTCCAATTGAAATATTGAATTCATTTAAAAATAATTTTTCGATTAAAGTTTTTGCTTTTGATAAACAATATCAGAATTATTTTAAAACAAAGAAATTCAGTTTATCAATAAAAGATTCATTTGTTCAAAGTGGTGGAGATGTGGAGTGGAATGTTTACGGTGATGGGATAGGTTTGTTTATTGGATTTTCATCAACAACATTAAAAGTAAATTGGTGAGTATTAATTATGAAAAGAATAAATTTAATTTATTTCATTGTTAGTTTAATCTTTTTATCAGGCTGTCTTAAAGATAATCCAATTGAGATGATGAAAGACATGCAGGATTCTGCAGAACTACTTGTTTATTTTGAAACCAATGGTGATTATATCAACTCAAACAAAATGCCAGCATTTATTAAATCATCCGAGGTTTATTCAAATATTGGCAGTTACTTAATACTGGACATAAGACCCAAAGAAAAATTTATTGACGGACATATTCAAGGTGCTATAAATTTAGAGATGAAAAATTTATTTGATTTTGTAAATCAAATGAAAGATTCATCTTACAAGAAAATTGTCATTGTAAGTTCAACAGGTCAATCTGCAGCATACGCAACTTCGTTATTAAGACTGAGTGGTTATGATAATGTTTATTCTCTACAATGGGGAATGGCTTCATGGAATCCTAAATTTGCCACTGAATGGTTCAGACAGGTTAAAAATAGTTTTCTCGTTGGCAGTTATGACTTCCAAAATTATCCAAAACCCTCTTTCAATGAATTACCTGATGTAGAACTTGGTAAAGGAACTACTTCTGAATTGGTAAAATTTAGAGTTAAAAAACTACTTGAAGATGGTTTTGAAAAAGTTAGAATTGATATTGATCAAATAATGAAAACATATAATCAAAAAACAAATTCACTTGACTACTTTGTAATTTGTTATGCTACAACTCGATTGTATAATATTAGAGATAACGGACATCCACCAACTGCGGTTAGATATCAACCTTATGAGGATTTAAGAAGCACATCTTATTTACAAACTCTTCCAACGGATAAACCCATTGCTGTTTACGAAGATACAGGTGAAATTTCCGCTTATATTGTAGCCTATTTAAATATGCTTGGTTATAATGCATACTCAATTAATCTTGGAGCAAATGGAATGTTTGGTGAAGATCAATCAAATTCTTCACGAATGATCAGATTGAAATCCAGTGATATTATGAATTATCCATTTGTGACAGGAGAATAATTTGAGTATTAAAATATTACACATTAAAAAACATAAAAATTAATGTATTGTTTTTTGTATTCTATTTAGATTGTTTATCTTTAAAAATTATGAATAGGAATACAGAGCGAAAAATTATAATTCATGGTGCAAGGCAGAATAATCTCAAGAATATTCATTTAGAACTTCCAAGAAATAAATTGATTGTGTTTACCGGTGTAAGTGGTTCGGGTAAATCAAGCCTTGTGTTTGATACAATTTATGCCGAAGGTCAACGAAGATATGTTGAAAGTCTCTCTTCATATGCTCGGCAATTTCTTGAAAGAATGAACAGACCGGATGTGGATTTTATTCAGGGGATCTCGCCATCTGTTGCAATTGAACAAAAACCTCCAGCAAAAAATCCACGTTCAACTGTTGGAACGACTACCGAAATTTATGATTATTTAAGATTACTTTTCGGTAGAATTGGTAAAACTTATTGTGAAGTTTGTGGTGAAATTGTAAAAAAGGATTCAACAAATACTGTAGTAGAAAAACTTAAAAGTTTCCCTGATGGAAGAAAACTTTTAATAACGTTCCCATTAATTCCTCACGAAAAGCGCTCGTTAAAAGAAGAATTTAAATATTTATTAGCAAAGGGTTTTCAAAGAATTTATTATGACGGTGAAATTTTCGATTTGAATGAAGATATAAATCTTAAACTTGAAAAAGAAAAAATTCTTGTAATTGTTGAAAGAGTTTCTCTTGATTTATCGAATGTTGATACAGCTTACAGTGATTCTATTGAAACAGCTTTTAATGAGAGTGAAGGTAGACTTGTAATTGTTGATTACGAGTCAAGAGAATTAATTCATTTCTCAAAATTATTTGACTGTCATGGTAAAATTTACCAGGAACCAGAACCAAGATTATTTTCATTTAATAATCCTTTCGGTGCCTGTCCTACCTGTCAAGGATTTGGAAAAATTATAGGCATTGATTGGGATCTTGTTATTCCAGATAAAAAGAAATCTATTGAGGAAGGAGCAATTGATCCATTTACAAAAAAGCATTTCAGTCAATATCAACGAGAGTTAATTAGAGCAGCCTTAGCTCGAGGTATTCGTGTTAGTGTGCCTTTTGAAAATTTAACTGATGTTGAGAAGAAATTTATTTTTGAAGGGGCACGAGGTTTTATTGGACTTTACAAATTTTTTGAGTTATTGAAAGAAAAGTCATACAAAATTTATTATAGGATTACTTTAAGTCGTTATAGAGGTTATACAACCTGTCCTGATTGTGGTGGTTCGAGACTAAAAAAAGATGCTTTGAATGTTCGAGTAGGTGGAAAAAGAATTTCGGATTTGATCAATATTTCTCTCGAATCCCTTTTAGAATTTTTTAATAACATTGAATTATCTGAGTATGATTGGAAAGTAGCAGAAAGAATTATTGATGAAATAAAAAAAAGACTCAAGTTTCTTGTAGATGTTGGAATTGGCTATTTAAAATTAGATCGACTCTCGAGTACCCTTTCTGGTGGTGAAACACAACGTATTAATCTTGCATCTGTGCTCGGTTCACAAATGGTTGGTGCAATCTATATTCTTGATGAACCTTCTATTGGCTTACATCCAAGAGATAATTTAAAATTGATCAATGTCATTCATCAATTGAGAAATCTTGGAAATACGGTTCTTGTTGTTGAACATGATCCTGAAATGATTAGAGAAGCAGACTACATTGTTGATATGGGTCCTGGCGCAGGGATTCATGGAGGTGAAGTAATTTTCTGCGGCGATTACAATGAGTTATTAAAAAATAAAAAATCACTTACTGGAAGATATCTTTCTGGTGAATTAAAAATTCCTATACCTGAAAAAAGAAGAAAAAGAAAACCATTATCTATAAAAATTTATGGAGCTAGAGAAAATAATCTAAAAAATATCGATGTGGATATACCTTTAGGTATTTTTGTCTGTATTACTGGTGTAAGTGGTTCAGGTAAAAGCACCCTTGTAAATGACATTCTCTATCCAGCCATAAGAAAAATTAAATTCAATGAGAATGTTCAGGTAGGAAAATTTACGCGCATCGATGGATTAGGCTATATAACCAATGCTGAAATTGTTGATCAATCGCCTGTGGGAAGAAGTTCTCGTTCTAATCCAGCAACTTATACAAAAGCCTGGGATTATATTCGCGAGCTTTATTCAGAAAGACCACTTTCAGAATCAAGAGGTTATTACCCAGGATATTTTTCTTTCAACATTCCCGGCGGTCGATGCGAAACATGCCAGGGTGAAGGTTATATAAAAGTGGAAATGCAATTCCTTGCTGATATTTATCTTGTATGTGAAGATTGTAAAGGGAAAAGATTTAAAAGAGAAATTCAGGAAGTTTTGTATAAAGGAAAAAATATTGTTGATGTTCTTGAGATGACAGTTGAAGAGGCTATCGAATTTTTTAAAGATCAGGAAAAAATTGTTCAAAGATTGAAACCTCTATATGATGTTGGACTTGGCTACTTAAAACTTGGACAATCGTCCACAACTTTATCTGGTGGTGAAGCTCAACGAATGAAACTTGCCGAAAAATTAATCCCTTCAGATAACTTTGAAAATATACTTTATATTTTTGATGAGCCTACAACAGGTCTTCATTTTCACGACATTAGCAAATTATTAAAATGTTTTGATGCATTAATTGAACGTGGAAATTCAATTCTGGTTATCGAGCATAATCTTGATGTAATAAAATATGCTGATTACATAATTGATTTAGGACCTGAAGCCGGAGATAAAGGTGGTGAAATTGTTGCAACAGGTACACCAGAAGAAATTATGAACTGTGAAAAATCTTATACAGGACAATACCTGAAAAGGTATTTAGGGGCACTTTAAAAAAATATTTACACAAGATGTAATTAATATTTTGATAATACGTATTATTCACATTAAGTATTTAGAGCTTTACATTTATTTGTGATGAAAAAACATTATAGATAATGAGTTGAGAAACTTTTTAGGTTTATTATTGTTGCTAATCGTAGCTTTTGAATCTAAGTGAATTAATATTTAGCGTTTGTTCTTTTTCAGAAAGATTTTTTTTCTCAAAAAATTAATTACACACTAACTGACAAATCTGAATATTTGTTGCCATTGCAATCTAACGAGAACAATTTTTTTTGTCACCATTTATTTAGTATAAGTTATCAACAATCCATTTGTGAAGTGGCATCATCTCTTTCATAATTGATTTAGAAAATTCAATTATGTCTACCTTTCTGAATTGATCCAGATTATTTGTTTCATACATTGCGTAAAGACCACTGTGCAAAGAAAGATCTGCAAAAGGATGATCGGGGGAAAAATCTTTTGGTAACCTCTTATATTTTTTTTCTTCAATAGAAAAGCCTTTTTTCTGAAGTCTGTTTATTATCTTATATAGTTCAGAATTTCTATCTAATTGAAGCAAAGTATTTCGATATTTTTTTAATACATCATTAGGAAAAATATAAAAACCCGCTGCAATCAGAAATGTATCGGGTTCTATGTGAAAGTAAAATCCAGAGCATTCTAATTTTTTCCTTTTACCTTGCCAGAAGTAAATTCCAAGATTTGTTTTATATGGTTTTTTGTTTTTTGAGAATCTAACATCTCTGTTTAATCTGAAAATTGATTTATTAATTTGAGGTTCAGCAATGATATTTGGGAAAGATTTTTTTAAGAAGCTACCGATCTCAATCACCACAATTTTAGCGGGGAGTAAAAAATCTCTTTCGTATTCAATTTTATGATTCTTAAACCATTCTTTGTTATTATTTTTAGATAATTTTTTAAGAAAATTAATAGTATTAAATGGAAATTTATCTGGGTTCACTTTCTTCAACTTTGTTAGTTAGTATTTCAATTGCTCTATCTATTGCATTGTGAGTTCCAAATAATACTAATAAATCGTTTTGATGTATTTTGAAATCACCTGAAGGATTCGGGATAAATTGATTATTTCTAATAACTGAAATAACTGTTGCGTTTGTTTTCGCTCTTAAATCAATTTCTTTTAATGTTTTATTTACAATTGAACTTTCTTGAGAAATAAGAACTGTGTCAATGGTTCCTTGAGCGAGAATTTGATTAATTTGATCGAAAGCGTGTTCTGTAAATCTAACATCTCTAAATATTCCATACCATTGAGTTCGCAATGTATTTGCTTGAGCAAGTATTACACTATTCGGAACATGATAATACTTCAAAACTCGACTTAAAATTTGAATTGAAGTTTCAAATTCTTCAGGAATTACTTCACTAGCACCAAGTTTTACCAACTCTTCGATGTCTTTTACATATCTGGTTCTGACGATCAAATGACTTTGCGGGTTTAATTCTCTTACCAACCTTGTAATAATCCTTGATGCCATAGAGTCTGAAATAGCAACAACAATTACCTTTGCTTGTTTAACATGAGCAAGTTCAAGTATTTCTTTTTTAGTTGCATCACCATGAATAATTTGCTCACCTTCTTTTTTTGCATGAAGAACACTTTTGGGATTTGCTTCAATTACAATGTATGGTATATGAGCCTCTCTTAAAACTTTGCTTACATTTCTCCCATTTAATCCGTATCCAATTATTATCACATGGTTATTTAATTTATCTAAAAAGTCATTTGATTTAATTTTCTCAAGTTGAGGAATTTTTGTAGATAGGTAAGGTGAATTTTTTAGAATGATGGGTGAAACAAACATTGTTAAAATAGATATAGTTATAAATTGAGTGGAAAAATTTTGTGGTAATAATGAATATTCTGCACCTTTTAATAATAATACGAATGCAAATTCACCAATTTGTGCAATATATAATCCTGTAAGAACAGCAATTCTAAGAGGATACTTATGGATTAAAATTATCAAAACGACTATAATAGATTTGAAAACAATAATGGCGACAATAGATGATAAGACGATAAATAAATTGGAAACTAGAAATTCGAAATTAAGTAACATACCAAACGATATAAAAAAGAAAGAGATAAAAACTTCTTTCAGAGGTAAAATTTCGCTAATAACTTGGTGAGTGTAATCGGTTTCTGAAATAACAAGTCCGGCAATAAAAGCACCAATTGCGAATGAAAGGCCAATGCTCTGAGTAAAAAAAGCAATTCCAAAACTTATCACTATTACACCAATAACAAACACATCGCGCATTTGAATTTGAATTAATTGGTATAAAATATATGGCATTAAAAATCTTGCAACAAGAAAAATCGCTATAATTAATATGATGGAAACAAATAAACGTGCAATTATATTAAAAAATGAAACATCACTAGAAACAGTTAAAAGTGGTAAGAGCAACATCATTGGCATTATCATCAAATCCTGAAATACTAAAACACCAGTAGTAATTTTTCCATGCGGTGTTTCTATCTCATCTCGATCTGAGATCATTTTTAATATAATTGCAGAGCTGGATTGAGTAACTAAAAATCCTAAAAAAATAGATTGTTGTAAACTAAAACCAATAACCAGACCAAAAATAATTCCAATCAGTGTAGTCCCTATAATTTGAAATCCTCCAATTAATAAAATTTCTTTGAAGTTTTTCAAAAAGTTATTAAAAGATATTTCAATACCAATTGTAAAGAGTAGAAGTGCAACGCCAATTTCTGCGAGTTGATTAATGCCTTCAAAATTTTTTATTATTCCTAAAAGATCTGGACCAATTAAAACTCCTGTAACAATAAACCCAATAATTGAGGGTAAATTTATTTTATTAAATAGATAAATAATTGGAATTGCGAAAGCTAAAACTATTAGTATATCTTTGAATAAGTACCCTTCATTCATATTTTTGGAAAAAATTAATTGTTCTTAAAAAAACGAGGTAATTATGAAAAGTTTTATTCATTTTATTATTTCACTTCTTCTTTTTCAAAATATAATAATCTCTTCACAAAATAAAAGAAATTTTACAGCAGAAGATTTATGGCAAATAAAACGACTTTCCAATCTAACTATATCTCCTGATGGAAATTACGCTTGTTTTGTTGTGACTGAATATAACATCGAAGAAAATAAAGGTAATGCTGATCTTTATTTAATAAATCTTAAGAGTTATGAAACAAAAAGATTAACAACAAATTTAGGTTCAGATAATTCACCTGCATGGCATCCATCGAGTACTAAGATAGCTTTTATTTCAAAACGAGATGGAGAATATCCACAACTTTATGAAATTGATATCGATGGTGGTGAAGCAAGATTGGTTTATGAAATGCCGATGGGTATTTCCAATCCAAAATATTCAAGCGATGGAAAGCAAATTTTTTTTGTTTCCAAAATTTTACCTGAATACGAAAATGATTTTGATGGATTAAAAAAAGAACTGAAGAATCGAAAAGAAAAAAAAGTTTCTGCAAAAGTCACTGAAAATAGATTATACAGATACTGGGATACTTGGTTAACGGATGGATATGTTTCCAGATTATATGTTTTGGATTTAGAAAAGAAAAAATTAAAAGACCTGATGCCAGGATGGAAAAGAATTTTCAATCTCGATGGTAGTATTTCCTATTCCATTTCACCTGACAATAATTGGGTAGCTGTTTCTGCTAACAATACAGAACCACCTTATGATTCTTTAAACTCGGATATATTCTTATTAAATGTTAATAATCCATCGGAAGTTATAAATATAACCGCTGCAAATTTTCAGGATGATTCCTCTCCGTATTTTTCGAAGGATGGAAATTATTTATTCTTTGGTAGTCAATTTGATCCAGATTATTCAGCAGATAATGTAAGACTTATGATGTATGACATTAAGAATAAAACGGTTAGTAATCTTACTGAAAATTATGATTACTCATTTTTTGGATTCAATCAGGGTAATGATTTAAGTAAAGTTTTCTTACTTGCCGAAGACAAAGCTAAAATTTCTATCTTTGAGTATGATTTAAAGAAAAATTCACTCTCTAAACTTTTTACTGGGGGTTCAATAAATTCAATTAATATCTATAATCATAAATTATATTTTCTGAAAAGCACTTTATCTGAACCAGCAGAGATTTTTGAATATGATTTAAATAAAAAATCTCTCAAAAAAATTTCTAATTTTAATGATGAATTATTAGGTAATTTAAATTTTGGAAAAGTTGAAGAATATTACTTCCCTGGTGCAGAAAATGATTCTGTTCAATTTTATCTCGTTTATCCACCAGAATTTGACAAAAACAAAAAATATCCACTTGTCCATCTTATACATGGTGGCCCACACGGTACATTTGGTGATGATTTTCACTATCGCTGGAATGCACAACTTTTTGCATCTCCTGGCTATATAGTTTCGATGGTAAATTTTCATGGTTCTACAAGTTTTGGAACAAAATTTGGGAAATCAATTGTTGGTGCTCATGGAGATAAACCCTTTACTGATATAATGCTTGCAACTGATTTCTTGATAAAAAATTTTGACTTTATCGATTCAACTCGAATGGCTGCAGCCGGTGGAAGTTATGGTGGTTATCTTGTTAATTGGATAGCCGGTCATACTAATCGATTCAAAGCTTTGATTAGTCATGCTGGTGTATATAATTTATTAGGACAATTTGCCAGCGATCTAACCTATGAAAGAGTTAAAAATTATGACGGTGCACCATGGCAGGGAAGGTATGAACAAATAAATAAATGGAATCCTGCTTTTTATGCTCATAATTTTGAAACGCCCATGTTAATCATTCACGGTGAAAAAGATTACAGAGTTGTTGTTACTCAAGGATTAGAAATTTATGGTGTCCTTAAAGGTAAAGGAATTACGGCAAGACTTGTTTATTATCCTGATGAGAATCACTGGATTCTGCAACCTCAAAATTCAATTTACTGGTACAAAGAAGTCCATGATTGGTTAAACAGATTTTTGAGAAACTAACATGAAATATAGAATTCTTGGTAAAACCGGATTGAAAGTAAGTGAAATTGGTTTTGGCGCATGGGCTATTGGTGGTCCTGCCATGGCTGGGAAAACTCCAATTGGTTGGGGTAAAGTTGATGATGAAGAATCGAAAAAAGCCATATTAAAAGCTATTGAGAGAGGAATAAATTTTTTTGACACAGCTGATTTTTATGGACTTGGACACAGTGAGAAAATTTTGGGAGATGTACTTCATACAAAGTTGAATGAAATTGTTTTAGCAACAAAAGTCGGTCATGAACTTCTACCTGATGGTACAATAAAATTAAATTATTCCAAAAACTATATTTTAAGTGCTTGTGAACAAAGCTTAAAACGCTTAAGAAGAGATTACATTGATATTTATCAATTACACAGTGCAAGAATAGAACATCTTGAAAATGGTGAATGTATTGAAGCAATGGAGGAACTTAAAAAGCAAGGTAAAATTAGATTCTGGGGAATTTCTTTAAACACATATAAACCTGAATCAGAAATGAGATTTATTGCTGAGAAAAATATTGGACATACTATTCAAGTTGTTTTAAATGTTATTAATCAAATTGCACTTGAAGAAGTGATTCCACTTGCGACTAAATTTAACTTCGGAATTATTGCTCGAATGCCTCTGCAGTTTGGTTTGTTAACAGGTAAATTTTCTGAGAATACAACTTTTTCTCCAGATGATCATAGATCTTTTAGACTCAATCCATATCTGCTCAAAGAATCATTAAATCAATTGAAACCTTTCTTTGAAATGTCAAAAAATTATAAAGTAAATCCAACCACACTAGCATTGAGTTTTGTTATGAATCATGAAAGCATTTCGACAGTGATCCCGGGAATTAGAACAGTAGAGCAGGCAATTTTGAACACCGAAGAATTAATAAAAATAAATTATGATGATTTAGAGTTATTGCATTCTTATGGAAAAACTACATTTAGGGAATTGATAAACGAATTTTCAAGATATGCATAGATTTTTTGTACAAAAAAATTTTTATAATAAAATACTACAAATGCCTTATTGCATACTTATTTTTTGTATTTATTTTGTATCAGATAAGAATTCAAAATTAAATGAAACATAAAATAACTAAACTAATCATTAATAAATCGGAGGGTCCTATGAGACGCCAACTTTTATTTCTATTTTCTTTCTTTTTTGTTGTCTGTGGATTTTTACAAGCACAGAATTCAGAACTGGAACAAACACTTGCAAAAATCACAGGTGATGCTAGTAAAGCATATGTTGCTCCAATCACATCTGCATTTGGGGCTAACTTAAATTCTGGATGGGTTCATGGTGCACCAAAAGCGACAAAATTCAGTTTTGATCTTGAAATTGGTTTTGTCGGTATGGCTACTCTCTTTGGTTCCAGTAACCAAACTTTTAGTTCAAGCGGTAGTTTTCGCTTTAATAATGATCAAGCGGAACAATTAATTCCAAGTAATATCACTGGAACTCGTAGAACACAAATACGAAATGAGATAATGAGCAGAGATTTTACTGTTTCAATTAATGGTCCTACAATTGTTGGTAAAAAAACTGACTCAATTAAAGTCGTTTTCCCCGGTGCCACAATTCAAGGAGAAACTATTGGACAGAAAACCATTGTTCTTCCTGTAACAGGTTATCTGGAAGAATTGCCTGCTTTACCTCTTGCAGTTCCACAAGTTTCTTTTGGAACAATTTTTGGCACACAAGTAGCAATTAGATATTTACCTGAATTTGATATTAGTCCGGATCTTGGAAAATTTAAATATACTGGATTTGGAATTCAGCACAATCCAACAATGTGGGTTCCATTCCCAGTTCCAGTAAATGTATCTGTGGGATATTTTACTCAGTCATTAGAAGTTGGTAAAATATTCAAAACCTCTGCATCAATGTTTGGAATATTTGCATCGAAAAGATTTGGACCGGGTGCATTAAACATTGAACCTTATGCCGGCTTAAGTTTCGAAAGTTCATCCATTGATGTTCAGTATGATGTAGTTTATGATACACCAACTGGGCCATCTCCATCAACAATTAAGTATTCAATTGAAGGTGAGAATAGTACAAGAATAACACTTGGTGCAACCTTGAAATTGGCATTATTAGGAATAAGTGTTGATTACAGCATTGCAAAATATAACACCGTAAGCGCTTCATTAAATATCAAAATTTAATCTCTCATAATCTGGAGGATTCCGTTAGTTTTTTTACCGGAATCCTCTTTTTATTTTCTTTTCTACTTTTTGCCTAAATTTTAATTCATTCTTATATTTGTATTCAAATTTATTATTTGAAATCATTGGCGAGGTAGCTCAGTTGGTTAGAGCAGTGGAATCATAATCCACGTGTCGGGGGTTCGAATCCCTCCCTCGCTACTAATAAAGGAGTAATTATGTTTACATTTTTATTGATCTTGTCAGTTTTTATTTCACTTTTGTTAATTGCTGTTGTATTGATGCAGTCGAGTAAAGGTGGTGGTTTAGCTGGTACCTTTGGTGGACCTGGAGAAATGGGAGCGATTTTTGGTGTTCGAAGAACCGCTGACTTCTTAATGAAAACAACCTGGGTACTTGCAATCACTCTTATGTTACTTGCGATTTTTATCAATCTTGTTGCATTACCCTCCTCATCACAGGAAAAAATGAAGGAAAGTATTATTCAGAAAAAAGGTTTGCAATCTTTACCTACTCGACCAGCTTTACCTCCAACTCAACCTCAACAAACAAAATAATCTGAATTTTTAATTAAAATGAAAAAGGTTGTTTCGAGTAATTCGAAACAACCTTTTTATTAAGGAATTTATCCTTTTAGTTTACTTTGTAAGGAATTCCCCACGTTGAGCTTGAAACACTACCTTCAATTGAGAAAATAGTTTCATTGGTTACAGCATTAATTACTGAATGAAATTTTCCAAATGGATGGCTTATAAATATGTTCCATGTTCCTTGATAAACTTTTTCCCATTGGTCTCCAACTTGTGTGGATGAGATAAGATTCAACTTGCGTTTAATTTTATAGATTTGGCCAGCTACTCTTTTACCATATGTGATAGTAACAAAATCTTCTTTTGGAGAATTGGAAGTTAAATATACTTTAAGTGTAACCTCATCATTTTTCTTTCTTTCAGGGAAATCTTTCTTAGGATCTCCAATGAAGAAATATGTGTCAAGAGGTGAAGTTATAATTATTGGATCAGCTCCTGTCTTTAATAATTCGACTTTGTTGATTTTTATGTTTTTGACTGTAGTCGAACCTTCAGGCAAAGAAATCGACTGGATTTTCCATCCATGACTTCTATCATTTTTAGGATTTGTCCTGATAAATGTTACATTTCTCTTGATAGTTTCAACAAAAGGTTTTGTTATGATTGTATCAGCTCGTTGGGTTGTGTCACCTGGAGTAATTGGAGTAAGTTTACCTACAATTATTAAATGACCCGTGTATTTTGTTGTGATTGTAACCTTAGCAGAATCACCAATAACATTTCTGTCAAAACTTCTTTCAATCTTTGTAACTCTTCTCCCAACCTTAATTGGATAAAGATCAGTCTGGACTTTTTCTAGAATGAATGGGTTTGCATCCCCATCATTAAAGTTTTCGTCAAAATTATTGAGTGATTCTTCACTTTCAATAAGTGAAGTTAAAATTGCATCATCTAAATATTCTGGCTCAACAACATTTGATTTACAGTTAAACAATACTAACGGTATAACAACGCTTATTAAAATGAGAGCTATCTTTTTCATATGTCCTCCCTTTTTTGTTCATTTGACTATTAAATTTCAAAATGGTTTAAGATAAATTATAAAACTTAAAAATTATCTGCTATCAATGTTATTATTTTATCCTGAAGTCCTCTCATCTTTAATTGACTTCCTCTTGAATAATTAAAATTTATTGAAAAGATTAATAAATCCCCACTTTTTGAAACTACATATCCAGCTAAAGCTGTTACGCCATTTAATGTTCCTGTTTTTCCTCGCAATCTCTCGTGAGAATATAAATTATCAAAGCGTGAAAATAAGGTTCCATCTACTTGAGGAATAGATAAGGAGTTATGAAATTCATTATAAATTAATGGATTTAAATATATATGATAAAGGAATTTTACCAATACTTCTGTGGAGAATTGATTATTTCTTGAAATGCCTGATCCATCAACTATATTCACATCATTATTATAGATGTTAATAGATTTTAAAAAGGTATTTATTGCTTTAGAAGCATCGAAAGGACTACCATTTCCACCAGAGTATTGTGCTCCTAAAATTAGATAGAGATGTTCAGCAAAAAAATTGTTACTGTTTTTATTTATTGGCTTTATTAATTCAACAAGTGGAGTTTCAATAACAGCCAGCCTATTTGAAAACTTCTTTGTTTTACCTTTTTTAATCTCACCCCAGAAACTAATTCCATTTTCTCTTAGATGTTTTGATAATAAGTGCCCTGCATACAAAGAAGGATTTGATAAATGTACCAAAACATTTGTTGTCGTATTCCGACGGATATTACCACCGATAGTTATTATTTCTTTACCATTTTCGAAATTAGATTTTGCAAATATTCTGGTCTTATTTTTTGTAGTTTTTGTTGTATTTATAAATTTGAAATAATCTAAATTATTTTCTAAATCTATTATTGCAGGTTTGTTTAATTTTGATGAACCTGTTACTCTAAGATAAATTGAGTTTTTATCGACAGTAATTGCAGATATTAATGGAAGGGGGACAGAAATATTTTCATCTTCAATCCATTCATTTCTAAGAAAAGTACCCTCAAAAAAGGTATCATCAGTTATTATATTTCCAGTGATGGCTTTTATACCTATTTCTTTTATTTTCTTAGCAAGTGTAATTAAATCAGCATTTGTTAGAGTTGGATCGCCATAACCCTTGAGATATAGATTACCATTAATTATACTGTCATTTAAATTACTATCATCACAATAAACTTCTGTATTTATGGAGTAATCTGCACCTAGAGTTAATAGAGCAATTCCAGAGGTAAAAAGCTTGTTAGTCGAAGCTGGTATCAGTGGAATATCAGAATTAATTCTAATCAAATATTCTTTCTTTGATGTAGAAAAACATGTGAGTGAATACTTTGCATCTTTTGGAAGATTTTTATTAAGAAGTTTAATTATTTCATTAGTGATTGAATTATTTGTATACAAGACATTGAATTTGATAAGAAAGAAAAATAAAAAAATAATCATAAGGAGACCAATTTATTGCTTGCAAAATTAGTATTTGTTAAATTGAATCAAAAATGAAAATAGCTTTAGTTACTGGTGGAACTGGTAAAATTGGTAAAGAGATAGTTTTATATTTATTAAAAGAGAACTATGAAGTTGTTGTAACATTTAAAGATTCTAAAGAAAAAGTTAAAGAACTTAAGAAAAAAGCTGGACTGTTAAGTGAAAATTTAATTTTTTTTAAATGTGATTTATCAAATCTAAAGGGCATTGATAAGCTTCTATCACAGTTTAAATTAAAATATTCCCAACTTGATTTATTGATCAATGCAGCCGGAATATTTATAAAAAATGATTTTGAAAATACAACTGAAGAAGAATACGATTATGTAATGAATTTAAACTTAAAATCAAATTATTTCCTTGCGCAAAAATTTTCTAAAATAATGACTGTTGATTCTGTCATAATTAATTTTTCGTCTGTAGGTGGTCTAATACCATGGAAAGGTAGAAGTTTATACAATCTATCAAAATCGGGAGTTATTGCATTAACTCGTTCTTTAGCTTTGGAATTAGCTCCGAAGATTAGGGTCATTTCAATTGCGCCAGGTTATATTGAAACTGAATCTGATAAGAATGATATAGAGAAAATGCCACTTTCTAAGATACCTTTACGAAGGTATGGCAAAATTGATAACATCATTAAAACAATAGACTTTATTATTAAAAATAATTTTATTACTGGAATAGTTATTCCCGTTGATGGCGGGCGTTCACTAATTTAAATTCGAAGGAGTTAAAATGCCTACTAAAGCTTATAAAAATCTGGAATTCTTAAATTCACCCGATGCAAGAATAATAAGAATAATAGCTGAATTTCTCGAACCACAAAGTAGATTTAATAAATTAAACATAAAAGATACAATTGTTTTTTTTGGAAGTTCACGGATTGTGGAACGCAAAGTTGCGCAGAAAATGTATAATGAAGTTAAGAAGCTGGATCCAAAAAAAATTAAAGATTTTCCTGAGAGATTAAGAAAAGCACAAATTGCTCTAGAAATGTCAAAATATTATGAAGATGCTCTACAGTTATCTAAGATGATAACAGAATGGTCACAATCACTTCCTTCCGAAGGGAGAAGATTTGTTATATGTACAGGAGGTGGACCAGGAATTATGGAAGCAGCTAATCGTGGTGCAAGGTTAGGGAAAGGGAAGACAATAGGATTGAATATTTCTATTCCCACTGAACAATTTGTTAATAAATATGTAAATGAAGAGTTGAGTTTCGAATTTCATTATTTCTTTATGAGAAAATTTTGGTTGGTATATCTTGCGAAGGCACTAGTGATTTTTCCAGGTGGATATGGTACACTTGATGAACTAATGGAAGTTTTAACTCTTATTCAAACAGGTAAGATTTCAAAGAAAATGGCTGTTATTATTTATGGGTCATCTTACTGGAAGAAAGTTTTAAATTTCGATACTATGATAGAACATGGGTGTATTAATAAAGAAGACACAAAAATCTTCACTTATTGTGATACACCCGAACAAGCTTTTAATGAATTGAAAAGTTTTTTAACAAAAAATTATTTATAAAGGAAAGTTGAAACTGGAAAAACTATTTTTCCATTTCTTCTTTCATGAGTTTCTGAAGCCTTCTAATTGCTTTTGCGGTTTTCATCTTTTTTCTTACTGAAGGCTTCAAGTAAAAAGTTCTTTTTTTGTATTCTTTAAGAATACCGGCTCTTTCGTATTTCTTTTTGAATCTCTTTAATGCTTTGTCTAAGCTTTCGTTTTCACCGATAATAATTCCGACCAAAAAATACCTCCATTAGTTTGGTTGTACATGAAATTGTTCTAATAATCTTTTTGTACCAGATTTTTCAAATTCAACAATTATTGCTTTTATTCCAGATGAAGTTGTTTCTTTACCAGTAACTTTTCCTACATCATCCCATTCTTTATGATAAATAGAGTCACCAATTTCAAATGAACCAGTAGGATCATAAATTTTGCAATCTTCGATCTTAATCGCTGAAAGATCAAGGTTTTGTGATGATTTGATGTTTGAATCGACATCCAAAGCCATAGTGTGCTTGCATGTTTTACAACGAGTCCATTTTCTTCGATCACCTGCAATAGCTATTTCACCAACGATTTCCATTTTTGTCATTTTATTACAGTAACTACAAAATGCGTCAACATGTTTTAATCTTGCCATTCTAAACCTCAATTTTCATCTTTGGTTGCGGTAACAACAAGTACCGGGATTTTGGAATATCTTATCACTTTTTCAGCAACACTACCCAGTAGAGTATGTAAAAGACCAGTCCTGCCATGTGTTGCAATTACTATTAAATCAATTTGATTACTTTCGGCATAATTAACAATTTCCTCAAAATCATTTCCATGAAGTAAAACTTCTTTAACTTTTACATTGGATGAGAATCTTTTCTTAAAATCTTCAAGTAATTTTCTGGCATCGCCTTCAATTTTTTCTAATGCACCTTCAGTTGTCATATCGAATGTTCTGATGAGAAGAATGGGCGGATTCTTCTCAAGAACATGGATAAGATGAATCTCCGCACCATATTGAGTAGCTAAATCCTCAGCATATGGAAAAGCCTGAGCAGAGATTTCACTGAAATCTGTAGGTACAAGTATTCTTTTTATATTAAATTTTTTCATATTCTTGATTTTGCAATATAAAATTTTGAAAAGAAAGATAAAAATTAAGATTTTTAAGAATTTTAGTGAAAATTGAGTTATTGAATTTTTCGATTAAATATTATTTTTTGGTCTTTACACTTAAGAAGAATTGATTCTATAAATTTCTTTTACATTTAGCATATATTTTTGTGAATTTTTGTTCATTTTTTGATTCAACAAGCCTTATTAATAAATTCGTATTAACTATGAAAGAATATGAAAAAGCAGGCGTTAGTATCTCCAGAGGAGATGAATTTATAAGAAAAATTAAAACTCTTGTTCGCTCTACTTATGACCGGGATAATCCAAACGCAAATAGAGTTTTAAGTGACATTGGGCACTTTGGAGCTTTTTATGATATAAATTTTACCAATATCAAAAATCCAGTGCTTGTTTCAAGTGTTGATGGAGTGGGTACAAAACTTAAAATAGCCATTATGATGAATAAGCACGATACAATAGGTCAGGATTTAGTTAATCATTGTGTCAATGATATTTTATGTTCTGGAGCGCAACCTTTATTTTTTCTGGATTATCTTGCCTTCGGTCGTTTGAATCCAGATGTTGCAGAACAAATTATGATTGGGTTATCAAAAGCTTGTAGAGAAAATCATTGTGCTTTAATCGGTGGCGAAACTGCTGAAATGCCTGATCTTTACAATGAATCAGATTATGATATTTCTGGTACAATTGTAGGAATTGTTGAAAAGGATAAAATTATTGATGGTAAAGATATTAATAAAGGTGATGTTTTACTGGGGCTTAAGTCAAATGGATTGCATACTAATGGTTATTCTCTTGTCAGAAAAGTTTTATTAAGTAAATATAAAGTTGATGATTTTATTCCAGAATTAAATTCAACACTTGGTGAAGAGTTACTTCGTATTCATAAATCTTATTTAAAGATAGTTTTTCCACTGCTCAATAAGTTTAACATTAAAGGGATCTCTCATATTACAGGCGGTGGAATTGTTGGAAATACAAAACGAATAGTGCCTGATAATTTGAAAGTCAAAATTGACTGGTTTTCGTGGGATATTCCTGAAATATTTAGGTTAATTCAAAGAACAGGTAAAATTTCTGATGAAGAGATGAGAGAAGTTTTCAATCTTGGAATTGGAATGATATTAATTGTTGATAAATCTTTAGTTGATGACTTAAAAAATGAACTGAAAAAATTAGACGAAGAAATTCTAATTATAGGTGAAATTGAATGATGCGAGTGTTTTTAATTGTTTTGATATTGTTATCTAACCTTTTTGGACAGATTGTTTTTACAGCAGTGGATAGATTAACTCAGTCAGTAAAAGCGTTTTATTTAGATGCCAATTCTGAACAGATAACAGAACTTTCTTATGGTAACTCTTATCTTCCGAGATGGTTGAATGAAGAATATATCGTATTAAATATTGGTAATTCCATCTTTAAAGTAGATAAGTACCGTCAAAGACAAATATATTTTTTTGATGGTTACATGCCTGTTGTTTCAAGATCTGGCAAATATATTGCTGCATATTCTCAGAATGGAATTACAATTGCTGATTCCACTGGAAAAATTTTAAGAGTTATTGAGGTTGATTACTGGAGTAAAGTCACACCGATTTTTTCATTTGATGAAAAAAGTATTTTTTATTACGATAAAAAGCGAGAAGCAACTTTTAAATTCAACTGGGAAGAGCAAACTAATCAATTATTTGCTCATTATATTTTTCATCCACTTTATTCACCTGATGGAGAAAAATTATTAATAAATATTGGTAAGATTGATTCAAATTTTAGAGTTGGTATAGTTAACCACGATTGGACTGAAAATCAACCAATTAATTACATTACTTCCGCTTACGAAAATTCTGTTATTCCAATATGGTCACCATCAGGAAAGTATATAGCTTATATGATTTTGCTTTCGAAAACAACATACTCTAATTCTGATTTAATACCAGCAAAAATTGTTTTGTTTGATACAAAGTCGAAAATAAAACAAATCATTGCAGAAGATGCAGGCTTTACTGAAGGAATATTTCCACAATTTTCTTTTAGTAATGATGAAAAATATTTTTACTATACCGCAATAAGAGAAAATGGGACTGGTGTAATTGTTCAGGTTGATTTGTTGTCTAATTTTAGTAAAAAAGTTTTGCTAAACGATTTAGAAGTTGATTCCAGAATTCCTCTCAGTTTTGATAGATCATTTCATCAGTAAAAAGCAAAAAATGAGAAAGATTTATTTTGTAATTTTATTATCATTTTTATCACTCACATGCTCAAAATCACCTAAAGAATTACAGAAAGATAGTGACCGTTTTTTTAATCAGGCTCTTGATTATTACGAGAGAGGATACTTTAATCAAGCTGCGCAACTTTTTCATAAAGTTATTGATATTGAGAAAAAATTAAATAACATCCAAAGAAAAGCAAATTCTTTTATTTACCTTGGACTAATCTATTATCAGATTTCAGATTTTAATAAATCTTTGAATAATTATAATCAAGCACTTGAAAATTTTAAGACAATCAATGATAAAAAAAGTGAATTAATCGTAATGAATAATGTGGCTGGAATTTATGCAAATTTGGGTCAATATGACGAAGCAATTAAAATTTACTCTGAAATTATTGGGAAGAGTTTAATATTTGCTGATAAAGAATCGGAAGCGATCGCTTCTCTAAATCTTGGTGAAGTTTATCAAGAGCTCTGGGATTTTGATAAATCTTTTGAATATTTTAATAAAGCGTTTGAATCTTATGAGATACTAGGTGATATAAAAGGTAAAATTTATACATTAAATAAAATCGGTGAACTGTTTATTGCATCCAAAAATTTTCCGGCAGCATTAAAATCTTTTGATATGGCGCTTGAAATTATAAATAAAACCGGAACGATATATTTAATTCAAGAGATTTATAATAATACTGGATTGGTTTATTTTTATGAAGATCAAATTTTCAGAGCAAAAGAAATATTTGAACTGGCATTAAATTCAGTCCAGACTGCAGAATCAAATCAACAAATTTTAATTTCAATTAATAATAACCTTGGTGATTGTGAGTTTAAAAATCAATCATTTTCAAAGGCACTTGAGTATTATAAAGAAGCATTGAATCTGAGTGAAAATTCATTTTTGAAATTTTTGTCACCAATTTTACAACTGAAAATTGCTAAATGTTATGAACAACTCTATTTCATCTATGACAATCAAAGTGATAAAAATCAAGCAGAGAGATTTTTTCAATTTGCAATCAATCGTTTTGAAGAAAATTATGATTTGCAAAACTTACAAAAGGCATTAACTATTGTTTCATCGTTTTACTTTAAGACGGGTGAGTTTAAGAAATCATTAGAGCTTTTTTCAAAGCTGGAATCATTTAATTTACATTTTAAACTGAAACCTGATGATCATATCAGATATTTTGCAATTAAGCCTGAATATGATCTGGCATTTATTAGAACTTTTTGTGAACGGCAGAAATCTTTTGAAGCACTAAAATTAATTGAAACTATAAAATTGCAACAATCTTTAGAGTACTTTTTGAGATTTAGAGATTTTAAATTTTTAAGTAAAGAGGTGTCAGATAAATTTCAATTGCTCAAAAGTTTGATTTTGAAAAAAGATACTTATGAAACGATTTTAAATCAGGAATTATCGTTACCGTTTGCACAAAGGATAAAAGAAAAAATTAAGATTGCAAGAAAAGAAATTAACGATATTTCAAAAAAAATTAACGATTTAATTTTGTCTTTGTCTGACGATTTTTCGTTTTTAAAATTAATTACGAAAGAAAAATCATTTCCAAAATTTGTACTGGATGAAAATACAATTTATATAGAGTTTTTTCCTGCCGGTGAATACCTAAATTTTTTCATTATTTCCAATAAAGAAATTAAATCAAAATCAATAAAAATTAATAATCATAATCTATCCTTCAGTCTAAAAATTTTTAGAACGAATATTAGTGAATTTAATCAAAATGAGTTGAAAGAATTTTCTTCACAAAACTTTGGTGAAATTGCTGATGAGTTACTTTCAGAAGTAAATAAAATAGGTAATAATGTAACTGAGTTAATCTTTCTTATTAACGGGACAGAATTCGACTTTGTCTCACATCTTTTTTATTCGAAAAGATATAATCAATTTATTGCCGAAAGTTTCAACATTAGTTATTCCTATTTCATAAGAGAAAAGAAAAGTGATAATCAAATTAACTCGACTGGTGTCTTATATGGTGGAGAATTAATTTCAGCAGATTACCTGCAAAATAAAAAATCATCAAAAGCAGAAAGTCTATCATCAAATAAAGATAAAAAAACCTCACAAAGAGATTTAAAAATTGATTTAAGTAAAGATATAAGACAAAAAATAAATAACCAAAATACTCAAGGAAACATAAATTTAGATTGCATAATATCTCTTGATGAATTTTTTATTAATCAATCATCTCCAGAATTTATTTATTCCGGAATAAAGAGTAACCGAAACAGTTCAAGATTTTATTTGCGTCAATTATTGAGCTTTAAACCAAAATTATTGATTTTAAGATCGATTCAAAGTGATGATATTTTTAAGGCTCCCTACATTTTGTCGCTTTTTAGTTTTTCAAATACATCCAATGTTATTTTATCGATGATAAAACAAACTCAAGACTTTACATCAAACTTTTTGTATAATTACATTAAGAGAGTTGAGAATAAAAATATAAATTTAGCAACAAAAGAATTTTTTGATATGATAAAGAATACAACCACTAAAAATACTAACCAGGACTTTTACTGGATTAAATTCAAAAACTGATTGAGGATGAGGACTATGATTAAAAAAATTTTTCAAGTTATAGTTTTATTTTCAATTACAATGATAATTGGTTGTGATCATGGTATTGCGCCGAGAGTAGAACCACCACGGACCGGTTTTTCAGGAAAAATCACATTTAAAAATCAATGGCCAAGTGATATTTACCAGACCCGAGTAGTAGCTTTCAGAGAGACAATTAAAACAGTTGCAGATTTTAATATTATGAATATTGGATTTATCAGTGACACTATACCTTATGGTGTAAGTGAATTTATTTATGAATCAGATAAAAATCCTCTGATTGAACCAGCAGAAGGTTCAACTCTTAAATACATTGTTGTTGCTCAAGCAATTGTTCCAAACCCATTACCAAGAAGACAGGATTGGCGAGTTGCAGGAATCTATTTTTCACCAGAGGATTCTACAAAATTTGGCAGTGTTACAATTGAAAAGGGAGTTTTCAAAAGAAATATCGATATTGTAGTTGATTTTAATAATCCCCCAATTCAACCACCTAATTAGTGGAGGCAGAATGATTAGAAATCTACTAATCTTTTTAATTTTTTTAATTCCTGTTTTAATTTTTTCTCAACAACAAAAAGTTTATGGTATTCTTGAAGGAAAGGTACTTGACGAAACAAATTCTCCTTTAATAGGGGCAAATATTAAAATTGAAAAGACCTTGATAGGTAGTGCAACTAATCGTAAGGGGATGTTCAGAATTGTTCGTGTACCAGTGGGAAAACATTTTGTCAGATTTTCAATGGTTGGTTATGAATCTAAGGTTATTGAAGTTGAAATTAAACCAAACGAAGTTACATATATTGATGTTAAGTTGATCCAAACTCCAATTCAAACTCAGGAAATTTTTGTTAGTGCAAGTAAATATGAACAAAAAATCTCCGAGATCCCAGTTAGTGTTTCCGCTCTAAGTTCTCAGGAATTATCATTTAGAAATACAAGAAGATTGGATGAAGCGTTGAAATATGTTTCAGGAATTAATATGACTTCTGATCAAATAAGTATTCGTGGTTCAAGTGGATACACAAGAGGTGCCGGGAGTAGAGTTTTACTTTTAATTGATGGTATACCACTTTATACTGGTGATACTGGTGATATCATCTGGCAACTGATTCCAGTTCATGAAATTGAAAGAATTGAGGTCGTTAAAGCTGCCGGTTCTGCTTTATACGGCTCTCAAGCTATTGGAGGCGTGCTCAATGTAATTACAAAAGATTTTTCTGCTAAACCTATTACTTATTTTAAGACTCAAGGCGGTTTCTATGATAAACCTTACTATAGTGAGTGGAATTGGTCTCCAAGAACAAGGTATTTTAATACATTAACTTTTTCACACACACGAAAAATTGGTGATCTGGGTATTTCACTATCGGCTTCAAGATTTGAGGATGACTCATACAAATTAAATAATTACACAAAAAGATATTCACTTTATTTCAAATCCAAATACAACTTAAATCCTACGAATAGTGTTTCTCTTCTTTTTAATGGAACGACATACAAAAGTGGTAGCTATCTTTACTGGAAAGATTCAAGAAATGCTCTTATTCCACCAGAATCACAAATAGGTGAATGGGTAAAGACAGAAAGATTTAATTTGAATTTAAGTTATCAGAATCTTTTTTCTTCTAATACATTAATTAACTTTAGAAATAGCTGGTTTCATAATAATTGGTGGGACAATACTGATTCAAAAAACTCCTCAAAGAGTGAAATGTTAAGAAGTGAACTTTCTATTAATTACTTTCTGGAGAATCATAAAATTATAACTGGCATAGATGGTAGCTTTGCCACTGTTACTTCAAATATTTTTAGTAATCCTGTTGCAATTGGTTTTGCCTTATTCGGTCAGGATGAAATTTCTTTTCTTCAAAATAATTTAAAACTTACTGGCGGAATTAGAATCGATTATCAGAAAGTGGATACTGTACTTTCAGAATTAAATTTTAATCCAAAGTTGGCATTAAATTATAAAGCGATAGATAATTTGTATTTAAGAACATCAGTTGGGCGTGGTTATCGTGCTCCTACTCCATCGGAACTGTTTAGCAAAACAAGTGTGAGTGGAATACTGGTAATTCCTAATCCTGATTTAAAATCAGAATCGAACTGGAATTTTGAAAGTGGTTTAAATTTTACATTGAATGATATTGTACGAATTGATGCGGCAATATTTAATAATGAACTTTACAATTTCATTGAGCCTTCAATTGATCCAGTTACAAGTTATATACAATTCAAAAATATTACTCGGGCAAGAATTACAGGTTATGAAGTAAATATTTCTTCGGAATTTATCAAAAATCATCTCAAGACTAATTTTGGATATACTTACTTATGGGCTCGTGATTTAAAGAATAACATTTTTTTAAAATATCGTCCAAGACATCTTATTGTGGTTGATCTTGCATATAAATATGATTTTATTCAAACAGGGATTGACTTCAGATTCTGGAATAGATTGGAGACAATTGATGAAGATTTAATTAAACTTGGCATCGTGAAAGATGGAGATTTGAGAGATAAAGTTTTTCTAGTTGATTTTCATTTAAGTTTTGATTTGATTCAAATATCACTGCCATTAAGAATATATTTTACAGTCAATAATTTATTTAACTATAATTATATTGAGATGATCGGTAACCTTGGGCCTATTCGTTCATTCAGTTTGAGTATCGAAGGGCTTTTGTAAGTCTTTTGTAAATTTTAATTAGTTGTTAGATTAAAATTGATTTTATAGAATTAATTAAATATGTTAAAAAAAATGAAAGTAAAAATGTTAGGAGCATTAAAATGAAAAAACTAATACAAATAAGTTTGTTCATCTTTTTCTTTACAGGTTTTATTTTAAGCCAACCAAAATGGACATATCGATATCAAATTAATTTTCCTGAATCAGATACTGCTTTCGTGCGACCTTATTTATGCTCTGTTGACGAAACTGGTCGATTATATGTTATATCTTCAAAAATTGTTGATGTTAATGCGCATAATGCAATCTGGTATTGTGATTCAAATGACAATGTAATGAAAAAAATGATAGACTATGACTTAAATGGTGAATCTGATACGCTTACAGGTAATTTATATGTTTTGCGAGGAATAGCAACTCTCAAAAGAGATGTGATAATTAATGGAAGTGTTCCTTTCCCAAGGTCAAAACCAAATACAGTTGCTTCGCAATATTATTATACAAATGGTGATACAAATCAAGTTGAAAAGTTTGGTTTTTATCATACTGGATCAGGATACGGTACATTCATAAATGGGCTCGCAGTTTCTAAAGATTCATTTGCATTCACTGGTATTTCGTATCAGACATCGGTCAGGTTATATAATTTCACAAAGAGTGTTACAACTCCTGCACGCGGTTCTTATGTGCCACCACCAACTTATGGGCAAGAACCTGGTGGTCATGATGGAACAGGTTTGAGTACCATACGAGATGTTGCAGTTCTTCCCGATGGAGATTATAACAATACAGAAACCCCCTGGTATACTTCAAGAAATTCTAATCCGCCTATAACTGGTGGAATATCAGTTTGGGTTGGAGGAACGCAATCAAGTCCCGGTACTTATTCTGCACAAAGAGTAATAGATCCATATTCACTTTTAAGTTTTGATCGTACAGTTCCATATGGTATAACTGTTGATAAATTCAATCGACTATGGGTAGCCGGTACAGATTCAACAAGAAGATGGGTAAAGGCATTTGAATTAACCGGAACTTTTGCAATCGATGTTGCTGAACTTCCGTCTCAGTTTAGTTCAACTAATCCTGACCCTTATGGTGCTCCAATGATGGCTCCATCAGATGTAGCATTGACTGCTGATGGTTTAACTGCTTATGTTACTGATATTGTTAATCGTTGTGTTTATAAATTTCAATATGGTGAATTCACTTCAGTAGATGAGAAATCAACACAACTATTTAATTTTTCACTTGATCAAAATTTCCCGAATCCATTTAATCCATCAACTCTTATTTCATTCACAATTCCTGAAGCGATGAATGTTAAACTTGTTGTCATCAATTCACTTGGTCAGGAAGTTGCAACATTAGTTGATGAATTTTTAAATGCAGGTAAGCATGTCAGAAAATTTGAAGCAACAAATCTTTCAAGTGGAATTTATTTCTATAAATTAATAACGACGAAGGGAATTATTTCAAAGAAAATGGTTCTTACAAAATAAAATTTCATTAATATGTTAAGACAAGTTTTCTTTTTGTTAATTTTTTCAGTTGCGTTCTTAATCGCTCAAGGTGGCAAAGGGAAAATTACTGGTCGTGTTGTTGATGATAAAACCAATGAACCACTTGTGGGTGTAAATGTTTATTTAGAAGGTTTGTTTATTGGAGCAACAACTGATGTTAATGGTCGATATGTGATTTTGAATGTTCAACCTGGGAAATATGATTTGAGTGCAAGTTTCATTGGTTATGCTAAAATAACAAAGAAAGATGTAGAAGTTTTTATCGATAGAACGACAGAAGTTAATTTTAGATTAAAAGATATTTCAATTCAAATTCAGGATGTTGTTGTTATAGCTGAAAAACCAAAAATAATTAAAGATCAAACCTCTACTGCTTCAACTGTAAGTGATGAACAAATAAAAGTTGCTGCTATTGAAGGTATTAGAGGAATTATTGACTTAACTTCAAGTTTTATGAAAAATGCTCAGGGAGATTATCAGGTTCGTGGTTCGGGGGCTTACGAAGTTAATTTTCAAATTAATGGAGTTGAACAAATTAATGCGTCCACTTCAGCACCAGGTGCTTTTGCCACTAACAAAGCAAATAATTCATGGAAATATGATGTCAATCCATTAGGTGTACAACAACTTCAAATGATATCTGGTGGATTTTCAGCAGAATATGGAAACGCACAAGCCGGAATTGTAAAGGTTGTCATGAAAGAAGGTACTCCTAATTTTAGTGGTGAGATTAGAGTTGAAATGAGACCACCAGGACAGTATCATTGGGGTCCTTATCTTTATGACAAAAACAATTATGAATGGCGAAAATGGGGTCCCCTTGAGAATTGGTTTAAGATGAAAGATTTAATCATAACAGAGTTAAAACTTGATACAAGATATAAAGAACTTTATAATCAAGCCAAAGCAGGAGATTCAATTGCAATTCAACTTTGGAATGAAATTGTAAATAGAGAAATTACATGGGCACATAGTGTTTGGGTAAAAAATCATTCACCGTCCGATGATAATCCACTTGGAGTTTATGACTACCGTAATCGATGGTATAATAGAATTATGTTTGGATTTGGTGGACCTCTTGGTAAAAATCCAAACCTATTAAAATTTTTTCTTTCAGGAGAATATCGCAAAAGTCCAACAAGGTTACCTACTCCAGAAAAAGATCAAATTTATCAAAATTATATTCTTAACATAACTTATAAGCCATTAGAAGGACATCGATTTAAGTTAATGGCAGCTTTTCAGAAATATCGTGGGGGGATTTGGTCAGGGTCGGAAGATATTAGATGGTCTGGTATAGCATTTTCACCACCGGGAGTATCTACAAAATATTATGTGACAGTTGATCCTGTCAGGACAGAACAAACTATAAGTCAAAGTTTAAATTGGGTTTACACAATTAATCCCAGGTCATTTCTGGAAACTAATATTTCTCATCAACAAGAAATATACATTTTACCGTATGAATATCTTGCAGGTTATGGAGTTGAAGCTGATCGACTTGATAGTTTAAATGATCCAAGAGGAGTTATTTTGAAGGATGGTGTATGGTGGGAGAATAATTATTTCCGTCAACCGTTTAATTTTTCTACTAACTATTATCAGGATAATCGGACTAATCATTGGAGTTTAAGCTTAGATTATACAAATCAGATCATTCCGACCAATTTATTAAAAGCTGGCTTTCGTTTTTATTATTGGGATATGATTAATAATGGCGTCAATTCAAGTTTTCAGGCAAATACATATCTGGTTCGTTCTGGTTTTGCTGAGTATTATCGAGCTTATCCGATTGGTATTGCTTTTTATATTCAAGATAAGATGGAATATGAAGGAATGATTGCCAATCTCGGTGTTCGGGCTGAAGCTTATAATTTTCAAGCTCGTGTACCTGTAGATAAATTTAATGTCTTTTATCAGGGAACTGGAGGACCAGGTTCAAGAGGAAATCCAGAAACAAAAGATTCAAAGACACGATACATTATTTTGCCGAGACTTGGAATTTCATTCCCAATTGGAGAAAACACAGCTTTTAGACTTCAATATGGTCATTTTGCCTCTATGCCAATTTTTTCGCAGGCACTTTCACAAAGAACAGAATCTGGTTGGGCTGGAAGAGGTAATCCTGATCTTCTGCCAAAGAAAACGATTTCTTATGAATTTGGTCTACAACAGGTAATTGAAGAAACTCATCGTTTAGATGTTGCTTTGTTTTATAATGATAGAGTAAGACAAATTGGTTTACTAAGGGTGGCTTCTTTCACAGGAAGCAGAAATAGACCAGCAGGATTTACTGATGATAATATCCCATTGTATTCATATACAACTTTTGACAATAATGCTTTTGGTTCTTCAATTGGTCTTGAAGTTATATTTGAAAAAGCGATTCGTGATAGATGGATGTATCGATTAAGTTATACTCTATCTCAAACTACTGAAGGAAATTTTGGACCTGAGATGATTTATCCCAATACAGCTCGCAATTATGAAGCACGAAATTTTACTGGTGAATTTTTATCTGGGTCTGATCGAACTCATAGTTTTCGTGGAATGATTCAATATAATGTTGAAGAAGATGGTGGAATTTCAATCCTGGGATTCAAACCATTTTCTAATTTTAATATTAGCCTGACTTATACTGCACAATCAGGTACTCCATTTACATATCGTACTACTTTTGATTTAAAGGATATCGTTAATAATCGTCGTTATCCACTTGAATCTAGCTTTGATTTAAATGCTCAAAAACAATTTAAGCTTGCTGGTACAAGAATGTTAATTGGAATCCGTGTAATGAATTTATTCAATAATAAATGGATTACACCAATGGATACTCAAGACGATATTCGCAACTGGGTTGAAAAGGGAATAACAATGGATAGTCCAGGTTTAGATCCCAATAGATTAAGTTACCTTGTGGCGCCTTACAGAGCATACAGAAATATACCAAGGCAAGTATTTTTAACAGTTGGTTTAGGTTTTTAGGAAATTAATGAGTTTTTATCAAATCTATTTTATGATGTTTAAAGTTCTATGAAAAGTTTTTAGAGTCTGTCTCTTTATTGTTAGAAAATAATTTTTGTTCTTGTTTTTTGATTGTTTGAATTTATTTATTACTGTCGAATTTAATTTTTGCATTAAATTGATGATTTTCATTTACCATTGTTTTCATAGTATTATTGAATTTTAAAAAATATCAGGTTAAAGATGTTTTTGAGTACAAATATTTCTAAAGTGATTTCGTTCAAATCAATCATAATCTTTTTTTTATTTTTATTAATCAAAAGTGAATTACTATTTTCACAAGAAGTTGAATCTCCAGCATTAGTTTTCAATAGAGGTATGCTCTGGAATTCAGTTTTCTTTGGGAAGATAGGACCTAATTTTTCGAACTGGGGAAGGAGAGGAATTGGATTAGATTGGCCAGGGTTTGATGAAAGCTGGATAAAAGAAAACATTGGTGGTCCACCTTCGCATCTTGTTACTGGTGGTTTCTGGATTGGGGCAAAAAAATCGCCGGATTCAATAATAACTGTTGAAGATTGGTCGTTATATGCAACGACTATCTCAAATGAGCCAGGGGCAAAATACATTGTTACAAAACACAAACATGTTTTTAAAAATGGAGAAAATTTTTGGCTTCAAAAAGATCCAAAACAAGGGGAAGAAGTTATTGAAACAGTTTGGGAATACAATTTTAATTACACAAAAACAGATGATATTGAAAGACAACTTCCTATTCGTGTAACAAGAAAAGCTCATCAGTGGTCAGGTTCTAAAAGGGATGAAAATTATATTATATATGAGTACATAATTAAAAACATTACAAATGAAATTAAAGAAAGAGATTTAAGTCGAATTAGTTACGATACGCTCTATGGTGTTCATGTTTTGTTATGTTATGCTTTGCATATCAATTCAAGATCATGGAGTGTTTTATTTCCAACTTTAACAGCAGGAGCCAGAAATAGCTGGTTCTTTTACGATCCATCGAGAAAAATGATATGGGGAAGAGCTGGAGATTATCTTGAAACTCCTGCTAATGAAGAGTTTGGACTCTCATATTCTCAGGGTCCAATTAAAAATGGGAAACCATCTGGTGAATATCTCGCACCAGGATTTGTTGGTGTAAGATTACTCTATTCATCCCCAGATACTTTTAAACAAGCCACAAGAGTTGCAAAGTACGGTTGGTCAGCTGCGAGTAATTCAATAGATTTATCAGGTCCTTTCACAAACATTAATACACTGGATGCGAGATATAAAGTTTTACAGGATCCAGCTAATGCAGCAAGTTTCATCCAAAATCCAGCTGATACGGTTTTTATGCGTCGTAACAGAATGTGGTCGTTGATGTCATTAGGTCCCTGGACAATTCCGCCTGGTGATTCAATTGTTATAGCTATTGCTGAAATTGTAGATGGCGTTGATTATAAAATAGCAATCGATACTTCTTATAAGGCTTCATATATAGGAACGCAAGGTTCAAGGATTTTTTTTGCAACAGCTGATAAAGCGAAATTTACTTATGATCAATATAGAAATCCTCTAACAGGACAATTAACAGGTAATGGATTGAACCATCCCGATCCACCAGCTTCTCCCAAATTTACAATTGATTATTACCGTGAAAAAGAAAAGTTTGTTGCTAATGTAATTAGCTGGGGACCAGAAGCTGAAAATATTCCTGATCCTGATGATGGCGAATATGATTTAGTAGGATATAAAATTTATCGTAGCTGGTATCTACCTATTGGCCCCTGGGATTCAGTTGGTGTTGTTTATAAAAGAGATCCAAAACATTTCGATGAAATTAAAAATAGATATATTTTCATAGACTCAACAGTTCAAATAGGTACAAACTATTATTATTCTGTAACAGCATTCGATACAGGTCGAAATTTCTGGAATATAAATCCAACAGCAAGATTTCCAGAAACAAATTCAAATAGAGTTCCACCATTAGAATCTTCAATTTTTGCAAATCGAACAACTTATCCGTTTAAATCGACTATTCCAGCCTTTAATAAACTGGATGATATTCTTGTTGTGCCAAATCCTTTCATTATTGGTGCGGGATTTTCTCAGCCAGGTGCCGGCGATGAAATTCAATTTGTAAACTTGCCTAATCCTTGCACAATAAGAATTTACACACTCAGGGGTGATTTAGTTAAAACGATTGAAGTTAAAGAAGGAACTGGTGCAATAGTTGGATGGAATCAAGTTACTGATTATGGACAGTTTGTGGAGAGTGGAATATATCTTTATCATGTTGATGCTCCAGGAATTGGTAAAAAAGTTGGAAAATTTGCAATTGTTAGATGAGCGAAATATGAAAGTCAAAAATTTTACTAAAAAATTTTATAGCATTTTAGTTTTTTTATTTTTTCTGATTATGAATAACATTTTATATTCTCAGGAATTCAGGAAAACAGCAACAGCTGGATTTGTTTTTCTTGAAGTTCCTGCTAATGCAAGAATAACTGGTATGGGTGAGGCAGGAATTGCTCTTTCAGATTTAAATTCAGATGGAATCTTTGTTAATCCTGCTATTTGTGGTTTTACCAATACTTCTCACAATTTTTCATTTTCTTATTCACCTTATTTTGCGGAAATCAAACAATATGCTGCAAGTTATTCTTTCAATTCTTCAGCTGGGGTTTTTTCTGTTGGGGCTTTGATGTTTGATTATGGTAAAATGCCAAAAACTCAAAAAGTAGCCGGACAAAAAGTTTATGATATTCTTGGTACATTTAGTTCTAAGTCTCTTGCATTTGCAATTTCTTATTCCAGAATGTTGACAGATAAATTCTCCTTTGGATTATCTCTTAAATATGTTAGAGAACAAATAGATGTTTATTCAGCCAGTAACATTCTTTTAGATGGTGGTGTTCTCTATTATACTGGACTTAAGAGTTTAAGATTGGGTGCTGCAATTCAAAATTTTGGAACCGATGCAAAGTTTATTAATGATCCTTTTAAGATGCCCGCAGTCTTTAAATTAGGTGCTGCTTTTGAAATTTTGGGTGATTTATCTTCGGATTATAGAATAACAACGATTTTTGAAGCCATTCATCCAAATGATGGCGACGAAAAAATTAATTCAGGTTTAGAGTTCTCATG
Organism: uncultured Ignavibacteria bacterium; assembly: GCA_937944105.1. Taxonomy (GTDB): domain Bacteria; phylum Bacteroidota; class Ignavibacteria; order Ch128b; family Ch128b; genus Ch128b. The sequence continues at coordinate 43,585 of CALDZP010000061.1, forward strand.
GAAAAATATTTTCTTCATTCGAAGTGGTTATAAGTTTTTCTATGATGAAGAAACATATTCAATGGGTTTCGGCATAAATGGTGAACCTTATGCTCCTTTCAATTTCGATTTTTCAATTTCGAATTATGGTAGACTTGGAAACATAATGAGATTAACTTTGCAGGCTAAAATTCTATGAAAAACAAAATTTTTTTAACTTTAATAGTTTCAAGTCTTTTGCAAATTAGTTTGTATGCTCAATTTAAGTTATCATCAGTATCTTTCTATACTGATTATTCGTATCCTTTGAGTAAGAGATTAAAAGTAACAAAAATCGATGCAGTTGGTGGTGGAGCTGAAATCGATTTTTCTATTTTTAAAAATATTTATCTCGCATTTACAACAGGTTACAGCTTATTTTCACTTCAACAAGAAGATGCAATTAAACAATGGAACTGGAGATTTTATACTGAAAGATATGCTGGAATTATTCGGGATAATTTAAGAGCAGATTCTACTCTTGCTGCTTATCTTAATCCAATCCAAAAAATGGATCTAATCCCTGTTCAAATTTCAGTTAAGGGTAATTTCAAAATAAATAATTCTTTTTTTATAAAACCTCAAATCGGTGGAGGAATAAATTTTTATACAAGACGACTTTACCTTGAAGAGGTCTGGCGAAAAAAATTTAGTGAACCAGATTATACTTTTGAGTATAGCTATAGAAATTTTGCAACTAATAAATACGGTAATCCTTTAGCTTTGTTCGGTTCTGTGGAATTTGATTATCAACTTAATGAAATTTTTGTAATAGGCACAGCTTTCGGATATAAATATTTTCTTAAAACAAAAGGAAAATTTGGATATGATCAATTCCCAATTAATGATTACTTTAACTTTAAGGTTTATCTATCATTTTTGTATTGAGAATTTAAAATGAAAAGAAATATAGCCTATATCTTTCTGATAATATTTATCTTTTCAAATTTTATAATCGCCCAAGAAAAAGTAAACTCTTTCGGTTATAGTGGTTCTTACCTTATTCCAACAGGAACATTAGCTTCAAGATTTAAGCCAGCAGGCGGAATAAATCTCTTTTATGGATTTCGCTCAAGTGAGAGTTGGGAATGGTTTGGAAAATTTGAGTTTATCAATTTCAATAAAGAAAATAGGAATAAATTAAAGATAAAAAGAAATATAAACATTGGTGGAACTGAATTTACAAGAACTTTTGATCTCCCAAAACTTGAGACTGATTTAAAAATTTATGGTGCATCAGCTAATGCAAATTCAAATATTGTTGATATTGGTTTCCTTAGAACTGAGCTAACATTTGGTTTCGGAATTTATAGATGGGAAAGTTTTCGAAGCGGTTATTTTGATACTTTACGAGTTGATACTCTTGGTAATACTTACGATGCAGTAATTCTAAAAGTCCCACCACTTAAACAACTGGATTGGAGCGGAGGTTTTAGTGCCGGGTTGAATTTATCAACGAAAATTATTGAACCAGTATGGTTTATTATAAACGCTAATTATAAAGCAATAATAGGTGAATTGTGGGCAACCTTAGACCTTGACCTGGAAAATGTTAGTGTATTTCAGATGTATGAAATTAGACTCGGGATACTTGCTAAATTTTGAAAAATTGAAAATCTAGTAAATCATTTAATCCAAAATTTTTTCAAAAAAATGAATAATTATTTTTTACACCTTTTGATAGCTATTCTTACTTTAATGAAATTATCTTTTGCTCAAAATGAAGGAGTAAGAGGAGTATGGTTAACGAATGTTGATAGCGATGTTTTAAGAAGTAAAGAAAATATTGTAGAAGCAGTTGAATTCCTTGATCAATTAAATTTTAATACAATCTTTGTCGTGGTTTGGAATAAAGGAATGACTCAGTATAAATCTAAAATCATGAAAGATTTCACTGGTTTTGAAATCGATACTATGTTTAATGATTTTGATCCACTCTCAGTTTTAATAGAAGAAGCTCACAAACGAAACATTAAAGTAATTGCGTGGTTTGAATTTGGTTTTGCAAGCTCATACAAACAAGACGGTGGAAAAATTTTAGAACTAAAACCAAATTGGAAAGCAATAGATAATGAAGGTAAACTTGTTTCAAAAAATGGTTTTGAATGGATGAATGGATTTCATCCAGAAGTTCAAGAATTTATTCTTTCATTGATTAAAGAAGTGATTGTAAATTACAAAGTTGATGGTATTCAAGGTGATGATCGTTTGCCTGCAATGCCTGTTGAAAGTGGTTATGATGAATACACAATGAATTTGTATCAAAAGGAACACAATGGTTCAAAACCACCTGAAAATTTTCGGGACCCTGCATGGGTTCAATGGCGAGCTAATATTTTGAACAAGTTCGCTGAAAGAATCTATTTCGAAGTAAAATCTTACAATCCAGATTTAATTGTTTCAATGGCACCCAGTATTTATCCCTGGAGTAAGGAAGAATACCTACAGGATTGGCTTGAGTGGGTTCGGAATGGTAATGTTGATTTAATTTGTCCTCAATTGTACAGATATAAATTTGAAGATTACGAAAAGCTCCTTTACGAAATAGTTAATTTTCAAATTGAAAATAAAGATCTCAAGAAATTTTATCCCGGTATCTTATTAAAGGTTGGAGATTACTACGCACCCACTGAGCTTCTGGAACAAAAAATTAATTTGAACAGAAATTTCGGAATAAATGGAGAAGTTTTTTTCTTTTATGAGGGATTGAAAAAGCAAATTGATTTATTCAAGAAAATTTATAAGGATAAAGTTTCTTTCCCTAATTCTTTAAATCACGACTAAAATATTAGTATCTTTTTTATGACTAAAAAACTTTTACTTCTTATTTTCATAATTATTTGTAATGTATCCTTCACACAAACCCAGGAAATGCGAGGAACATGGTTAACAAATGTTGATAGTAATGTTTTATTTAGTGATAAATTAATTACTGAAGCAATGAATTATCTTTCCAGTATTGGAATTAATACTGTTTATGTATGTGTATGGAATAAGGGTTATACCTTATATCCAAGCAAAGTGATGAATGATCATTTTGGAATTCCGATATGGCAATCATTTTCAGGTCGTGATCCTCTCGAAAAAGTAATTATAGAAGCTCACAAAAACGGGATTGAAGTAATAGCCTGGTTTGAATATGGATTATCATCCTGGTATGCACAGAATCAAAATGATAGTGGACACATTATAAAAAAATATCCGCACTGGGCACTATTAAATAGAGAAGGAAAACTAGCAACTAAGGACGGAGCTTTTCCACAGTTTATCTGGTTGTCTGGAATAAATCCCGAAGTTCAGGATTTCTTAATTTCTCTTTTTACTGAAGTTGTCGATAAATATGATATAGATGGTGTTCAGGCTGATGATAGACTCCCAGCCATGCCAGTTGAAGGAGGTTATGACTCTGTTAGTGTTGCAATTTATAAATCTGAAAATAATGGACAGTTGCCCCCATATGATTTTCAAAATTCTCAATGGAAAAGATGGAGAGCCAATAAACTTAATCAATTTTTTAAAAGATTATATGACTCGGTAAAAGTAAGGGGTGATTATTTAATCTTTTCTTCAACTCCGAGTGTTTACCCGTGGGGTTATGAAAACTATTTGCAGGATTCTAAAACATGGGTTGACTCAGGCTACTGTGATACTTTTATGCCTCAACTTTATCGATATGATTTTTCATCTTATTTATATGAACTAAACCAGTCTTTGAGTTATGTCCCATTAAATAAAAGAAAGACTTTTTTCCCTGCTGTGTTAATGAAAATAGGTAATTGGTTAATTAATGAAGATTACTTGATGAACGTTTTAAATGTTAATAGACAAAAAGGTTTGAAGGGAGAGTCATTTTTCTTTTATGAAGGCTTAAGGGCAAATAATAATAAACTGGGAGATACTTTAAAGTCAACTTTTTACTCAAATGAGGCTTTTTTACCCTATAGATCAGGAAATATCTGGAGACCAAAAGGGATTTTAGTGGATGATACTTCCCTTACAACTAAAAAAACAGGTAAATGGAGCTACTATCCGGCAGGTGGATACTCTGGAGGAATATCAATGACTAATGATACATCTTATGCTTCCATTGAATATTATGTTGATATACCTTATGATGCTAATTACCATCTCTATGTTTATTTAGTTCAAAGTTACATTAATTCAACACAAGCGAGGTATATTGTCTATTCTCAAAATGATTCCACTATAATTTATGTTGATCAAACAAAATCGCAGAATGCCGGTTGGTATAAACTTGGCGATTTTTATCTAAACAAAGGCAATAAAAAAATCTTAAAGCTCGATAACTATGGATTACCGTCAGGACGATATATTAATTCTGATGCAGTTTTACTTTTATTAAATCGCAAGCTTTCTCCAGATTTAATAATTACAAAAGTAGATAATCAATCACGAACGAAAATTATCGATAACCATAAAAATGAAATTTCGGTATATCCAAATCCTTTTAACTCAAAAACAAGAGTAGAATTTTATTCTGATAAGATTTGTAAAGGTGAACTAAAACTTTTTGATTTTATAGGAAGAGAGGTCTTTTCACAAAATAATATTGAAATTAAAAATGGTTTAAATGCAATTGAAATTAATATTGATCATTTAAAGCTTGCCTCGGGAATTTACATTGGCTCGCTAAAATTTAATGAAAGAACAATGACCTTTAAAGTTAGTTTACTTAAATAGTTTTTGAGGACGATTTAATATATATTAATTTTGTTAATGAAAAATCAAAATAAAGGGAAACAAACAATGAAAAAACTAATTACAATAATTATCTCTGTAATATTGTATGGGAATTTAATTTATTCCCAAACACTATCACCACGATTTTTAACTATCTGGGAAAAATCCCAAGCAAAATCTAATTTTCCAACTTTTATGGGAACGGCTCATACTGAAAGAGGCGCGGCTTATGGTGTTGTTGGTAGTGAAGAAAAGTATTTTTTAGTTTCAAGATTAGGCACTGCCAAAGTTTTAATTTTAAATCCAGCAGATGGGGATAGTTTGGGTACTCTTGATGTTACTGGAGTTTCTGGAGGTACTTTCCCACTTAATGATGTGGAAGTTTCGGCAGATGGAAAAATATTTGCTTGTAATTTATCTATTAATACAAGCTCAGATCCATTTAAAATTTACAAGTGGGATAATTTAACAGCCTCACCAGTTAATGTTATATCATTTACGACTGCTACTGCATATAGACTTGGAGACAAAATAACAGTAATAGGTAGTGCTTCTGATAATTCTTTAACTATTTATGCTGCGGCTGCATCTCAAAATAAAGTATTCAGGTTTACAACTAACGACTATGGCAATACATTCTCTGTAGAAGAGATTACACTAAGTGATGGTACTCAAGGTACGGTTCCTACTGTTGCACCTAAAGCGGCTGGTGCTGCTGGTTTTTATTTGAATTCTGCTGGAAGAAATGTAAAAGAATATGATGCCAGTGGAAATTTAATAGGAACATTACCAGGTAGTGTTGTTGCAACTGGTAGCACTGCTCTTCAATACATGGAATTTTCAGGGAAGAAATATCTTGCCGTTTTTAACTATGGTTCTGGTAATGAAAATTTACGTTTTGTTGATGTTTCAGGTGGAATTGAAAATGGCAAATTAGTTTTTGTTACTGACCCATTAGGTCCAATGCCAAATGGTAATGGAACTGGTGATGTTTCATTTAAAAATAATGGAGATGGAACATTTGATATTTTCTTGCTTGGAACCAATAATGGAATTGCAAGATATAGAACTCAGAAATATGCTAATGTCACATTTAATGTGAATATGAAGGTTAAAACAGCAAAAGGATTATTTAATCCTGCTGAAGATTCTTTAGTTGTTCGCGGATATTTTAATAATTGGAGTGGTAATGCTGATTTGTTGACAGATCCTGATGGAGATACAATTTATACAATTACAAAAAATTATTTTGTTGCAGGTGATACTACCGAATTTAAGTTCGTAATTTTAAAAGATAATCTAGATATCTGGGAAAGTATTCCAAATAGAGTGATTGTATTTGAAGAGGGTGATAAAACTTATAATTTCTATTTTGATAATGATTCAGTAATAACCGCACAAGCTCAGGTTACTTTTAATATCAATATGAGAGTTGCAATACTAAAAGGTAAATTTGTTCCGTCAAGTGATTTACTTGTCATTCGAGGTAACTTCAATGGTTGGAGTGGACTTTCAGATCAGTTAAGTGATCCAGATGGTGATTCAGTTTATTCAATTACAAAGACATTTAATGTAGGTGACAAT
>CALDZP010000062.1 GCA_937944105.1 uncultured Ignavibacteria bacterium
ATACCTGTAATTTAGTAGGAAACATAATCGACAAACTTTTCAATATCGTTCAATGCATTTATCATTGATTTACATTCTTTATCCTTCAAAAATTCCATCATAAGCTCAGAATTGATTCTCGATACATAAGTTTTCCCATCAGACTTTTCGTAAACAGAAATCCTGCACGGCATCATTGAGGAAAAAGCTCTAAATTCATCTTTGTTAAGCACATTAAAAGAATATTCTGGATTACAGATTTCTATTATTTTTACTGGTAAGATTTCTTTGCCATTTTTCATTAAAGATGCCTGAAGATCGTGAACAATAATTACTTTCCATTTATTTCGCTCAACAATTTTAATAAGTGAGTCAACTGTCTGGTTAAAATTAAATTTGCTCTTGCTTTCAACAACCAGTTGATTACCTTGTGCATTCAAAATAATTGTAGAAACATAAAATAAAAACAAAACGATAAATCTTTTCATACTAAACTCCTCTTTTGTTTAATTTTTAGCTTCTTAAAGATATTAGATTCAGAAAAAAAAGTAACGATTCTTATTTTTCAATTAATTTTTTGAGGGAAGATAAAAATTTAGTTTAGGAAATTATACTGATTAAATCCCCAGTGAAAATAAAATTAATCCTACTACGATACCAAAAACGAAATTAAAAGATTTTATAAGTATCGAATCTTTTAATGAATAAGAAAGCAACGGCAACATTCCATGTCCATCCTGTACAATTGAACTTGTCAAAAGAACGGAAAAAGGTACAACCCCTGTGGCATATAATTGAACAATAAAAATATGTGGACCCGAAACAGGAATAAGACCAACGAGAGCACCAATAAAAAGAAATGCTAATTTGTATTTTGAAGAGAAAGCTTGAATGTCAAAATATTCCAGACTTAGATCTACAATCAACAGCGCAGCAAAAGTCCATAAAAAAATCTTCCAGATGTGTTTTTTTAATATGTGCTCCCAAATATGTTCAAAAAGAAAATGTTTTAGAGATCTTTCTGTATCATGTACGACTAAACTCTCACAATTAATACAAACATTCATGTTAATTTTTTTCATAAATTTATCAATTACAATTCCACCTACTATTCCGAGAAAAAAGAGTATGATAAATAAAATTAAAGCTGTATCTGGAATCATTGCGAGCATTACATAAGCTTCATCGCCTGAAACTGCTATCATAGAACCTGCTAAGGCTCCAAAGCTAATCAACCCATGCATATAGAGTGAAACATTCGTTATTCCACCGAAACAACCTGGAATAACTCCTATAAGAGAAGATACGAAATATTGACGATACCGACTTTTACCTTCAAGAAAACTTTTGATTTTCCCATTTGTCCAGGTATTTATTAAATCGATAAATATCATCATTAACACTACAATAAGCGTAATTTCAAATGTTTCTTTAAGTACCTTGAGCAGAATATCTAACATTTAATCCTCTTTTTTTTACAAATTTCTCTATTTATATGAAAAATACATAACTGAAATTTTCAACCAAAGAATTTCGATTGAAGAAACTTTTTAATAGAGTAAATATTCAAAGATTCTTCTTTTTTGAAGGTAATATATAATCAAGATAATAAATTAAAAGCAGAAAATGAGGGAAAATTTAATAGACGATTTTTTTCAGATAAAGGATGTAAAAAAATGACTTTAAAATAAAAAAGCTTTTTGGAACACACCAAAAAGCTCTTAAAGAATTATTATCTGATTAAATTAAAATTAATTTGACTGAGGAAGCTTGTTAATAAAAAGAGCGAGCCTTGATTTTTGATTTGAAGCCTTATTTTTATGGATAATTCCTTTTGTGGCAAGTTTATCAAGTAAAGAAACAACTTTATTATATGCTTCTCGTGCGGTTGCTTTATCTTTTGCCATTCTTACTTTTTTAATCCATGTTTTCAATTCACTTTTTCTTGCACGATTCATTGCTCTTCTTTTCAAGCTCTGTCTATGTCGTTTAATAGCGGATTTATGTGTTGCCATCAAATCTCCTTATTTTTTACAAATTTAAGCAAAATGACTGTTTATTCAAATTAACCAATTCAAAATTCCAAACATCTTCCATAATTCATTTAAACTATCTTTTCCAATCCAAATAAAAATAAATAAATGAAAAGCGGACGAAACAATATTCATCCGCTTGCTTATGAAACTAAATCAAAATAAAAATCACTTCTTGCTCGATTTCTTTTTCACAACCTTAGAAGTTTTGGTGATCTTAGAAGAAGAAGTCATTTTTTTCTTAGAAACTTTAGATTTATCAGCAACCTTGGCTGATTTAGACTTTTTCAATTCACGAACTTTGGTTTGCTTTGTGGTCTTTTTTGGTTTTTCCTTCTTAGCCGACTTCTTAACTTTACTCTTTCCTTTTGGTTTAGTCCTTCTCGCTGCCTTTTTACGAACGGTTTTTTTCGGCTTTTCTATCACTTCAGATGATTTTTCTAATTCAGCAGATTTTTGAAATTGTTGAGCAACAAGATTCAAGGCACTTCCAGCTTTAAACCACTCAATTTGATGTTCATTATAAGAGTGATTTAGCCAAATTTCATCAACTGTTCCATCTGAATGTTTTACGATCATTTTTAATTGCTTACCTGGTGCAAATTCATTTAATCCTACGATACTAATTCTATCATCTTCTCTTATTTTATCATAATCTTCAGGATTGGCAAATGTTAAAGCCAGTATTCCTTGTTTTTTAAGATTAGTTTCATGAATTCTTGCAAATGATTTCGCAATAATCGCTTTACCACCGAGGTATCTTGGTTCCATTGCTGCATGTTCACGAGATGAGCCTTCACCATAATTTTCATCTCCAATTACCACCCAACCTATTCCATTTTTTTTATATTCACGAGCAACTTCAGAGATGTTCTTATATTCACCAGTAAAAATATTTTTGGTTTTACCAGCTTCATTTGTGAAATAATTTACAGCACCTAAAAACATGTTATCAGAAATTTTATCAAGATGCCCTCGATACCTCAACCATGGTCCAGCAGGAGAAATATGATCTGTAGTACATTTGCCTTTGACTTTAACTAAAACAGGTAAGTCTATAAAATCTTTCCCATCCCATTTTTCAAAAGCAGTGAGAGCTTGAAGTCGTTCACTATCTTCTTTTATAATTACTTGAATATCTGAACCATCTTCAGCCGGAGGAACATAACCTTTTTCATCAACAACAAATCCATTTTGTGGTAATTCAAGACCTTCTGGTGGATCAAGTTTTACTTCTTCACCCGATTCATTAATTAATGTGTCGGTTATCGGATTGAAGGTTAACTTACCAGCAATTGCAAGAGCAGTTGTAATTTCAGGACTTGCTACAAATGCAAGGGTTTCAGGATTACCATCATTTCTTTTTGCAAAATTTCTATTGAAAGAAGTTACAATTGTATTTCTTTCACCAATCTTTACATCCATTCTCTTCCACATTCCAATACAAGGACCACAAGCATTTGCAAGAACAATACCACCAAGATCAGTTAATACTTTAAGTTGTCCATCTCTTTCGATTGTTGCACGAATCTGTTCAGAACCAGGGGTAATTGTGAATTGAGTTGAAGCTTTCAATCCTTTTTGAAGAGCTTGTTTAGCAACTGAGGCGGCTCTTTCAATATCTTCATAACTTGAGTTTGTACAACTACCAATCAGAGCTGCTGAAATTTTTTCTGGATAGTTATTTTGTTGAACTGCTTCTTTCATTTTAGAAATTGGCCAGGCAAGATCTGGTGTAAATGGTCCATTTAGATGTGGTTCAAGTTCTGATAAATTAATTTCAATAACCTGATCAAAGAATTTTTCAGGTTCAAGTTCTACTTCTGGATCTGCAGCAAGATAATTAACAGCAGAATAAGCAAGTTTAAATGCGAGTTCGGCAACAGAATCTCTACCAGTTGAGTTAAGATAATCAATCATTCTTTCATCGAATGGGAAAATTGAAGTAGTTGCACCAACTTCAGCACCCATATTGCATATGGTACCTTTGCCAGTACAACTGATTGATTTTGTTCCTTCGCCAAAATATTCAATAATATAACCAGTTCCACCTTTGACTGTAAGAATACCTGCAAGTTTTAATATAACATCTTTTGGAGAAGCCCATCCATTCAGACTGCCAGTTAACTTAACTCCGAGTAATTTAGGAAATTTCAATTCCCATGGCATTCCCGCCATAACATCAACGGCATCTGCACCACCTACACCAATTGCAATCATTCCAAGTCCACCAGCATTTGGAGTATGCGAATCTGTTCCAATCATCATACCACCGGGAAAAGCATAGTTTTCGAGAACTACTTGATGAATTATACCAGCACCTGGTTTCCAGAAACCGATTCCATATTTTGCAGAAACAGAAGCTAAGAAATCATAAACTTCTTTGTTTTCATCATATGCTCTCATTAAGTCAGCCTCAGCTCCAACTTGAGCCTGAATTAAGTGATCACAATGAACAGTGGTCGGAACAGCAACTTTTGGCAAACCAACAGACATAAATTGTAACAAAGCCATCTGTGCTGTTGCGTCTTGCATGGCAACACGATCGACACGGAATTCAACAAAATCTTTACCTCTTTCGAAAGGTCGAGAAGGTTTATCCCATATATGTGCATAAAGAATTTTTTCAGCATAAGTCATAGGTCTGCCAAGAATTTTTCTGGCGTGATCAACTTTTTCAGCAAAATCTGAATAAACTTTTTTTATTAAATCAAAATCGAAAAGCATAATTACCTCACTTTTAATTGTTGTAAATTTTTAAACTTTAAATGATGAATTATCTAAAGTATCGAGATATTTTTTCAATTTCGGGAATATTCCAAAAACTCCTCCAGTGTGAATGAACATTAATTTATTAAATTCATTACCCTGATAGATAAAATGATCAACCATTCCAAAAAATGCTTTACCAGTGTATGCAGGATCTAACAATAAACCATAATCTTGAGAGACATAAGTTAATAACTCAAGTTTTTCTTTTGAAATATTTTCATATCCTTCTTCAGAATATCCATCGAGAATTGTAAAATCTTTTGAATTTACTTTAACACCAAGCCTATATTTTCTGCTACATTCATTTGCAAGTTCACAAACAATTTTTTCAAAATCACCAGAAGTTTTGAGTACATTCACACCAATTAAACTTGATTTTAGTCCATAAAGTTTTTTCCCTAATACAAGTCCAGCAAGAGTACCTCCTGAACCGACAGCAGTGATAATATGTGACGGTTTGTTCTTAAAAATTTTTAGTTGTTTAGAAATTTCCTGAGCACATTCAATGTAACCCCAGATACCAAGTGGAGATGAACCTCCTTCAGGAATAAAAATAGCTTTTAATCCCTTTTTCTTAATTGACTCTATTTCTTTGTTTGCAATTTCCTGAATGTTATCATATTCTTCTTGAGTTACAAATCTAATATCAGCCCCAAAAAGTTTATCCAAAGCAAGATTACCATCAAAGTGTTTTGGTTCTTTTCCACGGAGGTAAAGAATAGCCTTTAATCCAAAACGTGATGCAACAGCTGCAGTTGCTCGTGCATGGTTAGATTGTATTCCACCGCAGGTAATCAAAACATCCGCTTTTTTTTCAAGAGCATCAAAGATAAGGTATTCAAGTTTTCTAATTTTATTACCTGTCCATTCAATTCCAGTATAATCATCTCTTTTAATTAAAATTTCGAAACCCTCAAAGAAAATTGATTGAATTGGAGTTGGAATATTAGCTAATTCTATTTTATCTGGATTTTTCATTCTATATTCCTGTTCCTGATTTTTTCTGTCCAGTATTTATTTGCTAAAATTAAATCATCTTCGGTGTCAACGGAAACGGGCTCATAGTCGAATATTTCAACCTTTATCTTAAATCCATTTTCAATCATTCTCAACTGTTCAAGCTTTTCAATTTTTTCAAGAGCTGTTTGTGGCAACTTTGTAATTTTCAATAATGCATCTCTTCTATAAACATAAAGACCAATATGTCGAATAAATTTCTTTTCAAATTCATCACTTTGAAAGTAAGGAATCGGTGAACGAGAAAAATAAACTGCAAATCCTTGATGATCAATAACAACTTTTGGAAAAGAAGGATTATTGACAAGCTCTAAATCTTTGAAGTAAGTAGCGGCTGTTGAGATCTTAATTTCTTCAATTTGTAATAATGGTTTAATTGTTTTATCGATTACTTCTCGAGCAATAAAGGGTTCATCGCCTTGAATGTTAACAACAATATCAAACTCTGGAAATTTTTCTGAATAATAAGCACATCGATCCGTTCCACTTTGTAAGCTATCAGGGGTCAATTCAACTTCGCCACCAAAATTTTTAACTGCATTGTAAATCCGTATATCATCTGTCAATACAACAAGCTTATCAAGATAAATTGATTTCGAAGCAGATTCATATGTGTGTTGAATCATTGGTTTATCACCAATGAATCTAATTGGTTTTCCAGGTAAACGAGTTGATGCGAATCTTGCAGGGATTAAACCTAAAATTTTTGACATCAGATTACCTTTGGAACTTTAAAAAATTCATCTGTTGCCTCAGGGGCATTTTTAAGGGCTTCTTCTCTTGTAATAGATTTTTCAACTCTATCCTCTCTAAATACATTTACAATTGGCAAAGGATGTGAGAGTGGTTCTATACTTGAAGTATCTATTTCATTTAAATTATCAACATATTCAAGAATTTGATTTAATTCAATCTGAAATTTTTCGATTTCGTCTTCTTTCAATTTTAAGTGTGAAAGTTCAGCAATATGTAAAATTAATTCTTTAGTTATTTTCATTTTCAGAATAATAATTTTTTATGATTTTGTTTCTAACTCTTTCCATTAATTCAAGTTCAGATTTTTTATCAATCGAACCATTATGTTCAATTGGTGGATCAATAAAAAGTTTCACCTCCCCAGGTTTAATTCTAAATTTTTTCTTTGGCAAGATTTCAAATGTGCCTTTAATTGTCAAAGGGATTATTTTTTTCCCGCTTCTTGTGGCAAGCGTAAAAGCACCTCTTTTGAAAGGCTGAATATTTCCATCAAGACTTCGTGTCCCTTCAGCAAAAAGAAGAACCGAAACTCCTTTTTCAATTTTCTTTTTCGCTTTTTCAAGACTTTCCATTGCTTTTGCAGGATTTTCCCGATCAATTAAAATATAAGGACCAATTCTTAATTGCCATCCAAATACTGGAATTTTTGTAAGTTCTTTTTTGAAGACAATCCTCAATTGTCCTGGTAATGAAGCCATAACTACAGGAATATCAAATCCGCTTACATGATTTGCAACATACACATAATTTTCGCCAGGATTAATATTCTCAAGCCCTATGATTTTTACTTTCACTCCTGAAATCCACAGCAGAAGTTTAGCCCAGGTTTTACCCAAAACATTATAAATTCTACCAGAGCGATCAATAACCGAGGCTATTATTGCAAGAGTGGCAAAGAAAACCGTTACTATTACAATTAAAAATATCTTCAAATAAGTTTTAATAAACTCCATCTCTACTCTTCGATTTAAAATTAGAATCTTTCAAAACTTTTGATATGTTTCTTTCAATTACAAAGATTGCTGATGATTTTAATAAAATCAAGATCAAAGTTAAAAATTTGAATATTATTTTTTAGTAAATGTAAGCTGAAACCAAAATTTTTAATTTTATCAAAACTTAAGGATTGCTGTTTCTAATAAACTTAAATCCAGATAATCATATCAATTTATTGCAATAAACGCTAGACACATTTTTAATTGAGAACAAATAACTGTATCACCTTGGAGTCATTGCGAGGAATGAATTGACTTGTCTATTTTTCACATAGTGAAAAAGGTATCTATGAAATGATTGATCTAATCACAATGAATAAATTCATTTACTTTGTAATAATTGTTTCAATGAATAGTAAATGCCAGTGACTGTCCAAAAAGTATTATTTTGTACACTTGTGGGGTGTCAAATAATTATCATTCCGAATGCTGGGTGCTGTCCAATAAGTGTCGTTCCAAATTTCATCTTAATTAGTATCAGTACTTGTCTTGATGAAAATGTTGAAAAATACATATTCATTACTTTTTTATGATTTATCACTTTTTATTCTTTTAAAATTTATTTCGGATTTGAAATTAGATAGTGAACGAACCTAAACAAATCAGAGAATATGAAATAGAATTTGATGCTGATAAATATAATCTAAGTTCAGGTGTTTATATTTATCAATTAAAGAATAACTCTTTTGTTCAATCTAAAAAATTTATTTTGATGAAATAAAAAATTCACTTAAGAAATCTAAAATCAAGTAATAGACAGATTACTTTAGTTGTCTATTTAATTTATCTCAATTGTGTGCCTCCTGAAAAATTCAACCCATCTTTCAATAAAAAATTAAGTTAATAAAAATACATCTCTATTTTTTTTCTAAATTTGTAATAAAAAGAGAGGA
>CALDZP010000063.1 GCA_937944105.1 uncultured Ignavibacteria bacterium
AAGAAGAGTTTATACTCAAAGTCATATTGATTATGTGATTGAGGTGATTGAGGAAGTCTTTAAGAAAAAGGATAAACTCAGAGGAATGAAAATTATCGAAGAAGCTCCTATCTTGAGACATTTTACTGCAAAGTTTGATTATATATGATTATGGTTCTGGGCATTTTTAAAATTCAAATTTTATTTTGAATTTCTTTTTTTATAATTGTTTCGAATATATTTCAGGATCTAAGAAACCTCCTGGAACATCATTCCGAACTTGTTTCAGAATCTAAAAACTCCTAAAGCGTCATTCTGAACTTGTTTCATGATCTAAATCCTTAAATTGTCATCCTGAACTTGTTTCAGAATCTTAAATTTCTCAAAATGTTATTCCGAACTTGTTTCAGAAACTAAATTGTTAAATTGTCATCCTGAACTTGTTTCAGGATCTAAAGTTGAAAAATCATTCCGAACGTGTCTGTGAACCTAAAGAACCTCAAAATATCACCCTATATTTATTTCAGGATTCTTCTTTATTTGATAAGAGACCCTGAAACAAGTTCAGGGTGACTTATTAATGTATGAGAATTTATTTTAATAGAACATTATTCCGAAATTGTTTCTGGAATTGAAAAACCTCTCAAAGTGTTATTCTGAACTTGTTTCAGAACCTAATTCACGTTCTATTCCTTTGATGTTGTCTATTTTGTGTGCTGTCATCTAACCCAGAGTTATATTCTGGGCTATTCATATTTAATTCCAACGATATGGCGTTTTTGGGTTTTCACTCAAGGGATGTAAAAAATACTATTTAATTAGTATGTTTCTGTTTACCGAGATCAGGTTCTTTACTCGTAAAGAACATGAAATAAAATCAATATTAATAGATAAATGTGATCCTGTGACCAAAGACTTAAACATTAAATGAAGTTTATTAGAAATCGATATTAGCTTGAAATTTTTTGTTGTTATGTCTTTAGCTTAAAATTTTAAAAAATAAGTAGGGCCACGAGATTGTAGAGAACTTTTTTAAAGTTTGTGTTAATAGTTGAAGATTAAAAATTAGAATATGAGTTTAATTATGATTTCATTCTTTCGCCGAGTTCTTCATAAATGAAAAGCCATCCAACAATCTTTCCAATATCAATTTCTTCATAATTATTCCAGAATTCACGATTTCGAACATACCTTGAACTTGTATCTTCTGCGGGTATTTTTTCAGTTTCTTCAATTATAGTTTTAAAGCGATTGATCCACTTTTCGAAGTTATTTTCTCTCAAATCAACCCAGCCATCATGAGCCCAGAGATCAATGTTTTCAGAAGTGATTTTTAATTCATTATCACCGCGATATGGTGGAATTTTAATTTCTTTTCCACGAATTAATTTCTTTCCATTTCTCATCAAAATTGGTATTCCAATCGAAATAATTTGTGAACGGAGGATACGATTACTTTTAATTAATTCTTCAGCTTTTTGTGAAATATCCGCTGGATTTTGTTTAATTACATTTAACATAGAACCGTAAAGAATTTTTAGAATTTGGGCTTCGTAAAGAAGCTTTGAGAGTCGAGGTGGTCCTAACATTTCAAAGGCAACTGATTCGACACCATACTGTTGTTCGAGTTTCTTCATTTTTTTAATTGCAAAATTGTGCATATAACCAGCTCTATATGTTGGTTCAAGTGTTGCGTGATCTAAAGCATTGATAATATCGTGTCCGGTATTTCCACCTTTCAATTCGAATACAACGGTTTCAGCAATTTCTTCTGGTGTTACATATTCCATTTGTCCAAGGCTTGATATAGCATCAAATTCTCCACGAGAAAAAATACCATTTTCACCAGTATCAATAAAAACAGCTTTAAGTGTTTCTCCGGTTTTTTCTACCGGGATATCGTCCTTTATTTTGAATACATCTGTTAATTCAATTGCTAAGTCGGGGTTAAGATCAAATAATTCAACAGGTTTCCCCCCTTTTTTTATCTCGCCAAATCCAATTTTCTTCCACGCAATTGCAGCGGTTGGTTTTATCTCTTTTGTTATTGGAGCATTAGGAGTGCGAGCTAACAAAAACAGTAATAGTGTATGAGCTCCTGCCACAGATGATTTACTTAAAAGAACACGTGATGGTTTCTCTTCACTATGTGTATAAGGAATATTAAGACCCATTCCACCGGTTCCGCTTGTACCAATTTTAATATAAACCTGAGTTTTAGCTTCTTCCATACTTTTGTAAAGAATTTGAACATGTCTAATGAGTTGAGGAATGTATAGTGTTGCAAGTAATCTTTCACTTTGTTCGATTATTTCATCAATATTTTTTGATTTTATTGCTTTTTTAACCTCTCTGCCAACACTGTAAATGTTTTGATAGGCAATTCCGGTAGCAGTATTGATGCTGTCAATTATAATAGATGGTTTATATTTTATGATTAATTGATAAAGACTTTGTGCTTTTAAGATTTCGTCGTTTAGTTCTTCAAGAATATCATCAATTAAGACTTTTCTTATTTCAGGATTTTTAAGGAGTTCAAGTTTATTCTGATCTTTCCATTCTTCTCTTAAAAGAATATTTCCCCACCATGGGATTAAATTCTCTTTTGGAAAATCAGGAAATTCTTTAGAAAGATTTTCTACTGCTTCTTTTGCTTCCCATTCATTAAGAGATGCGATAATAATTTTAGAAGGATTCTCGACAATAACTCGTCGGGCAATTGCGAAACCTACTAATCCCCATCCGCCAAGGATTAGTATTGATTTGCCTTGAATGTCCATTTAAGCCTCTTATATGTTAATTTATTTTTTATTTATAACTTTGCACTACAAAATTAGTGAAAAAATCTTTCGACCAGTATTAAATAAAAAAGGTACGAAATGAAAGTGAGCGATTTTTTAAACGAAGATAATATTTTATTAAATGTCGAAGCTAAGGATAAATACGAATTAATTGATAAATTAATAGATGTTATCGCTAAATCAGGTAAAGTTATGGATAAAGAAAAAGTCAGAAATTGTGTTTATGAGAGAGAGAAAATTTTAAGTACTGGAGTGGGCAAAGGATTTGCTGTCCCACATGGCAAAACCGATGCGGTTACCGATATTGTTTTAGCCTTTGCAATTACAAAAGAACCATTAAATTATGAAGCGCTTGATAATCAACCAGTACGACTTGTTTTACTAATGGTAGGTAAAGATAGTCTTGTAAGTTCTCACATAAAATTGCTGAGTAGAATTTCGAGACTGATGAACAATGATGATTTTCGTGAAAGTCTTTTGAATGCAAAAACTAAAGAAGAAGTACTGGAAATTTTCAAAAGAGAAGAATCTAATTACTTTGATGTTTAATTAATCCCATCACAAAAATTAGCGGGGTAAAATTGTTTAAATCTATTCGCGGGACTAAAGATATTTTTCAACCTGAAATTTTTAGATGGCAGCGACTTGAAAGTATTGTTCATAAAGTAATGAAGAATTATAATTTTACTGAAATCAGAACACCTATCTTTGAGGAAACTTCACTTTTTGCAAGGGGTATCGGTAATGAAACCGATATCGTTGGAAAAGAAATGTATACCTTCAAAGATAAAAGTGATAATTCACTTACACTGAAACCAGAAATGACCGCCGCTGTAGTTAGAGCATTTATTCAACACAATCTTGGTGAAATTAGATCAGTAAATAAGTTCTATTATATTTCTCCCATGTTTCGACAGGAAAGACCGCAATCGGGTAGGTTAAGACAATTTCATCAAGTTGGGGCTGAAATATTTGGAGTGAAAAATTATACCGCTGATGGGGAATTAATAATCTTAGCTTTTGATTTATTAGAGCAATTGAATGTTAAGAATCTTGAATTACACTTAAATAGTGTGGGATGTCAGAATTGCAGACCGAATTTTATTAAAAAACTTGTTGAATATTTTGAACCAATAAAAGAAAAACTCTCTTTAGAGAGTCAACATCGATTAAACAAAAATCCCCTTAGAATTTTAGATTCAAAGGATGAAAAAGATATTGAGATTAAGCAAAATGCTCCTTCGATACTTGATAATTTGTGCGATGAATGTAAATCACATTATGAAGGCTTAAAGGATTTTTTGTTAAAAAACAATATTTCATTTATTGAAAATCCTTACCTTGTTCGAGGACTTGACTATTACACTAAAACAGCATTTGAATTTACATCAAGTGATCTTGGTGCGCAAAATGCAATTTGTGGTGGTGGTAGATATGATTTGCTTGTTGAACAACTCGGTGGTAAACCAACTCCAGGCGTTGGTTGGGCTTGCGGTATTGAAAGAATACTGCTTGCTTCTGAAAAATATGAAGATCCTCTTGAAAATAGACTGGATGTTTATTTTGTAATACAAAGACAGGATTATAAAATTAAGGCTTTTCAAATTTTAAGAGAACTTAGGAAAAATAATTTTACCTGTGAAATGGATTTACTTGATAGAAGTCTTAAAGCTCAGATGCGTGAAGCAAATCGTTTGAATGCAAAATTTGCATTGATTTTGGGTGATGAAGAATTTCAAAAAAATTCTGTAATTGTTAAAGAGCTTGTCTCAGGTCATCAAGAGGAGATTTTATTAGATAATCTTTTAGATTATCTTAGAGAAAAAATAAATTTTACTAATGGCAAAAACTAAATACTTTATTCCTGAAAAGGAACAGGCACATTTTAATAAAGAAAAAGGCTGGATTGAAAAAATTGAGTATCAAGTTAAACCTTTTTTTGTAATAAATGACAGTAATTCGGTTGATAAATTTGTTCTCGATATATTTAGCTTTAGAGAATTTGCATTTTTCAGATATTCGATTGCTTATGACCTTTCAATTCGAAAAAATGAAATATTGATTACATTGAAAGGTTTAACAACAGATAATCAGATTTTTCCTGATTCAGGAAAAGCAAAAGTGCGAATTGAATTCGAAAATCTTGTAGGTGATTATACATTTCGATTTAAAAGAACCAGTGGCGAGGAAAATGTGTTTCAATTCAAAATAGATCCTGTTCAAAAAAACATTATATTAAAAAAGGAATTGTCCGATAAAAAAACTAATAGAAAATTTGTAGAAATATTGGAATAAAAAATGTGTCCAGAACTTTTTAAGATAGGCCCTCTCACAGTCTATGGTTATGGTTTAATGCTCGCTGTAGCATTTATTGTTGCCAGTTATATTCTAAGTCTCGAATTTAAACGTAAAGGTATTCATCCTGACCTTGCATCAGAGGTAACTTTGTTTGCCCTGATATTTGGAATTATTGGTGCAAAACTTTTTCATCTCTTTGATGAATGGGATACATTTCTGCAGGATCCAGTTGGTGAATTTTTTTCTCCGGGCGGTTTAGTATGGTATGGGGGATTTTTAGTTGCTTTAATAGCTATTTATGTGAATTCAAGAAGAAGGAATTTACCATTCCTTGTTTTGGGTGATGCTGCTGCACCGTCACTTGCTTTAGGGTATGGAATTGGAAGAATTGGATGTCACCTTGCCGGTGATGGTGATTACGGAATTCCAACTGATCTGCCGTGGGGCGTTGATTATTCAAAAGGTACTTACCCACCATCCTATGCATTTAGAGGAACTGAAATTGCAAAAAATTATCCTGATGGAATTGTACCAGATAATACACCACTTCATCCTACTCCTGTCTACGAATTTATTCTTGGACTAATTATCTTTATGATTCTGTGGAATTTAAGGAAGAAGATAGGTGTAAATGGTAAAATATTTATGTTATTCTTAATTTTGCATGGTAGTGCAAGATTTCTTGTGGAATTTATTAGAATAAATCCAAAAATCCTTTTTGGACTTTCGGAAGCACAATTGATTTCTATCATTTTAATTCTGGCAGGTATTTCTGGATTATACTTTCTTTCAAAAAATCCTGAGCTTGTAAAATTCAATCCTGATCAAATAAAGTATAATCCAAAGAAGAAATGAATTTTTTAATTGATAAAAAAATTTAAATCTATTGAGAGTATAAATCTACGCCACTTAAAGCAGGTAATGGTAATAGAACTTTTCGGTCATTAAAATATTATAGTTAATCATTGTTAATGCATTGTTCATATTCAAATTAATTTAATCAAAAATGAATGGGGTTAGATATGCCATTAATTGTAGGACGACAGCCTGTTCTTGAAGCCTTAAAATCCAAAAATTTTGTAGAGAAAGTTTACATTCTATTTGGTGCAAAAGGCAACCAGATTAACCAGATAAAATTCCTTGCAAAGAAGAGAAAAGCTAAAATAGTGGTATTGAGCAAGCAAAAATTTAGAGAATTAACACCAAGCACTGCAACTCAAGGTGTTGCTGCACTTGTTGGAGAAAGAGAATACAATGATATTGATGATATCTTAAAAGTTGCAGAAGAAAGAAATGAACCTCCGTTTATTCTTTTGTTGGAAAATATTCAGGATCCTAGAAATCTTGGCGCCTTAATTCGAACAGCTGATTGTATGGGAGTTCATGGAATAATTCTTCCTAAGGATCGAACAGCTAATATTAACCAGGATACAGTAAAAGCTTCAGCAGGTGCGATTGAGCATTTGCCAATTGCCAAAGTGACAAATGTTTCTCAAACTATTGATCAATTAAAATCAAAAGGATTGTGGATAGTTGGTACTTCTTCGAAAGCGGAAAAGGTTTTAACTGAGTTTGATTTCAATATTCCACTCGTTCTGGTTTTTGGTCAGGAAGGTCAAGGTATCCGTAGACTCACTGAAGAGAAATGTGATTTTCTTGTTAAAATACCATTGTATGGTAAAGTTGAATCTCTTAATGTTTCTGTTGCTTGTGGAATGTTTTTATATGAAATCAGAAGACAAAAAAGTATGTTGCCTAAAAATGTAAACGAGCCAGTAAAAAGTGAAAATTAATATTGAATTTTCTAATTGTATTTATTTCTATCAATGTTAGAAAAATTTTGATTAGATGTTTTTTCTTGTTTTATCGATTTTTTAGTTCTGTCTCAAAAGATTTCTGATAAATCTACTTTTTATATGTAAAATTATTTTGTTTTTGTCATCCAAAGTTGTATTTAGTTTTTATAAAAAATTATCAAGGAATTTGATTAATCTTTAAAATTTCATATGTTTTAAGTGCAAAAAAATTATTAGCATTTTATTTTTAGGAACAATGATCAAGACATAATTATGAATAAAAATGACAAAGAATTCTTCTCTTTGAAAAAATCTCCTGTTTTCTATTCTAGCGATAAAATTGTCCTTTATAACGGTGACATTCTGACCACGAATGCTATCAGCCCGAATAGCATAGATTTGATTGTTACTTCTCCGCCTTACAATGTTGACATTCAATATAATTCCCATCGAGACGATATTTCATACCCTGAATATTTGGAATTTACACGCGCCTGGCTATCAAGATGTTTTCAATTCCTGAAAGATGATGGAAGATTTTGCCTGAACATTCCAGTGGATAAAAACAAGGGTGGCCAACAAAGCGTAGGGGCTGACATTACAACGATT
>CALDZP010000064.1 GCA_937944105.1 uncultured Ignavibacteria bacterium
ATGAGTCTGATGAAAACTGTTGAAGAACAATTAAATCATAAACAACCACTATACATTTTAGCCAATCAAATAGATTTGGCGAGTTTGAGAAGGAGTTTTCAAAACACAACAATGAAAAGATGGGTAGACCTGCAAAGCCGATTAGATTAATGACAGGGTTATTGATATTAAAACATCTAATGAATCTAAGTGATGAAGCAGTAGTAGAGTAATTTCAAGAAAACTCATATTACCAATACTTTTGTAGAGAGGAGAGTTTTGTGACCAGAGTGCCATGTGGTGCAAGCGAGTTAATGAATTTTCTGAACATAAAAGGAAGGGATGGGGCTGATATTCAAGGAGAGTGTAATGATGAATGGTAAAGATGGAAAAGAAAAGGATGTAATAGTAGATACGACAGTAACAGAGGAAAAGAGTTCATAAATGAAAGATCATCGAAGGCGTTCATCAATTGAGGCAAACAACATTGATCACTTGAAAAATAATCATCGGTTAGAAAAAAATTATTACAGATATGTAAAGTGAGATATATTATTTTATACTTAGATCCCACATATAATTTTAAGAATATGACGAGGAAATGGGCAGAAAGGATAAAATATTTTTTGTCATATTTAATTTCATATCTCAAAAAAATATTTTACCTAAATTTACTTCTCTGAAAAGAAATTCAGACTATTTAAAGGATAACTATCTCCCAATCTCAATTATTTCTTATTTTTGTTCAAACATCTTTTAATTTTTTTATTATCAAATGAAGTATTTTGGAATTTAATTGTGGTTTCTTTTCTCAACTTATACAAAAAATCACTTTTGTTTTTGAGCTTCTATGCGGAAAATTAAAATTGGTATCGATGTGGGTGGGACTTTTACCCATGCTGTTGCTATTGAAATAACAAACTTCAATATTGTTGGCAAAGCATGCGTCCCAACAACTCACACTGCAAAAGAAGGTGTTGCTCGGGGCGTTGTTGAATCGCTCCTTAAATTACTGGATGAAGCAAAAATTCATCCCGATGAAATTATTTTAATTGCTCACTCTACAACTCAAGCGACAAATGCACTACTTGAAGGTGATGTTGCTACTGTTGGTGTAATTGGAATGGGGAAAGGTTTTGAAGGGAAAATTGCCATCAAAGATCTTAATCAACAAAATATTCAATTAGCTCCTGGTAAATTCCTTCCTGTTAGATTTAGATATATTGATCTATCATCCCCACTTGAGTCTGATAAAATAAATAAAACAATTGATGAATTACTAAGTGATGGCGCTGAAGTTATAGTAGCATCAGAAGTTTTTGGAGTTGATCATCCTGAAAATGAACTCAAAGTTGTTGATATTGCACAAAGTCGTGGATTACTTGCCACATCGGCAAGTCAACTTTCAAAATTATATGGATTGAGAATTAGAACTCGCACAGCAATTATAAATGCGAGTATGATGCCAAAGATGTTAGAAACTGCAAATATGACCGAAGAAGCTATTCGAAAAAGTGGAATTAAAGCACCTTTAATGGTTATGAGATCAGACGGTGGAATAATGGATATTAATGAGATGCGCAAAAGACCTATTCTTACCATGCTTTCAGGTCCTGCAGCTGGAGTTGCTGCAGCTTTGATGTATGCAAAAATAACTGATGGAATTTTTGTTGAAGTAGGTGGAACATCGACAGATATTTCTGTTATTAAAAATGGAAAGCCTCAAATTAAAAGTGCTCAAATTGGGGGTAATCGTTTGTTCGTTAGAACTCTTGATGTCAGAACTCTGGGTATTGCTGGTGGTTCTATGATTAGATTAAACGGAAATGAAATAGTAGATGTTGGTCCAAGAAGTGCTCACATCGCTAATTTATCCTATGTTGCTTTCTCTGGAATTGAAAATTTTGATGATTATGAAATTCAATTAATTCAACCAAAAGAAAAAGATCCATCTGATTATTTATCATTAAAACATAAACAAAAATCAAAACCAGAATTAACAATTACAACAACAGAAGCATCGGCGTTACTTGAACTTTCTGATGTTGTTGGACATAGCAAGCCAGATTTATACTCAGTAAAAAAAATTTTTGAATGGCTAAGTTTAAAAATTGGAAAAACACCTCTTGAATTAGCAAAACAAATACTTTTAATTGCCGCAAATAAAATCAAACCAACAATCAAACAATTAATTCGAGAATACAAACTCGATCCTGACTTAATCGAAATTGTAGGTGGTGGAGGTGGAGCTCCTGCAATCGTTCCCTTTACGGCAAACCACCTTAATATGAATCATAGAATTGTGGAAAATTGTGAGGTGATTTCTGCAATTGGCGCCGCATTGGGAATAATAAAAGATTCAGTTGAAAAAAACATTATTAATCCAACAGAATCAGATTTAATTTCTTTAAGACAACAAGCAATAGATTCTGTAATTCAAATGGGAGCAAATCCAGAAACAATTGAAACTACAATTGAGATTGATTCGAAAAATAAAAAAGTTATTGCAACCGCCTTTGGTTCAAGCGAAATGAGAACAAAAGAACCAGGAATTAAAGAATTGAATGACGATGATTTAATTGAAATCTGTTCAAAATCAATGAAAATCGATAAATCAAAATGCAAAATTGAAGCAAGAACTAACAGAATGTTAGCCATCTCCGCTGAAATAAAAAGGAAAAGATTTTTAGGACTTTTTACTGAACATTTTACTAAAGTTAGAATAATCGATAAAGAGGGGTCAATAAAACTTCAGAGCAATGACGCAATAGTAAAAGAAACAGAAGCAAAAAATTTTAAAGGAATTGTAAGTGAAATCATTCAAGCATACACTTCCTTTGGCGATGCTGGTGCTCTATTACCAGATATTTTTGTTATATACGGTGGAAAAATATTGGATACAACTGGTTTAATAAGCGAATCACAAATCTTATCATTAATTGAACTTGAACTAAAAAACTATCCATCTGAAGAGAAAATTATAATACTGGGAGGGAAAAAGAAATAAATTTACGGAATTATGAATTCTTTAAATTTTGATTCAATAATTTATTCGGCAAACTTTGCGGGTGTTGTTGCTGCTTCAATATTAAAATTAAAAAATCAGCATGTTTTGCTTCTTAATAGATACGGATTTTTTGGTGGAACTATAACTGAAAGTCTGAATCTTTTTCAGAGAAAAATTTATAAAAATTCAGATAACTCGGCATTAACACATAAAATTTTGAAAGAAATTTCAAATGATAAAGACGGCATTCTTTATGAAAATGATATTCATTTAATTTTTAATCCAGAAGTTGTAAAATATGCTTTACAAAAAATTGTTGAAGAAAATAAAATAGAGCTTTTATTTCACATCACACCTTATAAAGTTGAATATGAAAATGAACAAATAAGATTATCTGTTTTTGGTCGCGAAGGAATAATAAAATTAAACTGCAAATATTTGTTTGATTTTTCAACTGAATTTACTTTTGCCCCATTGATCGATATATCTTCCAGAACTTTTGATTCAGCATTTGTAAATTTTATAACATTACCAGTTAATAATGAAAAAGTTTTTGATAATGTATTTATTAAAAAGAAATTAAAAGACGATCGATGGTGGATTTCGGTAAAAAATGAAGCTGATAATCTTTTCGAAATTGAAGAATCAGCACAAAATATTTTTGATCGGTTTGATGACCAACTAAGAAAACATAAGGGTCGTATTCAAATTGTACCGGCTCAGTCTAATTTAATTTTTAATTTTAAAAAATCTGAAAAATTTAAAACAAAAATATTCTTTATTAAAGACTTCATTGACAATTTTAATTATGATGATGAAATAATAATTGCTCAAAAAATCGAGGAAACAATTCAAAATGATAAAAGTCTTTGAAGAACTTAAAGACGGTTTAATTGTTTCTTGCCAGGCAGAAGACAATGATCCTTTTAACACACCGGAAGGCGTTTCACTTTTTGCAAAAGCAGCTGAGATGGGCGGAGCAAAAGGTATTCGATCTGAAGGAATTGAAAAAACAAAAAAAATAATTGAAACTGTTAATCTCCCTGTTATTGGTATAATAAAATCAAAATTTGAAGATGGATATGTTAAAATAACCGGTTCCTTCAAAGATATAGAATCGCTTGTCAAAATTAATTGTAATATCATCGCTATAGATGGAACATTTAGAAAAAGAGAAGGATTAAATGGACCAGAATTTATAAAAGAAATAAGAAAAAATTTTGATGTAATAATTATAGCTGATGTATCAACTTTCGAAGAAGGAATTGCCTGTGCCGATTATGGTGCTGATGCCATTTCAACAACTCTAAGTGGATATACACCTTATACCAAACATTTAAACACACATAAACCTGATTTCGAATTACTTAAAAACCTTGTGAAGAATTTATCAATTCCTGTTATCGCAGAAGGAAGATACAATAAACCTGAATTTGCTGCTCAAGCAATAAGACTTGGAGCCTGGTCAGTTGTTGTTGGAACTGCTATTACTAGACCAAGAATAATAACAAAATGGTTTGTTGATTCAATTGAACTTGCAAAATTCGATTTAGATAATAACTCAAATAACTTCAATAATCTGACATGAAAAAATTTATCTTTTTATTGCTGGTTATTTTTCTTTTTTCACAATTTAGAATTTATCCCCAACCATTAGCAAAATATGAACCTGTTAATGGAACTTATTTAGGTGCTTTTATCCAGAATGATATTAATGTAAATGGAATGATTCCACAATTTGAAAATTTGGTCGGTAAAAAACATATAGGTTATTTAACATACACTTCAGTATCATCTCCATTTCCGAAAGCCTTTGCCGATTCATGTAAAAAGTATAACAGCTTTATGCAACTTGGATTTGAACCCGATACAGCATTTCGAGATGTTGTTGATGGTCCGCATCTTCGCAACTGGGCAAAAGAAGCAGCAAAAAGTGGCATCCCAATTTTTTTGCGATTTGCATCTGAGATGAATGGCGATTGGGTACCTTGGTTTGGTTCTCCAACTCTTTACAAAGAGAAATGGAGATTGATGTATAATATAATGAAAGAAGAAGCTCCAAATGTCGCGATGGTCTGGTGTCCTAATTGGCGTCCTGATATCCCTTATGATACCTCCAGAAATATTATGGCGTACTATCCTGGGGATGAATATGTTGATTGGGTAGGTGTCAACTTTTACATGTGGGGACCTGTTTATGATTCATTGATGAATGAAACAGGAATTTCTACACTTTCAAAACTTGCTGCTGTTTATAATAAATTTCCTAATAAACCAATTATGATTTGTGAATGGGCTGCAGCATCAAGGGAATGGCGTGGTAACCCACCACTTCCAAGAATTACAACCGACTATTGTATTAATCACATGCAACAACTCTACAGCAACTTACAACAACTTTTTCCAAGAGTGAAGGGAGTTTTCTGGTTCGATTACGATTCACATTTAATTAATAAATCTGACTTTTCACTCACAAATAATCCAGCTGTCTTGAATGCTTACAAGAACTTGATACAATCTGAATATTTTATCACACAGATAAATCAAAATGTTCCACTGGTAAAAATTCCAGAAAGAGTTGTAAGAGGTATTGATACAATTCCTGTTTATGTTAAATGTAATAGACCAATTGTCGAAGCAAAAATTTTTATTGATGATGTTCTATTGCAAACAGTTTACAACGAACCAATTAATTTTATTCTGGATTTTTCCTTATTTAATGATGGGCAATATGAAGTTAAGGTAAATGTAAAAACAATTGACGGATTCGAAGGTCGTGGTTTCCAGATTATTGAGGTTGATAACAATTATGATTATTTGAATTCAATTATTGATAATTCTGATTCTTTGTTTATCGGTTATGGTGGCTGGATATCAAGTTCTCAACCAGATAGATATGGTGATAATTATTACGTTCTTCCACCAAATTCAAATGCGTATGGGGAATGGAGATTTACTGTAGATTTCAATGGACCATTTAAAATATATGCAATGTGGAGTGCTCATCCCAATAGATCACTGCAAGCAAAATATGAAGTTCTTTTATCCAACAATCCTCCAGTTCTAATAAGCGTTAATCAGAGAACAAACGGTGGGGTATGGAATTTGCTCGGAGAATTTAACGCATACCAAAATCAAACCCTACAGGTAAGATTAACTTCATCAACAGATGGTTATTGTATTGCTGATGCTATTAGAGTATACCGAAATACAACATCAGTGAAAGAGAATTTGAATTTAAATTCAGATTTTAATCTGTACCAAAATTACCCTAATCCATTTAATTCAACTACAAGAATTTCATTTTCATTAAGTAAAGACGGTTTTACTACTTTAAAGATTTTTAATGTGCTTGGGGAAGAAATTAAAACTCTTATCAAAGAAAAATTAGAATCTAACAAAATATATTCTATAAATTTCCAGGCAGATGATTTACCATCTGGAGTATACCTGGCTAAACTGTCACAGGCCAATCACACAAAAACAATAAAAATGATTTTACTTAGATAATTATTTTTCTATTATCGTTTTTAACTACCTCTTCCTTTCTTCAGCTCCATGTTTTAATACTATTTCTTTTAACTACCTTGTTGTTTATCCCCCTCAATAAAAATTTAATTGAATTAAAGATCCCCTCCCTGCAAAGTTTTCAGTAATAAAAAATACGACATATGACTGATTGACGGGATGTGTATAAGATTTATGTTAGTTATAGAAGATTATGATATCATTAATAATGAAAATATATCTGAATTTAACTCAAACAAATTAAAAGGGTGCAGGGTGCACTTAATCTTTAAGTTACAAACAAATAACATTAAAAAGTACAAATTAACTCAAAAAAATCAGGAGAACTAAAAATGAAAAAATTATTATCTATCTTTTTTATTTTCTTGTTACTTGTTTCACAAAATGCATTTTCCCAGGTGAAAGCTGGAGATATGCTAGTTGGTCCACGAGTAGCATTAGGTGGAGTTGGAAACGCCTCTCTTGGCTATGGATTAAGTGGCGAATATCTTTTAAGTAAAGACCTTGGTGTGGGTTTTGTAGGAATGTATTCTGGTTATTCAGAAGATTATGGATTCTTGGGATCCTCTGGAAAGTGGAGTTATTCCAACATTTATATTCTTGGAATGGTAACTTATCATTATGATTTGTTTGGCAGTCCTTCAATAGATACTTATGGAGCATTCAATATCGGTTACAATGTTGCTTCTGCTAGTTTTAAATGGAACAATAACCCATATAATTTACCTCAACCATCAGCAAGTGTTGGCGGATTTGTCTGGGGATTCTCTGCAACAATGAGATATTTCTTCTCTCCAGGAATGGCATTAACAGCAAGTGCTGGTTACGGATTGGGTTATTTACAAGTCGGTCTGGACTTTAAATTATAATATCTGCTTAGCACATTCTAAGTGCTCATATGCACCCTTCACAAAGCCGTCTTACTTTGTATAAAGTGGGGCGGCTTTAATATTTTTATAACTTAATCCATGATGTTAGTTCAGATAATTGATATTTTTCCGTATAAAAAATTTTTTCCAAATAGAGTCCAGAAGGTGGAGCTGTAAATTGCGATGGCATTTTTGATTTCATTTCTAAAAAATTAATTAAATCACTTTCACTCAAATTTCCTCTCCCAATTTCAACAAGAACACCAATCATTCGTCTCACCATTTTCCATAAAAAGTGCGTACCAACAATCCTTACTAAAATTAATGAACCCTCTTTCTTCATCTGAATTTCATCAATTTTCACAAGTGTAGAGTTTTCTTCTTTATCAAGTTCAGCAAAAGACCTAAAGTCTTTCATTCCAATAAAATGTTTTGAAGTATAGTCCATCTTTTTCAAATCAAGTTCATCTTTTATCCACCAAACATATTTTTTTGCCAAAGCTGTTCTTCGCTGACTTATTATATAAAGGTAGGAGCGATACTTTGCATCTTTTCTTGCATGAAAATTTGCAGATACTTTCTCCACAGAAAGGATATTAATATCCGATGGTAAATTATCATTGAGAGCGAATTTAATTTTCTCTGTACTTAATGTTGTTTTTATTTCTAAATGAGCAACTTGATTTAATGCATGAACACCAGAATCAGTTCGACCAGCACCTTGAAAATCGAAATCGTTTGTACTAAAAACTTTTTTTATAGCACCTATAATCTCACCCTGAACAGTTCGTGCATTTTTTTGAACCTGCCAGCCGCTGTACCGCGTTCCTTCGTATTCGATAGTTAATTTGAATCTCGGCATAACAATTCAAAAATAAAAATGAGTTTGATTAAAAATAAATCGTGGCAAAAAATTATTAAAAAATTAACTACACAAGTAGATTTTATAATTCTAAATTTGTCTGATTATTAGAATTTTACAAATTTTGTAATGAACTTCTTAAATATAGAGAGCATAATGAGACAATTTATAATATTTTTTTTCATTACAATAGTTGGATTTTCATACTCGCAAACAATTTCTCCGAAGAGAG
>CALDZP010000065.1 GCA_937944105.1 uncultured Ignavibacteria bacterium
TTTTTTTAGCATTGCGCTCTCCTTTATTTTTTTGTGGTTGATTGTTATTATTTGAGTTCTCTCTAATTCTTAATTTACTTTTAAATACATAATAATCAAGAAAAATATTTTTGTCAAGTACCTGAAATCTCAAATTTCAATTATCATGATATTATTTATACCATCGATGCATTTTATTTCATTGATAATTTGTGGTACTAAATTAGAATCAAGATTCATTAAAGTCAATGCCTTTTCACCAATTCTCTTTCTTCCTAGAGATAGTCCAGCAATGTTAATTTGATATTTCGCTAATATATTGCCGACCGCAGCGAGCATACCTGGACGATCAATATTTTCATAAAGCAACATATATTTAGTTGGATGAATATCCATTGAGAATTCATTTATTTCTACAATGCGAATCTCTTTCAATCCAAATATAGTGCCACTAATTAAAGTTGAATTAACACTCTGATTATTTCTAATGGACATTAAGTTTTTGTATGTTGAATGTTCACCTTCAATTGACTCGGTAATTTTTATACCTGTTTCCTCAGCAAGAATCTGAGCATTCACATAGTTAATTGTTCCTGTGATTTTTTTCGAAAGATATCCGATAAGAAAAGCTGCGGTTAAAGTTTCCCTGAATTTGCCTAATAATGAACCATAATATTTAATGTTAATTGTGTTTATATTTTCTGGACTAATTTGTGAGAAAAATTTTCCCAGAGTTGTAGCGAGCTCGAGAAAAGGTTTAATTTCTTCGGTTATATTTTTCTCAAGAGAATACGCATTAACAGCACCGATTAATATTCCATTTTTATAATAATCTATGATTTGATTTGCAATTTGGATAGCAACTTTTTCCTGTGCCTCTTTAGTTGAAGCACCAATGTGAGGAGTAACTACAACATTAGGATGCGAAATTAATTCGTTGGGGAATAAGGGAGGTTCTTTTTCAAAAACATCTAATGCAGCAGCAGAGACTTTACCTGTATTTAATGCTTCGAGCAAATCAGCTTCATTTATAATTCCACCTCTAGCACAATTAATTATTTTAACTCCATCTTTACATTTTTTTAGTGAATTCCTGTCGATCAAATTTTTCGTTTCATTAGAGAGGGGAACATGGACCGTAATAATATCTGAATTTTCTAAAATTTCATCTATGCTTAAAAGTTTAATCCCCAATTTCTGCGAGGCTTCTTGAGTTAAAATTGGATCATAACCGAGGACTTCCATACCAAAAGCTTTACATCGAATGGCGACTTCTTTACCAATTTTTCCTAAACCAATGATACCAATTTTTTTACCAAATAATTCAGTTCCTAAATATTTTTTCCGGTCCCATATCCCTTGTTTTAATTCATTGTTTGCCTTTGGTATGTTTCTGCACATACTTAATAGTAAAGCCATGGTATGCTCTGCAGTGGATAAAGTATTACCACCTGGAGTATTCATTACAATAATACCACGATGAGTTGCTGCATCCACATCAATATTATCAACACCAGCACCAGCCCGTGCAATTAATTCAAGTCTTTCAGAAGAATCAATTATCTTTTTAGTAACTTTAGTACCACTTCTTACTATAAGTACATTATAGTCATTAATCACTGAAATAATTTCTTCCTCTTTTAATCCTGGCTTAAGATCAACTGAGAGTTGGGCAGATTGTAAAATGTCGATACAACTTTTTTCTATAGGATCTGTGATAAGAATTTTTTTCATATGGATTAATTATTTTTTAATACATCTTCTATTTTGCTTACAAGATTAGGTTTAGGAACAGCACCAATAACTGAGGCAACAACTTTTCCATTTTTGAATATTAATAAAGTTGGTATACTTCTAATTCCATATTCCATAGCAGTTTTTTGATTAACATCTACATCTAGTTTTGCAAATTTCATTTTACCGTCATATTCATTAGCTAATTCTTCAATGATTGGTGCAATTAACCTACAGGGTCCACACCACACAGCCCAGAAATCTACTAAAACAGGAATTGGTGATTCTAATACTTCAGTTTTGAAAGTTGCATCTGTAACAACAACTGGTTTCATATTATCTCCTTTAATTTTTTAAAGTTTACCATTCTTTTTAATTATATCTCTTGCAATAATTCCTTTTTGAATTTCATTGGTTCCTTCAAAGATTCTATTAATTCGAGCATCACGATACATTCGTTCAATTGGTAATTCTCTCGAATATCCCATTCCACCATGAATTTGAACAGCATAATCGACAATTTTATCAAGAGCTTCTGAGCAGAAAAGTTTTACGATCGCAGCTTCACGAGTAACATTTTCACCTTTATCGTATTTTGCAGCTGTTCTATAAACAATAGATTCCATTGCATAAATTAGAGTCGTCATTTCCGCTAACATAAATTGAATTGCTTGAAAATTACTAATGGGTTGATCAAATTGAATTCTTTCTTTAGCATACTTTGTTGATAGTTCCAGAAGTTCTTTAGCAGAACCGATACAAGCTGCTCCTAAGCCGAGACGACCAGCATCAAGTGTTTTCATAGCAAGTATAAAGCCTCGTCCTTCTTGACCGATTAGGTTTTCTTTTGGCACTTTAACATTTTCAAAAGAAATTGGATTTGTTGTGCTTCCACGAATGCCCATTTTCTTTTCTGGTGGACCAATTTTGACACCTTCCCATTTTGTTTCAACAACAAATGCACTAATACCTTTTTCAGTTCGAGCAAAGACTGATAAAACATCGGCAATACCAGCATTTGTGATCCAGAGTTTTTCTCCATTCAAGATATAAAAATCACCTTCAAGCTGGGCTTTGGTTTTAATATTAAATGAATCTGAACCAGCTTGTGATTCTGTCAAACAAAATGCTGCTATCTTTTCTCCCTGTGCCAGTGGAACAAGATATTTTTGTTTTAATTGTTCGTTTCCGCCGAGATAAATTGCATTTGCACCAATTGATTGGTGAGCTCCGATAAATGTTGCAGTGCTTGAACAACCACGAGATATTTCTTCTTGAATAATACAGTATCCTACTTCACCAAAGCCCCCACCACCATATTCAATCGGGAAAGAAGCACCAAGCAAACCAAGCTCAGCAATTTTTTTTATTAATTCTTCAGGAATTTTTTCTTCCTCATCAATTTTTTTTGCAATAGGTTTAATTTCATTATTAGTAAATTCACGAACCATCTCACGAAGCATTTGTTGTTCTTCAGTAAATGAGAACTCTATCATTTTTCCTCCCTATAAATTTTTATTTTAAGAATTACTTTTTGTGAACAGTTTCAGTCACAAATCCAACGATATCTTCACCGCCATCGACACCAATTACATTACCTGAGATCCAATCACAATTTTCACTACATAATGCAACGATTGCTTTTGCAACATCTTCAGGAGTAGTAAGTCTACCACGAGGATTTTTCATTTTAGCTGCATCAATCATTTTATCCGAACCTGGAATTTTTCTAAGAGCTGGAGTATCAGTAACACCAGCCATAATAGCATTAGCAGTAATACCGCGAGGTCCAAGCTCAAATGCGAGTTGTCGAATGTGCGATTCGAGTGCAGCTTTTGCTGCAGATACTGCACCATAATTTGGAATAACTGTATGTGAACCGGAACTGGTGAGTGCAAATATTCTTCCTCCATTACCAAAGAGATTTCTGAAGATCAATCCTTGAGTCCAGTAAACAAGTGTATTAGCCATAACATCGAGTGTCATTTCCATTTGAGCTTGAGTAATTGCATTATTTTGTGAATCGGCAATAAAAGGTTTAAGGGTTCCAAAAGCGAGTGAGTGAATTAGAACTTTTACAACACCCTTGTCTTGTTTAAATCTTTCTTCAATTTCATCGAGTACTTCCTGCCGTTTAATGGGATCAGCAGCATTAATATTAAAGAAGACAGCTTGTTTTCCGGCTTTTTCAATTTTTTTAATTATTTGATTTACTTGTGGCATGGTAATCTGTCGATCGAGGTGAACACCAAAAATATTATAACCAGCTTTTGCAAGCTCCACAGCGGATGCACCTCCAAATCCACTTGAAGCTCCTAAAATTAGTGCCCATACTTTTTCCATATTTTTCCTTTCCTTTTTTTAATGTTTTATAAAAGTCAACTTAAAAAATGATCAGGGATTATTCAATATTTAATGATCTCTTTTCAATATGGTAATGTCTTCACCCGGGATAAATTTCAAAAGCTCCAGGAGTAGTTGATTTGTTAAGTTAACTTTTAATTCAGATTTGAAGACCTCTTTGCTACCATCTGAATAAATTAGGTTAATATAGACAGGTTTAGTTCCTTTATGTTTTATTAAAACATTACTAATTTCATCAATATTTTTTTGTAGAGTAGACTTTGCATAAAAGTCAAATGAAATACCTTCTCCGAATAATGAAATAACATCATTCAATGGATAGACTTCTTCAACAACTACGACTAAAGAATCACCTCTAATTTCACCTCGCCCAATCATATATAGTAGTGCATATTCTTTCAAAAGATGACCATATTTATTGTATGCCCGATCGAACATAATAAATTCCGATTGGCCAGTTAAATCATAGACCTTTAGCTTTGCCATAGTTTGATCATCACGGTACATTTTTGTTTGAATTTCGATCAATATAACACATACAGAGACTTTATCAGGAATTTTGACTCTATCCTGTAAGAAATTTATCTGTGATTTAAAGCTTTGTTCTTCATTTTCCTCTTCAACTTCATTATTTAAAAAACCGGAGACATCTGAAAAGTAAATATTACTGAAACTCCTAACAATTACTTCATAATCAAGTAGAGGATGCCCGGTGGTGAAGAAACCAAGAACCTTATGTTCTTTTTCCAATCTTTCTAGATCATTCCAGTTAGGTACTTCCTTCAGCGATGGTTTTAATTCTTCTTCTGAAGATTCGAATAGAGAAAA
This sequence comes from uncultured Ignavibacteria bacterium, assembly GCA_937944105.1. Lineage (GTDB taxonomy): Bacteria > Bacteroidota > Ignavibacteria > Ch128b > Ch128b > Ch128b. Next base: position 4,906 of record CALDZP010000065.1, read on the forward strand.
TTGACCGATAGAAAGATTTTCTCTTTTTCTATGACTGTATCTAAATATTTCTTCTATATTTTCGAATAGTTGTGCGCGATTAGGATGGAGACTATCGAATGCCCCTGCAAGGATTAAACTCTCCATTGCTCTTTTATTAACATATTTTTGATCAACTCTTATGCAGAAATCGAATATATCTTCAAATGGTTTTTTTTCTCTAACTTTGATTATTTCTTCTACTGCACTTTCCCCAACATTTTTAATTGCTGCAAGACCAAATCTAATTTTACCATCTTCGATTGTAAAATCGAGATAACTTTTGTTCACATCTGGTGGAAGGATTTCAATTTTATGTTTTCTACATTCATTAAGGAAAAGAGTGATTTCATCAGTATTATGTTTGTTGATTGAAAGATTTGCAGTAAGAAATTCAATAAGGTAATGAGCTTTCAAGTATGCTGTTTGATAAGAAAGTATTGAATACGCAACGCTATGAGATTTATTAAAACCATAATCTTTAAAGCGATATATTTCATCAAAAATTTGTTCGACAACATTTCTATCGATACCTTTTTCAACTCCTTTTGATATAAATTCATTTCTCTCTGCTGCCAAAATTTTTTCATCTTTTTTCCCCATAGCTCTACGCATCAAATCAGCTTTAGCAAGAGTATAGCCGATTACTTCATGAGCAATTTTCATAACCTGTTCTTGATAAACGATAATACCATATGTTTCTTTTAGAATTGGTTCAAGTTGAGGAATAATATAATTAACTGGTTTATTACCGTGTTTTCGTTCAATAAACTCATCAATGAATTGCATCGGGCCTGGTCGATTAAGAGCATTCATTACAGAAAGTTCTGAAATTGAAGTTGGTTTTAGTCTTTTCAAGTATTCACGCGTGTGAGGTTTATCAAATTGAAAAACGCCAATGGTTCTACCCTGTGCAAAAAGTTCATATGTAGCATCATCATCCAATGGAATTTTATCGATATCAATTTCAATTCCATGATTTTGTTTTATTAATTCAAGTGTTTTCTGGATTAAAGTCAATGTTTTCAGTCCAAGAATATCCATTTTAACGAGTCCGATTTTTTCGATATCATCTTTATCAAATTGTGTAACGATAGTCTTATCGGGAGTAATACAAAGTGGCGTAAAATCAGTAATCCTGGTTGGTGCAATAACAATACCTGCAGCATGAACAGAAATGTTTCTGTTCATGTTCTCAAGAGCTCGAGAATATTCAACTAATTCTTTTTCTTTTTCATCTCTGGTTGTTTTCAGGTACTTTAGTTCTGGTACTTCGTCTATTGCTTTTTCGAGTTCATAAACTTTTCCAAATTTTGTAGGAATATACTTGGTAATGTTTTCAACTTTTGAAATCGGAATAGAAAGGACTCTACCCACATCTTTAATTATTTGTCTTGCTAAAAGTTTATTGAATGTTATTATTTGAGCTGTATTTTCTCTACCATATTTATTAACTATATATTCAATTACTTTGTCCCTTCCATTATCTGCAAAATCTGTATCGATATCTGGCATTGAGATCCTTTCGGGATTGAGAAATCTTTCAAATAGTAAATCGTATTCGAGGGGATTAACATTTGTAATATCAAGAGCAAAAGAGACAAGACTTCCAGCTGCAGAACCTCTTCCGGGCCCAACTGAAATTTTTTGTTCTTTTGCTGCACGAATTATATCCATAACAATTAGAAAATATCCAGAATATCCCATTCTCTTAATAACATCAAGTTCATAATCAGCACGTTCTTTTACCTGAGGAGTGATTTCACCAAGTTTTCTTCTCAGACCTTCATAAGTAAGCTTAGTTAAATATTCATCAAGGGTCTTTGATTCTTCTCCTTCAGGGATTTTAAAATCAGGTAAATAATTTTTCCCTTTCTTTAATTCAAAGTTTACCTTCTCTGCAATTTCAAGTGTATTTTTTATTGCGTCTGGGAAATCACCAAATAGTTCAATCATCTCGTAAGTAGACTTGAAATATATTTGATCTGTTCCATATCGGAGTGTTTTATAATCACTTTCTCCTCTTGAATTAGAAATTTGAAGAAGAATATTGTGAGGTATAGCGTGTTCAGGTTTTATGTAATGAACATCATTTGTTGCAACTAATTTAATATTTAATTCCTTTGCAATTTTTGGTAAGTTCTCCAGTAAGACTTTATCAATATCCATGTGATGGTTCTGAATTTCAACATAAAAATCATCACCAAACAGTTCTTTATATTTTGCAGCATTTTCTTTAGCTCGCTCATAATCATTATTTAATAAATGATATGAAATTACACCAGCAGCACAGGCAGATAAACAAATCAAACCATCCTTATATTCTGTAAGCAAATCAAAATCAATTCTTGGTTTGTAATAATAACCTTCTAAATAACCTTTTGTGGATAAAATGGATAAATTCTTAAAGCCAATTTCATCTTTAGCGAGTAAAACTAAATGATTGTAGTGTTTAACACGTTTTGTTTTGCCATTATAATCATTATCATCTACAGCACTCTGAGGACGAGAAAATCTATTGCCATCAATTGTTATATATGCTTCCATTCCTATAATAGGCTTAATACCATTTTTCGTTGCTTCCTCGTAAAATTCAACTGCTCCGAAAAGATTCCCATGATCAGTTAATGCAAGGGCTTTCATTTTATTTTGAATTGCTGCTTGAACGAGATCTTTAATTCGAGCAGCTCCATCCTGTAAACTATAATCACTGTGGTTGTGAAGGTGAACAAATTCTTTCATATTAAAATCCTTTTTTACTCATGTTTTGAAAATAAACACTCATGAAATTAATTCAAGAAATATAATTAATTTATTTTAAGTGGAGGATTATCTAATCAGAAAAAATAATTTAGTGAATTAATTACAAAAATTTTTATAAAGATTTCTAAAATAAAAAAACAATGATCAGGTTTTATATTTTTCAAATACAAGAGAAATCAACAATGCGGTTACAGGAACTGCTAATAACATTCCAAATATACCACCAAAATAACCAAATACGAAAATCGAAAATAATATTATCAATGGATGCAATCCAACTTTACTTCCAATTATTTTAGGAATATATATACTATTCTCAATTAAATTTTCACCAAAATATAAAATTGGAATTAAAATTAATTTCCAACTATCTATTCCACTCACAAGAGAAATGATAAATCCAGTTGCAAATGCAATAATAATTCCAAAATATGGAATGACACAAAGTAACGCTGAAATTAACCCAAGAACCAGGGCATATTTTACTTTTAATAAAATCAATCCTGTTGTTATCACAATACCGTTAATTAGTGCAATAAAAAAAAATCCTCTTATATAATTTCCAAAAATCGAATCAATCTTTTTGCCAATCTTTTCTATTTTTTGTTTTGCATCTGCTCTAAAAAGATTCAGAAAGGCATTCTTAACTTTATCGAAATCTTTCAGAAAATAAAAAGTTATAATTGGAATTATTATTAGATTAATTACTTGATTAAATATAACACCAATACTACTTATGATAGAGAGTATATTTTTTAGAAGTCCATTTACTAAATCTTGTAATTTTAATGGCAATTCGCTGGAAATAAATTTTACTAAATCAGGATATACAATACCAAACTTTTCTAAATTGGGAAGAACAGAATTACTAAAATAAGATTGAAGTTTCGAAATACTATCGGAAGCAGTGGTAATTAATAGGCTTATCTGTTCAATAAATGGTGGTAGAATGACAGCCACAAGAAATCCAAAAAATAAAAGTAACACAATCATGGTTAATATCGTCGCAAGCAATTGTGAAAAATTTTTTTTGACTAAAAATTTTACCAGAGGATTTAATATATAGGCAAAAAGTAAAGCAAAAAGAAATGGAATTAAAATCGAAAACAGTTCATTAACAAACCATAAAATAAATATGACAGTGGAGAGGTAAAATACATTCCTTGTAGTTTTATTTGCTCTATTGTTCAAAAAATAAAATACAATCAAACCATAAACAAAAATTGGGGATATGATTGAATGAGAAACATAAATCATCAATCCAAAAAGTAAAAGAGCAATTAAGGAAACGAAAATATTTAAAAGATTTTGATTATCGTCGATTTGTATTTTCATATTAAATTCTCATTTAATTCCAGTATGACCAAATCCACCCTCATTTCTTTTTGTTGAATTTAATTCCTTTACTTCTTCAATTTCAACTCTTTCAACTCTGGATATAACAAGTTGAGCTATTCTATCACCTCGATTTACAATAAAATTTTCCTTCCCAAAATTTGTTAAAATTACTTTAATCTCGCCTCTATAATCAGAGTCAATTGTGCCAGGAGTATTCAGGACAGTCACAAAATTTTTAGCAGCAAGTCCACTTCTTGGTCTAACCTGGCCCTCGTAACCTTCTGGAATTTCTACGGAAAGATTTGTGGGGATTAACACAGTTTCAAATGGTTTGACGATTATTGGTTGTTCAACTGCCGCTCTTAAATCCATTCCTGAAGATCCATCTGTTGAATATGATGGCAAAGGTAAATCATCAAATTTATCGGATAATCGTTTGAATTTTAGTAGAATCTTACTCATTCCTGATGTATTCTCTTTTTATTTACCGAATTGATTAAATAATTTATAGTGCACAAGTCATTTAAAGTTTGATTATCTCTGGAAGATATTTTCAAAGTTTGAGACATCAAAAAAGCAAACAACTAAAACATTTTAATAAATTAATAAAGAACATCATCTTCAAAATTATTAATGTATTTTTCTTTTAAGCTTTTTCTTATAGAAGAATCCAGAAAACCACGGCTAATTAAATGATTATAAATTTTCTGAAGTTCTTTGTTAGAACTTACAACTTTAGGAAATTTATTTTTCTGAAGATATTGAAGTATGATGTTTTTCTGCATCTCTTCATCTTGAAAATAATCATAAAGAATTTCGTCGACTATTTTTTTATCGATACCTTTTTTCACAAGTTCATTTTTTATTTTCAATGGACCAAAAAATTTGTTCATTAATTCATTATAAAACTGCTCAGCAAATTTTCTATCATTTAAATAATTCAAATCATTAAGTTCATCAAGAACTTTTTGAATTACCTGTAATGAAAAATTTTTTTTGATGAGTTTTACTTTTAATTCACTAATAGAATGATTTCTAATGGATAATAATCTTAATGCTGTGACCTTAGCTTCGAAATATTCATTTTCGTATTTTACTTTTTCTAATAAATCATAATCAATTTGCTCACCAGAGGTCAGATTAAATTTTTTGAAAACATCTGAGCTAATTTTTAATCTGGTTGAATCAGAAAAGGTAAGATGAATTTTCTTACCTTTTCTTTCAACACGAGTGATAAATATCATTTAGATTTTTCAGTTTTAGATTTTTTAGGTGAATCTTCCTGTTGAGTTTCTTCGGGTTTAATCAAACCAAGTTTTTCTTTTACCTGTCTTTCGAGTTTAGCCATTAATTCAGGATCTTCTTTAAGTTTATTTTTTAATTGTTCTCTACCTTGAAATCTATCGCCATCAAAAGTTAACCATGCACCACTTTTTTGAATTAAACCATGTTCAATTCCGAGATCAATTAATTCACCTGTTTTAGAAATCCCTTCATTAAACAAGATATCAAACTCAACTTCTTTGAATGGAGGAGCTACTTTACTTTTTACAACTTTTACTTTCACTCGTGAACCGACAATATCATTACCTTCTTTAATTGCACCAATTCTTCTAATATCCAATCTCACCGATGCATAAAATTTTAATGCATTTCCACCAGTAGTTGTTTCTGGGTTACCAAAAACAACACCTATTTTACTTCTCAATTGATTTGTGAAAATTACACATGTATTGGATTTTGAAGTAACACCAGTAATTTTTCTTAATGCTTGTGACATTAATCTTGCCTGAACAGCCATATGAGCATCGCCCATCTCACCTTCAATTTCAGCACGGGGAACCAAAGCAGCTACTGAATCAATAACAATTACATCGATAGCATTGCTTCTTATTAATGAATCAAGTATTTCTAAAGCTTGCTCGCCAAAATCTGGTTGAGCAAGAATTAAGTTTTCGGTATCAACACCTAATCTTTTTGCGTAATTAATATCGAATGCATGTTCAGCATCGATTAATGCGGCAATACCTCCATTTTTTTGAGCTTCCGCAATAATGTGAAGACAGGTGGTTGTTTTTCCTGATGATTCAGGCCCAAAAATTTCAATTATTCTACCACGTGGAACGCCACCAATTCCCAGAGCATAATCAAGAGAAATTGAACCTGTAGATATTACATCGTACGTTTGAGCCGGTTGGTCTCCCAGTCTCATTATGGCACCTTTGCCGTGAGTTTTTTCGATCAGATTAAGTGTCTCTTTTAAAAGTTTTAATTTTTCTTCTCGTTCATCAGCCATTGAATTACTCCTTTTGATTTTGTATTAGTCTTTAATATAATTTGTAAAAATCATCATAAAATTTGAAACGCCGTTTATTAATTAATTAAGCCTTTTTTATAACTCTATATTTAATTAAAAAATCTCTTGAATCAAGAAAGAATTATAAATAAACTGTAATTTATCTTCTGCATAAGTTTGGTTAAAAAAACTTGGAACTCTATTTTTTTATAAAACTTTTTTAAGATTAAAAGTACTTTTTATAAAATATTTAGAACCTGAACTTTCCAGTTTACTCTCCATTAATTCAAAAGATGTCACTCTAGCTGTAAATGGGTCAAATGTAAATGATTTTAAGTAATCGATGAATTTTGAAGATAAATTTCCTTTAACTCGTCCAATGGTTATATGAGGTGAGAATTCTCTTTCTTCTGTAGTAATTCCAAATTGACTTATCATGTTTCTCAACTCTAAAGATAATTTTTTAAGTTCTGAATTATCGTGCATTCCAATCCAAATTACTCTTGGCTGCTTAAAATTTTTGAAAACTCCAAGATTTTCAAAAGTAACTTCTGTTTCCGAAAAATAATTTGAAATATGCAAAGAATTTTGATTTATCGAAGGAATTAATGATTCATCAACACTCCCTAAAAAAAGAAGAGTAAGATGCAACTTTTCGATTGGTTCATACTTAACTGGTTCGTTGAATTTTTGCAACAAAGAAGATATTTCAAAAAATCTCTGTTTAATTTCTTGATTAAAATTAATAGCAAAGAAAAGTCTAAGTTTCATTTTGTACTAACTTTTTCTATTCTTTAATTCATTTTCAAAATGATTTGATTAAAATTTAGTTATAGTGAAAATTAAATATTCATTTTACCTGTTAACATTCTCCACAAAAGTTCAAGTGCTGCTTGTGAAGTTCTTTCTTTATTTCTTATTCTGTTATCAGCAAAATTAAATTGCTTTGCAAATTCCAGATTTTCATCAGAGTACCCAATGAAAACAAGTCCAACGGGTTTAGTTTCTGTTGCACCAGTTGGTCCCATAATTCCAGTGGTTGAAATTCCAATATGAGCATTAGAAATTTTTCTCACACCGCGAGCCATTTCAATGGCAGTTTGTTCACTAACAGCACCAAATTTTTTAATTGTATCAGAACTTACACCAAGTATTTGAATTTTTGACTCATTCGAATAACTCACAACTCCTCTTTCAAAATAATTACTACTGCCAGCTACATTAGTTATACGATTACAAATCATTCCACCTGTGCATGATTCAGCTATTGCAATTTTTAATTTCTTCTCAGTAAGAATTTTCCCAATTATTTCTTCAAGAGTTAATTCTTCATCCGAATAAACATATTCACCTACTCGTTCGAAAATTTTTTTTTCTAATGATTTTATTTTCTGCAAATTCAAATTTTCATCATTGCTTCTAACTGATAATCTAATTTTTACACCAAATTGACTTGGCAAAAAAGCAACTTTAACATCTTCAAAGAGTGGTTTTAAATCCTGAAGTTTTGTATAAAGAGCAGATTCAGGAATTCCAGTAGTGTATAATATTTTTTGATTGTAATAAATTCCTTTTGATTGAATAAAACTTTTAAGTTCTGGCAAGATTGTATTTTCCATCATACCTTTCATCTCATGAGGTACACCTGGCATTATAAAAAATCTTTTACCATTTTTTCTGATATCATATCCTGGTGCAGTTCCAAAATCATTTGGAATTATTCTGGCAATTTCAGGAACCATTGCTTGATCACGATTTATCTCAGGCATGGGAATGTTTCTTCTTTCAAATAATTTTTTAATTCGTTCAAAAGTCTCTTCATGAAATGTAAGTTTTGTATTAAAATATTGAATAATACAAGTTCGTGTTATATCATCATGAGTTGGTCCAAGTCCTCCAGTGATAAAAATAAAATCAGAAATTTTTTCAGCATCACTTAAAACTTGTAAAATATCATCCTTAACATCACCAACGGTAAAATTTCTTACCACTTCAAATCCAATAGAAGTTAATTTTTCACCAATATAGGCTGCATTTGTATTTATTGTTTGACCAATTAATATCTCATCGCCAATCGAAATTATACTAACTTTATTCATAAATTTTTTACCTCCGGAAAGATTAATAAAATTAAATGAAGAATAATTAATGAATAAACTCCTGCGATAATATCATCTACCATAATTCCTAATCCACCATTAAGGTTTTGACTTTGCCTGGCAGGAAAAGGTTTCACAATATCGAAAATTCTAAATAATACAAATGCAATCGCCGCAAGAAAAAAAGTTTTAGGAACAAAAAGCATTGTTATCCACATTCCAACAATTTCATCAATTACTACTTGCGGTGGATCAAATCCGTATATTTTTTCAGCAAAATCAGCAGTAAAAATCCCAATGAATGTGAATAAGAAAATAAAGATTATTAACAAATACGGTTCAGAAAATCCGGGAACAAAGAGATAAATCATTATTCCTAAAAAAGAACCAACTGTGCCAGAAGCAAATGGAAAATAACCTGTTAAAAATCCGGTAGCAAAAAATAACTGTAACCTTTGGAAAAATTTTAATTTCTGTGTGTTGTTCACTTAAAGATCTCCTTGATTGTGTATCTATTTTGATAAAAATACTCAATGCCCGTATAAACCGTCAACAAAGTAATGAAAATCATAGAATAAAAAATAAATTCTTTATTCAATAAAAAATCGCTATACTTTTTGAAACCAGGACCTATTAATCCTTTTTCAAAACCCACAAAAACAATCAGTAAATAATAAAGAAAGATCATCTGTATGCTCGTCTTTAATTTAGCTAAGTAACTCGTGGCAAACGTTCTTTTCTTGTATTGCCCATACAGTCGCAAAAGAGTAATTACTAAATCTCTTATTACAATAATTAAAACCATCCATATGTTTAATATTCCTACAAACACAAAGCAAAAAAATGCAGTGGAGGTTAAAATTTTATCTGCCAGTGGATCTAAAAATCTTCCAAGTTCTGATATGTAATTATATTTTCTTGCGAGCCAGCCATCGTACCAATCAGTTAATGCAGCAATCAAAAAAATAACTAAAGATATTTGATTTAATGTTAAGTCATTTACAAGGAAAAAAATTGCAAAGATTGGTGTGAGAATTATTCGTGTAACTGTTAATTGATTTGGGATTGTCATATTTAATTCAAATTTAATTAAGGAATTAAAAATAATAAAAAAATTTTTTCACTAATGTACATTAATGCTAAACATATTAATCAAATGGTTAGATGACAGATCAAATTCTTTTTAATTAATTTTGAACTAAAATAAACCAGAAAAGCCAATATTTTTAATGAGGAAACTTTTATGAATAAAAATGCCCTTATTACAGGTTCAACAAGTGGAATTGGATTAGCAACTTTAAAAAAGTTCATCAAAGAAAATTATTTCGTAATTGCCATTGGAAGAAATGAAGTCAAACTCAATGAACTAAAAGAAACATACCCAAGTCAAATTGATATTTTCAAATGCGATGTCTCAAATAAAGATGAAAGAATTAATCTTGTTAATTACCTTAAATCTAAAAATTATGAATTAGATGTACTCGTAAACTCTGCTGGTATATTAAGAAATGGTACAATTGAAAATACCTCACTTGACGAATGGAATTATATGATTGAAATCAATCTTACATCCATTTTTCACTTAATGAATCTTTGTATTCCTCTTCTTGAAAAAAGAAAAGGATCAATTGTTAATGTGTCAAGTGTAACAGGTTTGAGAAGTTTCCCAAATATACTTGCTTATTGTGTAAGCAAAGCAGGTGTTGATCATCTGACAAGATGCGCTGCATTGGAACTTGCATCAAAAGGAATAAGGGTCAATGCTGTAAATCCTGGTGTGGTCGTTACAAATTGTCACTTAAATTCTGGTATGGATCAGGAATCATACAAAAAATTTTTAGAACACAGTAAGACCACTCATCCAATTGGAAGAGTCGGGAACCCTGAAGAAATCGCTGAATTGATTTACTTTCTTGCATCCGAACAATCAAGCTGGATTACTGGAGAAACAATTGCAATTGATGGAGGGAGACATCTAACCTGTGCGAGGTGAATCATGAGAGAATCTAAGGTTCAATTCATTATAAGTTTACCAATAATTTTTATCAATCTTTCTTGTGCATATCTAAATAAGAACGACGAATACATTTATTATCAGTGGGCATCGGTAAACAAAGTAATTATTTTATCGAATCAAAGAGGTAGGTTAGAATTAAAAGTAGATTTATCAGTTCCCACACCATGTCACGAGTTTCATACCAAAGAAATGTCTATTATAAATGATACAGTTTATGTCAAATATTTTTCAAAAGTCAAAAGAAATATACCATGTATACTTATCATTGGTAACATAAGTTACTATGATTTATTTCAGTTACATTCTGGCAAGAATTACTATTTCAAGTTCTATAAATCGGATGAAGAAACACTGGATACATTAATATTTATCAACTAAGTGAAAAATAAGAAGATGAGCAGTAATGTTATTCTTGAAACAAACTTCGAAAGTCTTAAACTTCTCAAACGAGGTAAAGTGAGAGATATTTATGATCTCGGAGAAAATTTATTGATAGTTGCAACTGATCGAATTTCTGCATTTGATGTTGTAATGAATGAAGGAATTCCGTTCAAAGGAATTGTGCTCACAAAACTTTCTGAATTCTGGTTCAGATTTACAAATGAAATAATAGATAATCATTTAATTACAACTGATGTAGAAAAATTCCCAAAAGAATGTCAACCGTATCGTGATATTCTAAAAAATCGTTCAATGCTTGTTAAAAAAACTGAAACAATTCCTGTTGAATGTGTTGTTCGAGGATACTTATCAGGAAGCGGCTGGGAAGAATACAAAATAAGAAAATCTGTTTGCGGTGTAAAATTACCAGATGGTTTACTTGAATCTGACAAGCTTCCATATCCAATTTTTACTCCTGCAACAAAAGAAGAATTGGGTAAACACGATATCAATATTACCGAAGAAGAAGCAAAAAAAATTGTTGGTGAAAAGGAAATTGACTTTATCAAAACTAAATCAATTGAAATTTATAAAAATTGTTTTGATTATGCTTTCACTCGTGGGATTATTATAGCTGATACTAAAATGGAATTTGGAAAAATCAATGACAAAATTATTCTAATTGATGAATTATTAACTCCTGATTCCAGCAGGTTCTGGCAGGTTGAAAAATATAAACCTGGAAAAACTCAAGATAGTTTAGATAAACAATTTTTAAGAGACTATTTGATTAAAATTAATTTCAATCGTCAACCCCCACCTCCACAACTACCTGAAGACATAATAAAGAAAACCAGCGAAAAATATATCGAGATTTATGAATATATAACTGGTAAAAAATTTAGTCCCGATACCTGAAAAGTAATTTTTTCAATACAAATGAACCCCATTGAACCAAATTTTTAATTCAACATATAGAACGCCCTGAGGTTTTGTTTCTTCTAATAATTCTTTATAACGTTATTGGAAATCCAATGATAGTTATTGGGAAAATACCTGAGCATTCACTGCTACTTTTAAGCGAACTCCTCAAGCAGACCTGTATGCCTGAGGGTAAAAACCATCGACACTAAAATTCAAAAAAAACATAAACTCCAGTACTCTCTCAAAAAATAAAAAACCCGGATTTCTATTCCGGGTTTTGTGGGCAGAGACGGAATCGAACCGCCGACACATGGATTTTCAGTCCATTGCTCTACCAACTGAGCTATCTGCCCATGATTTCAATATTCTTACACAAAAATAAAAATTTATAAAAAAAATTAAAAACAGATTTATTTACTTTGAAATAACCTGGTATGTAGTTATTGGATATTTAACTTCAATCTCTCGTTTAATCATTTTATCAAGTAAAGGTTTGACTCTTTCTTTTTCAGTCTTAGAAAGATAATCTATTATCAACCTACCATTTAAATGGTCAATTTCATGTTGAAGAACTCTTGCCTGTAATCCTTCAAAATCTTCGATATGTTCATTCAATTCAATGTCATTATATCTGAGTCGAATTTTCTCCGGCCTTTTCACATTCACTCGAAGAGTTGGTAATGAAAGACATCCTTCTTCCATTTCAGACTCACCAGTTTCTAAAATAATTTTTGGGTTAATAACGACCATTGGTTTGGTATGTTCGTAACCTTCAACCTCAGAAATATCAGCAACAAGAATTTGTAATCTTTTTCCAACCTGAGTTGCAGCAAGGCCAATACCATCACTAAATTTCATGGTTTCAAACATATCTTCAATAAATTTTAAAATATTATCATCGATTCGCGTTACTTTTTTAGCTTTTTGACGAAGAATTTCATCACCGAAAATATTAATTGGTAAAACTGACATTGTATCGTAACCTAATTTTTACTCAATTTACTAATTATAAACCATTCTTTGAAGAAAAATAGTTTC
>CALDZP010000066.1 GCA_937944105.1 uncultured Ignavibacteria bacterium
TGCTTCACCTGATGCGAAAGGTAAAGATGGAAGTTATTATGAGACTGTCATAGTTCCTCCGCAACTCAAACAAAAATTTGAAAAACTTGCAATAGAGGAGTTTCAGAAATGAAAATATTTTAGAAATGTTGCGAGGATTGAAATTCTAACCAAATAATTAAAATTTTAATATTAAGATTAACGAGGGTTATATGACTAAATTATTAGAAAGAGAAATAAATTACTTAGGAGCTTTACTACATGATATTGGTAAATTAGTTTGGAGGGCGACTACTGTAAGTGCTGGTAAAACGCATGAAAAGCTGGGAGAAGAATTTTTAAGAGAAAACCTTGGTAAAGTGGAATGTCTTAAAGAAGATATTGAGGAAATCACCAAAGCAGCAAATAGGCTACGGGGAAAAATTTGGAAAGCCGATGTTACCGCCGCTGAAGAGCGAGAAGATAATGAAATTAAATCATCACGAAAATATTTAGAAGCAATAACAAATCGTGTTGAGTTTGAAGACCAATTTAAAAAAAGCAAAAAAGATAATTATTGGTATTATTTACCACAAGTCTTGTCGTTAGATAAAGAAAATAATTTTCCTAAAAACTATGAAAAGTCTCATCAGGAATTCCAATTAGATGAAAAGGAGTATATTAATCTTCATACTAAACTTCTAGACGATTTTAAAGAGGAAATTAAAAAATTACAAGATGAGAGTGAATTTAGAACATTTGTATCTACCCTCTATTTTTTACTTGAAAAGTATACAGCCCGAGTTTTATCTGCCGGTTATCTTTCTCATCCGGATATTTCACTTTTTGACCATTCAAGAATAACAGCTGCATTAAGTGTTTGTTTCGATGAAGGAGACGAAAATAATGAATGCTTACTAATAAAAGGTGATATGGCTGGAATTCAAAATTACATTTATAATGGTATCAGAGAGATGACGGATATTGCTAAAAGATTACGAGGTAGATCTTTCACTATTCAACTTTTAACGGATATTATTTCTAACCTTTTTATTGAACAGCTTAATCTTTTTGATGCGAATTTAATTTATAATGGCGGTGGACATTTTTTAATATTAGCTCCTAATAATTCACAAGTAAATAGTATGATTAAAAAATTAGAAAGAAAAATTAACGAATCATTATTAGAAGATTATGGTGGTAGGTTGTCGCTCATACTTGAAAAGATTGAATGTAATGGAAAGGATTTTATAAATGATTTCAGAAATATTTATCTTAAGCTAGATAATAAACTAACTCAGAGAAAAAAGAATAAACTAAAAGATTCGTTGGATAAATTAATCAATTATTCAGTTAAAGCAGATGATTATAGAAAAATAGAGAAAGAAATCGAATACCTTGAGAAAAAGATTGGAGCAATTATTCCAAAAGTTGAGTACATAATTTTTTCGAAAATGTTTGTTGAAAAAAAAGATTCAAGCAAGTTCGAAGTTGTACCTTTTAAGAAATTAGATTATAATGTTTATTTGTGTAGAGATGAGAAAGATGTAGAAGAGATTTTGTCTAATATAGAAAAAAAACATATTATAAAAATATTAGCAATAAACCAAACAAACTTTTTAGATAAGCTTAATAGAGTAATACATAAAAATATAATAAGAGGATTTAGATTTATTGGTAATAATCTTCCTTTAAGTAAATACGATCAACCATTGTCTTTTGAAGAACTTGCAGAGCAACACTCTAAAAATTATCCATTACTTGGAATTATGCGAATGGATGTTGATAATCTAGGTGCAGTTTTTTCTTTTGGATTAAAAGAAGTAAGTAATACTGAAAAAAAATACACCCCGTCAAGAGTTGCATACCTTTCAAGAGAATTAAACTGGTTTTTCACTGGATATATTAATGAATTAGCAAAACAATTTGATATTTATATTGCTTATTCAGGCGGCGATGATGTTTTTGTTGTTGGGAATTGGTATCAGTTATTAAAATTTGCAAATAAATTAAGAAAAGAATTAGATGAGTTTGTGTGTAATAATAAACATCTGTCTGCTTCAGCTGGTTTAATTTTTACCAAACCTAATTTTCCAATATCACAATCTGCATTACTTGCTGAAGAACAAGAAAAAATAGCAAAGGATACCTATCCTAAATTGGAAAAAAATAAGGTTGGTGTTTTAGATATACAACTTACATGGGAAGAATTTGGTGAATTTATTGACTATGCTGATAAGTTAATTGAATTTTTGCAGTCAGATGCTGGTAAACAAATAATACCCAGAAGTTTTATTCATAACTTGTATAGCTTAACTACTAGTATATTTGATTCTAAAGGTAAAGCAGATTTAAGAAAATTAAATAGGACAAAAGGAATATTGCATTATATGTTTGCCAGGCGTAATATTAACTCTAAAATTATTGAAGAACAAAACAAGGGAAGAAGCAAGGTGAATGAATTATTATACGATTTAGCAATTAAATTATTACTTGATAAAGATAAAGAAACAACATATAAAAAAATAAAATTTCCTTTAACATTAGTATTATATAAAACAAGGAGGTAAATATGGATCTATCAAATGCAACCCCAGATCAAATTGAAAAATATTATGCTGGTAAGGATAAGAATTACTATCAAAAGTTTTCGTCTAACCAGCTTAGGAATTTTTTCTCTGAAATTGTTTCATTAAGGACTTTTTACAGATCAAATCCTACACAAAAAGCTAAAATTGAATTAAGATTAAGGAAACTGAAAGCGATGTTACTATATGCTGAAAGTAAATCATCTGGAAAATCAGATCTTAAAGACTTTCGCAAAGATGTTTTTGATTTGATTGACTCTGTACTTAGTGATAAAGGCGATTTCAATAAAAAATTAGAGTATTTTTTTGATATTATTGAAGGCTTTGTTGCCTACCACAAATTTTACGAAGCAGGAAAAAATTTATCATAAAGGAGATTAAAAATGGCTAATAATTATTCTTTCCTTGGCAATATAATTTTAAGAGGAAAATTAACAACGATAACTCCTTTGCATATAGGAGGATCGAAGGACAAATTTGAAATTGGTGGAGTTGATAATCCAGTAATTAGAGATCCAGTTACTAATTATCCATATATTCCTGGTTCCTCGCTTAAAGGTAAATTAAGAATGTTGCTTGAATTTGCTGAAGGTAAGGTAAAAGAAAAAATTGATAAAAATGGAAAGGGTACTGGAGAATTTCCACCGAGTTCTGATCCAGAAATTACGTCTTTGTTTGGTGATAGTGCAGATAATAGTTCAAATGGTCCAACCAGATTAATTGTAAGAGACGCTTATCCTGATGCAAAAACAATTAAAATGTGGGAGAACACTAATTCAGAGACTCTTTATACAGAATATAAAGCTGAAAACACAATTGACAGAATGACATCAGCAGCAAATCCAAGATTTATGGAAAGAGTTTATAAAGGTTCTAAGTTTGATGTGGAGTTTATAATCCAGGTATTTTCAATGGATCAAGATAAAGGTAAAAGTAATTTTGAAAAATTGGTTAAAGCATTGCGTTTACTTGAAGATTCGACATTAGGTGGTAGCGGAAGTCGTGGCAGTGGTAAAGTTGAATTTAAGTTTTATACTCCATATTTCGTTAGTGTAGAAGATTATAAGAATGGAAATGGAAATTTCAAAAAGGTTTTTGGTAATGATATAGAACCTGATGTTTTAACCAACAACCTTAATTATGAATCTTTTGCTCAGACAATTAAATAATAATTCGGGAATAAAATGAAAGTTGTAAGAATATATCCCAAAACTAATTTTCACACTTATCTACATTCAGATACCTTGTGGGGTAATTTGATTTATGCTTATAGAATGCTCTATGGTTTAGCAGATACTTCAAAACTAATATCACTATTTTTATCTGATAAAATTCCTTTTAAGGTCTCATCGGCTTTCCCATTCGAAAATTATATAGACAACCAAGTACAAAATATCATCTATTATTTCCCAAAACCTATAACAAGTGTTAATATACGGGATGCTCAAAACCCTGAAGAGATGGCTTATATGAAAGAGTTTAAGAAAGTTAAATTTATAGATAAAGATATTTTTGAAAGTTATTTAAGTGGTTTATGTGATGATAATTTATTATTCGAAAGGTTCTATAGATGGAAAAAAGCGAAAGATGACTTAAATAATATGGATAATTCTGATACAAAAAAAATCGAAGAATTGAACAAAGAAATTAAGAAATATAGATTTAATTATTTAACTGGAATAATTCCAACTTTTAATCTTCATAATTCCATTGATAGGATGAATAGTTCAACTCTTCAACAAGAAGGTAGAGGACAATTGTACTGGGAAGAAGAGTTCGCTTATTTTGGAAATAAGTTAGATGAAATTGGCGATAAAATTAAAGGAATCTTTTTTTTAGTTGAAGGTGAAAATTTTGATCTAATTGAAGGACCATTAAGGTTATTATCTCACATAGGAATTGGAGGTAATAAGTCAATTGGTAAAGGAAGTTTTACCTTTGAAATAGATAATTTTTCCTTTTCACCTGTCCATAACCCCAACTCCTTTGTATCATTATCATTATTTCATCCTAATAAGGATGATTTAGCTAAATTACAAAAGAATGAGACTAATTTTTTTTATGATATTACAACTAGAATAGGAAAAATTGGAAGAGATTTTAATTTAAAGTTTAATGAGAAAAATCCGGTAATTTGTTTCACAGAAGGCTCAACCTTTTTTATTCAAGAGTCATTGAAAGGTGAAATTGTCCCAACTGCAAAACATATTGGTCAAAATGATATTTATAGCAATTATCTTTTCTTCGGAGTAAAAGCCAATCTGAGGTTACAATGAAAGTAAAAATAAAAACATTAACTCCAGTTCATATTGGTACAGGGAAAAAATTAGGCTCACTTGAATTTTTTAATAACTACAGAATTGATTATTATAAATTATTTGAATTAGTTGCACAAGAGAAACAAGAAGAATTTTTTAATTGGGTTGATCAGAATCCGCAAATTAGTGTATTGGATATTAAAAATAGGTTTAAACTCAATCAGCAAGACATCATTAATAATTGTGGTTTATACTCATTTAGTGTTTCTTTTCAGAGTGATTTGAATGAAGGAATAAAAGACTCATCCAATAAATTATTCATCCCTGGAAGCTCTCTTAAAGGAAGCCTAAGAACAGCATTAATGTACAAAGTATTATCTAATGACTCGAAATTATCCTTTTTGAATAACCATTTGGCTAACCTAATAAATCAAGCTAATAATTTAAGAGGTAACAAAAGCAGAATTAAAAATTTACTCAAAGAAGCAGATGATAAATTAGAAGAAGAAGTATTTAACTGCGGTGTTTATAGAGAAAGAAATAATAAAATTGTAGCTGTATATGATGATCAGAAATATGATTTGCTAAAACTAGTTAAAATTTCTGATTCAACTTCTGTTACAACATACTTTGACGGTGAAATAACAGAACTTCAAGTTTATGCATTACAAAAAATTCCACCTCACAAATCATTCAAAATTTATACTGAGTCAATAAAAGATAATGTTACATTGGAATTTGATATTTCTATTGATATTGAATTTCTAAAACGGGCTAAAGATGAATTAAATAAAACAAACTCAGATTTTGGGAAAAAATATTTTATTGGTATTGAACAAAAGTTGAAAGAATTATTTGATGTTGATATTAAAAATGAGTCAGAATTTTCTGAAGAAAAAATTATTGAGTCATTACTTAAATCTTGGGAGAAGTTTGGAGAAGCTGTCTCAGTTCTCGAACAAATGTGGGTTAAGTCTGTTGATGGGAAAGGAAATGCAAATACTGGATCACTAAAAAAATTATATAATACAAAAAACAAATTTAAGATTGGTTTTGGAACAGGTTTTAGTGGAATGACTATTTTACCGTTATTACTCAGCGATAAAAGTTTAACAACTCAAGCCGAACAATTTTACAAGTCTGTCGGAATTGGTTTCCACAATTCTTCAAAAAGCCCTTTGAGTATTTATCAATTTCCTTTTACTAGAAAATATACTAACAATCAAGCTATTTATGGTGGCTTTGGTTGGGTTCAACTAATTAGAAATGCTTCTGATGTTAAATCTGAAAAGGAAGAATCTTTTCGACCACCAAATACCGTTTTAGCAGAAATTATTGATGATAAATCTAAACCCCCAAAAGTAAAAATTCTAGAAGGTGATTATCAAGGAAAAGAAACTATTTTTCCTGGTGTTAAATTAGAAGGTCTTGGGTTAT
>CALDZP010000067.1 GCA_937944105.1 uncultured Ignavibacteria bacterium
GGCTTAAAAATGCTCTGACTTTTTATTAAATTTTTCAACTGTTAGTAGGTACACTTTCTCAATTAAAAAATCGCAAACAACCAGAAAATTTTATTATTTTAATAACCAATGAAACAATATAATAATAGTAAAATACTGCTCTTCACTGAAAAGACATTTAATGAAAATATCCGAAGGGCAATTCAACATTTAAAAAAATACGACAAAAAACTTGCAGAGGTAATTGATAAAGTTGGATTCTGCACTTTGAAACCACAAACTGATCCTTTCGAATCAATTATTGACGCGATAATATCACAACAACTTTCAATGCATTCTGCACAGGCAATTTATGATCGATTCGTAAATTTTTTTCATCCCAAAAATTTTCCAGAGCCAGAAGATATATTAAACGCTGATATTGAAGAATTAAGAAAACTTGGAATCTCGTATGCAAAAATTCGTTCTATTAAAGATTTGAGTGAAAAAGTCTTAAAAGGAGAAATTCCCATTCAAAATATTAATGAATTAAGCGATGATGAAATTATTTTTGAATTAACTAAAGTTAGAGGAATTGGAAGATGGACAGTTCATATGTTTATGATTTTTTCTCTTGGTCGATTGGATGTGCTTCCCACAGAAGATTTAGGAATAAAAAAAGGCATTAAAAAATTATATGGACTTAAAAAATTACCAGATGAAAAGAAAGTAAAATTAGTAGCTCAAAAAAATAAATGGCATCCATATTGTTCAATTGCCAGCTGGTACATCTGGCGAAGTCTTGAATTTAAATGAGGTTCAAAATGAGAAATAAAATTGTGATCCTTTTATTATCAAGTATAATTTTTATTGGTTGTTCTGCTTCAAAAGAACCAAGAAATTTATATTACGCAAAACTGGAAGTAAGACAATATTTCCACGATTCAACTAAATATTTACAAGATGTAAGAAAAGTAATAAATGAGGCTAAAAAGTATGTTGAAAAAAATCTTGATCCTTCAAAAAATAATGTGGCAATCTTTGATATTGATGAGACCAGTCTCAATAACTTAGAATACATCGAGGCATTCGATTATGGCTTTACAATGGAAAGCTGGGAAGCATGGGTTGATTCTGCTAAGGCTAAAGCAATTGAACCAGTCTTAGAATTCTATCATTTTCTAAAACAAAAAGGAATTAAAATTTTCTTCATCACAGGAAGGTATGAATCGATTAGGTTTAAAGATCTTGACCCAACTATTAAAAATCTAATTGAGGTTGGTTATAGGGATTTTGATGGAATCTTTTTCAAACCCAGGAATTCTAAAATGAAAACTTCTGAATTTAAATCTTCAATAAGAAGAAAATTAACAGAAGAGGGATATTATATTTTCATAAACATTGGAGATCAATTCTCTGACTTTGAAGGAGAGTTCCCAGGAAAAACCTTTAAACTTCCAAATCCTGCTTATTTGACATTTTAATCTTAGATGAATGATTTTTTAGCGTCGTCTAAATTGTCATAGATTCTTAATAATTTATCGAGCTGAGATACCTCAAAGCGTTCATAGACTGACCTTGCTTTTACAATCAAATTCATCTTCCCATTGATCATTATTAAAGACTTATAAGCATCGACAATAACACCAATCAAAGAACTCTCGATGAATTTCAATTCAGAAAGGTCAAGTATAATCTGATAAACTTTTTCTTTTACTATCAAATTATTTAAGATTTCTTTCAATCTAAATGATGTGGAAAGGGAGACAATTTCTCCAGATATCTTAATAATACTATATCTTTCAAATTTTTTTACACTTATGGTATTATTATTGCTCATTATTATCTCTCTTATTCAATTTTATATTAAAAAATTTTAATAGAACTTAAAACAAAAAATTTCTTATTCAAATATAATCAAAAATTGATTTCCATTTCATCTGATGACGCCACACAATTTACTTCACTTCCAATTTCTTGCAGAAAAAATTTAGTCTCGTCAAGGAGTTTGTCTATAAATGCATCATCATATTCAGGATCATAATGAAATAGATATAAACTTTTAACTTTTGCAAGATGCGCAAACATTGCAGCGGCAAAATTGCTCGAATGCCCCCACCCTACTCTTGAATTATAGTCATTAATTGAGTAACTCGAATCGTGTATCAGGATATCAACATTTTTACAAAAATCTAAAAGCTCTTTGTGATTATTATAAATGAGTTTTTCAAGATTTTCTGATGAGTGATTGTTTTGTATTAATTCGTTATCTGTAAAATAAACAACTGTTTTTTTGTCATTTGTAATTTTAAATCCAAGTGTTGGATGCGAGTGATTCAGCTTAATAGTTTCTACTTTCAATTCACCATACTTAAAAGAAAAATTTTCATCGATGTTATGAAATGAAAATTTAGACTTAAACTCATCTTTTGTAATTGCAAAAAGTGGAGGTTTAAGAATTAAATCTATTATCTCTTCAATTGAATCATAAATATAAGGAGCTCCATAGATACTAATAGTATAATCTTTGTTGTAAAACGGAGCAAAAAATGGTAAGCCAATAATATGATCTGAATGAAAATGAGAAAAAAACAAAAAAATATCTTTTTGTATTTTTTCCTTTGTCAATTTTGAGCCGAGCTTTCTAATCCCTGAACCAGCATCAAAGATAAAAACAAACTCATCAGACATAGAGACTTCAATACAAGGAGTATTACCTCCATATTTACAATAATTTTTACCAGTTACAGGAACCGAGCCTCTGGTTCCCCAAAGCTTAACTTTCATATTTAGAATTTAATAAATTAAAGCTACTAAATTTTTTCCTAACGAAGAATAAATTTTTCTCAATTAACGATTTAAATTTACATAAAATTAACTTTACTTTTTTATTGCATTTATTTAAATTAATTCGGATAAATTAATCTTATTAAACATGTCCGTAATCTTTTCAAAAAAATGCGAATATGCTTTACAAGCGATCTTATATTTAGCAAGTAAAGACGAAAAAGAATATTTTTCAGCACGAGAAATTGCAAAGGATTTAAAAATTCCTAAAGAATTCATATCTAAGATTTTACAATCACTTGTAAATTTCAAAATTGTCGGTTCAAAAAAAGGAAAGAATGGCGGATTTTACTTAGCAAAAAATCCTAACAAAATTAGACTGATAGATATTGTTGAAGCTATTGATGGACTAGATGTCTTTACTACCTGTGTCTTAGGTTTCCCCGAATGTTCTTATGATTCTCCATGCCCTGTTCATTCTGAATGGGGAAAATTAAGAAGTCTTGCGTACGATATGCTAAGTTCTCAAACAATTGATCATTTTACTGAAAAAACTCTAAAGAAAATAAATCAATTATAATTTTTTTATTTTATTTCGGATAAATTTGTCTGATTATTATGAGAAAAGATATAATAAGTATCGAACAATCAACTAAAACTAATTCTAAAAAAATTGTCGATAAAATTAATATCTCTAATGACAATTTAAAGATTCAAAAGAACGACGAAAAATCAATTCAAAATATCAGGCTATTAGTTCAATTACTATCTGTCGCTCTTTCAATATGGATTGGGATTGAATTTATACTTTTTGTGAAATTTCTTGAAAGTGGTGGAAAAACAATTTTTATTGAAAGACCACCTGGAGTTGAAGGTTATCTACCAATAAGTTCTCTAATGTCGCTTAGATATTTTCTCGCAACTGGAGATATACATTGGGCACATCCAGCAGGAATGTTTATTTTTCTTTCTATAGTACTAATGTCTTTAGTTATCGGAAAATCATTTTGTAGCTGGATTTGTCCCATAGGATTTCTATCGGAAAATCTTGGTGTATTCGGTGAAAAACTTTTCAAAAGAAAAATAAAAATGCCAAAAGTTCTTGACCTTATACTTAGAAGTTTGAAATATTTAATGCTTGGTTTTTTTGTTTATGTCATATTTTTTGTAATGGATATATTAAGTTTAAGATTATTTCTTGATAGTCCCTATAATCAGGTTGCAGATATAAAGATGTATTATTTCTTTGCAAAGATTTCTAAGTTTTCATTGAATGTAATCATTTCACTTGCTATTCTATCTGTAATCTTTAGAAATTTCTGGTGTAGATATTTATGCCCCTATGGAGCATTACTTGGATTAGTTGGGCTACTAAGTCCTATCAAGATTAAAAGAAATCTTAATACATGTATTGATTGCAATAAATGTTCAAAAGCCTGTCCGAATTTTATCGATGTTGCTAAAAATAGATATGTAATTTCTGATGAATGCACTTCATGTATGAATTGCATTGATGTGTGTCCTGTAAAAGACACATTATATTTAAATATTCCAGCTTCAAAGAAAAAGCTTTCTAAAAAATATGTAGCTGTAATTGTAGTTGGAATTTTTATGATAGTTACAGGTTTTGGAATTGTGACTGGTAACTGGAAAAATAAAATCAAGCTTGAAGACTATTTTTACCATATCGAAAGAATTGAATCATCAGAATATTCACATCCAACAGGAATTAAATAATTTTATACAGACAGTGAATCTATTTATAAGAAAATTAATAACGGATCACTCTCATTTAAATGTTCAGATTGGCTTTTTCTTTGACGCAATTGAAAGAATCAAGGAGTATGGATTTAATCTTGATGATTTTACAATAATCAAAAAGGTAATTGATTATTTTAAGAACGAATTAAAACAACATAATCAACTCGAAGAAGAACATTTGTTCACAAAAACTAAATCACATTCTTTACAAAATATTACAACTTCACTCAAAGCTGAACACAGAATTATGTGGGATAAACTTGATATTTTAATATCTGAAATAAATAAATACGAGATGAATCCCAGCGTACAACAATTTTCTGAATTATATAAAATTTCAATTTCATTAATTATATTATTACAAAATCATATCAAAAAAGAAAACGAAAAATTTTTCCCGCTCATAGAAAGAATGTTAACTCCAGAAGAAATTAATGAATTAAATCAAATAATAAATTTATAATTCTTTCTAAACAGCCATAACAAAATTAAAGGATAAGTAATATGAAAAAATTTGTAATCCTAACTTTATTATTTTTCGTACCTATCTTTAAAGACTACAGCATAGCCCAAAGTCTTACAAAATTTTCTGGTCTTGCATATTTTGATTATTTCTATAACATATCAAATAAAGATGAAAGTAAAACTGGTTTAAATGGATTTCAATTCCGTCGTGTATTTTTCACTGCCGATTTTGATGTTACTAATAAATTCTCAACAAGATTTAGAGTAGAATCGGAAGAAAAATCTTTGTTAACAGAACCCCGATTTAATATTTCACTTAAAGATCTCTATGCACAGTATAAATTTGAAAGTTCTCAATTATTCATAGGTTTAATGCCCACACCACAAATCGAGATTGAAGAAAGATATTGGGGATATCGATCCGTTGAAAAAATTCAATCCGATTTAAGAAACATGGTTTCCACACGAGATATTGGAATTGCTTTGCGAGGACAAGTATCTATGGCCAATATTTCATACTGGTTGATGTTGGGCAATAATAGTTCTCATGGTGCAGAAAAAGACAAATACAAGAGACTTTATTTTCAAATGTCAAATCAATTTAATTCATCTTTAGCCGCTTCAATCGATTTAAATTATGCTAATGAAGCTTCGAATAAAGATTACATTTATTCAAGATTGGGAATTTACTATTTAACAGAAAATTACAACGGTGGCATGACTGTTTCAGGCGGAATAAAGAAAAAATTTTCTCCTACAAATTCTGATATAAATGAAATTGGTTTATCTTTATTTAATACATTTAATTTCATTCCTTTTGGAAAAGCTTTCTTTCGATTTGATATGTACGAACCAAATTTAAATGCTGTTAATGATAGAGAGTTTACATTCATAGCTGGATTTGATTATAAACTGGAGAAAAACTTTAGCATAATACCAAATTTAATTTACAACGATTATGAAAATCGAAATTCCAAAGATGACTTAACATTCCGCATAACTTTTTATTATCAATTTTAGGTTAAACTATGAAAAGTGGAATTAAAAAAATTATTGATTTAATTATTCCACCACACAACTGGATTGTTGCTGTATCATTTATAAGTGGAATTTTTCTAGGCTTAGTTTTTTTGGTTCTTTATATCGCTAATGCTCCTTCGTATTTATCGGATAGACCAGAAGCGTGCATTAATTGCCATGTGATGACACCCCAATTTATTACATGGCGAAATTCAAGTCATGCAAGAGTTGCTACCTGTAATGATTGTCATGTACCACAAAACAACATTTTCAAAAAACTTTTTTTCAAAGCAAGTGATGGAATACGACACTCAACAATGTTTACATTTAGACTTGAACCTCAAGTAATTCAGATTAAAGACACTGGGAAAAAAGTTGTTCAAGAAAATTGTATACGATGTCATCAAAACTTAATTGATAGAACTGAATTGATCAAAGTATCTTACACAAAATTTACTCACGGAAAAGATAAGCTATGCTGGGATTGTCACCGTGAGACTCCTCACGGTAGGGTCAATTCACTTGCATCAACACCTTACGCACAAGTTCCAAAACTAAACCCTGTACTACCTGATTGGATAAATAAATTTTTATCAAACGAAAAAATTAATAAAGGAGAGAACAATGAAGCCCATTAGAGAAATAATTAAGGAAAAACCCTGGACCGGATGGTTACTTTTCACATTAACAGCTGTAATAGTTTTTCTTCTTGGTTTATTTGCATCTTCTATCATAGAAAGAAGGGGTGAATCTGTGGCATTACAGCAAGTTAAACCACTTGCTGAATGGGAACCAAGAAATGAAGTATGGGGCCAAAATTATCCACGAGAATATGAAACTTATCTTTTAACTAAAGACACATCTTTCTTCAGTAAATATGCTGGTAACGGTCACATTGATCTATTAGAAAAATATCCAAATATGGTAATCTTATGGGCTGGATATGCATTTTCGAGAGATTATAGTCAAGCAAGAGGACATTATTATTCAGTTGAGGATGTCCGAAAATCTTTACGAACAGGAGTTCCACAACCTGCAACTTGCTGGACATGCAAAAGCACGGATGTCCCAAGACTTATGAACGAAATGGGAGTTGCTAATTTTTATAGATCGAAATTGACAGATTTAGGCTCAGAGGTTCTAAATCCAATTGGTTGTCAGGATTGTCACGATCCAAAAACAATGAATTTAAGAATCACTCGACCAGCTCTTGTTGAAGCGTTCCAGAGACAGGGGAAAGATATCACCAAAGCAACTCATCAAGAAATGCGTTCACTTGTTTGTGCTCAATGTCATGTGGAATATTATTTCAAGGGTGAAGGCAAATATTTGACTTTTCCATGGGATGATGGTATTTCAGTTGAAGAGATGGAAAAATATTACGATGAAATTGAACATGTTGATTTCATCCATGCATTAAGTAAAGCTCCAATTATTAAAGCACAACATCCTGATTGGGAGCTCGCACAATTTGGAATTCATGCACAAAGAGGTGTGAGTTGCGCCGATTGTCATATGCCTTATAAAAGTGAAGGTGGTGTAAAATTTACAAGTCATCATGTTGTTAGTCCTCTTAAAAATATTTCAGGCTCATGTCAGGTTTGTCATCGTGAAAGTGAAGAAACATTAAGAAAAAATGTTTATGATAGACAGGATAGAATAAGAGAATTACTTGATATAGTTGAAAATTCTCTGGTAAAAGCTCATTTAGAAGCGAAAGCTGCGTGGGACAATGGTGCAAAAGAAGAGCAAATGAAACCAATATTGAAACTTATTCGTCAGGCACAATGGAGATGGGATTACGTTTCTGCAAGTATTGGTGGTGGATTTCATGCGCCATTAGAAAGTGCTAGAATTCTTGGTAATGCAATATCTAAGAGTGAACAAGCAAGAAATGAATTAACTAAGTTATTAATTAGCTTAAATGTGAAATTACCAATAACATATCCCGATATATCATCAAAAGCTAAAGCTCAAAAATATATTGGACTTGATATGCAAAAGTTGTTCAAAGAAAAAGAAGATTTCCTAAAAACGGTAGTTGCCGAATGGGATAAAAAGAAGGGGAAAAATTACTAAGATTACTGATGATTTAATTTTTGATCAACAAATTAATTAGTAAAGCTAACGCGCAATATCAAGTGTTCGAGAGGACTCAGGATGTTTACAAAATTAGATTATGGAGCAAAGTCGAGATGATATATTCTTAAGAATAAGATCAATGTTTACAAATCATATCGTTATCTCGACTAAGCTCCAATAATCGAACTTAACAGGTCAAAGAATGCGGCCAAAGTAATATAGAATAAAAAATTCGACTCATCATTGAATAATGAAGCAATTATTTTTTAGTTTCTCAAATTATCTTAAAATAGAACTTGATCAATTTCATTGTCAAAAAAACTAAAAGATTTATAATTGTGCAAAAGATAAATTGTAAGCTAACAAAGGTCCTGTATGATTTTTTTTCAGAAAAGAATTTTAATGCAAATAAAGAAAAATTTTTTAATTTTCATTTCATTTTAATTACCCTCTGTTTTGTTTTCATATTCATCTATTTTGGTTCTAATTATTTCTGCACTTTTTTTCAGAAGGATTTTTTCCTTTACATTTAATTTAATTGGTAGAACGCCAAGATCACCTTCACCACCGATTAGGTGAGGTAAAGAAAGCGTTACATTTTTAACACCTTCAACATCTTCATTAAGTGTACTAACAGTTAAAACAGCTCTATTGTCACGATTAATTACATCAACAAGTTTTGCTATGGCCGCTGCAACGCCATAATATGTGGAACCTTTCCCTTCAATAATTTTATAAGCTGCATTTCGTACACCATCATCTATTTTTTTCTTTATATCTTCATTAAATTCAATTCCTCGATGAGCAATAAAATCCTCCAGAGGAACGCCACCAATATCAACATTGGACCAACATATTACTTCGGAATCACCATGTTCGCCTATCACATAACCATGAACATGTTGTGGATCAACTCCAATATAGCTTCCTAACAAAGACCTAAATCGAGCTGTATCGAGAGTGGTTCCACTTCCAATTATTTTATGAGAGGGAATCCCAAATTCTTTAGCAATTTGTATACAAATATGAGTAATAATATCGACCGGATTTGTAGCGATAAGAAAAATTACGTTTGGATTTACTTGTGCTATATTAGAAATAATGTCTTTCATAATTGAAGCATTTCTTTCCATCAGCATTAATCTTGACTCACCCGGCTTTTGATTTGCCCCTGCAGCAATAACAACTATTTTCGCATCTTTTAAATCATTATAGTTTCCAGCATAAATATCAGTTGCTGAAGCGAATGGAACGGCATGCATTATATCCTGTGCTTCAGCAATTGCTCTTTTTTCATTGATATCGATTAGTACAATATCGCTTGCAGCTTTACGCATCATAATTGCGTAAGCGGATGTTGCACCAACCATTCCACTACCAATTATTCCTACTTTCATAATTTCTCCTTTTGAAGTTTTTATTTAGTTTACTACATCGATAAAAAGTTTTGCGCCTGGTCCTACTGGTAATCCCAAAGTTATCCATAAAATAAAAAGTGTAGTCCATATTAATAAAAACGAAATAGAATAAGGAAGCATTGTGGCAATTAAAGTACCAATTCCCGCCTTTTCATCGTATTTATTAATAAAAACAATAATTAGAGCAAAGTATGACATCATTGGTGAAATTATATTTGTAACACTATCCCCAATTCGATAAGCAGCCTGGATAAGTTCTGGTGAGTAACCGAGGAGCATAAACATAGGCACAAAAATGGGAGCCATAATAGCCCATTTTGCAGAAGCGCTACCAATCAATAAGTTTAATGATGCTGTTATAAATATAAAAATGATCATAAGTGGAATTGGTCCTAAACCACTTGCCTTTAACGCCATAGCCCCTTCTATAGCAATAATTTGACCTAAATTTGTCCAGTTAAAAAATGCCACAAATTGAGCTGCAAAAAATACAAGAACAATATATGATCCAAGTGTTTCCATTGATTTACTCATACCTTTTATAACATCGCCATCACTTTTGATTGTTTTTGCTCCTAATCCATAAGCAATTCCTGCTAAAATCCCACCTAAAAATATAAAAGATACGATTCCGCTCAAGAATGGAGATCTTAATAAACTACCTGTCTTCAAATCCCGCAAGTAACCATTTTCTGGTATTAATCCAATTAAAATTATAATTGTAAAGATTAACATAACAATGAGAGCTAAGACCAGTCCTCTTTTTTCATCTGATGTAAGCGGTTTAATTTCTTCGGGTTTGATCTTTCCTTTGTATTCTCCTAAACGAGGCAAAATAACCTTTTCTGTTACTATTGTTCCTGCTATAGCTATGAAAAAGGTTGAAACGAAGAGAAAATAATAATTCGCAGCTGCATTTACTTCATAAGTTTTATCGATGATATGCGCTGCCTCTTGAGTAATACCTGCTAATAAAGGATCAATAGTTCCTAACAAAAGATTAGCACTATAACCACCAGAGACACCTGCAAAAGCTGCTGCTAAACCAGCTACAGGATGTTTTCCCGCTGCAAGAAAAATCATTCCAGCCAGAGGAACTAATAGAACATAACCAATCTCGCTTGCAGTATTAGAAAGAACCCCAGCTAAAACAATTATAAAAGTTAATAATTTCTTAGGTGCTTTAATAACCAATAAACGCAAAAATGTTCCAATCAAACCACTATGCTCAGCTACTCCAATTCCTAAGAGGGCAACTAAAACTGTTCCTAAAGGTGCAAATGAAGTGAAATTAGTTGTTAAACTCATAAGTATTCTATGCAAGCCTTCTTTGGAAAGGAGATTTACAGGTCGAATCTCCCTATCAGTATTTGGAAATGTTACTGAAAAATCTAATTGCGATATAAACCATGACAAAACTACAACACCAATCGAAAATAAAGCAAATAAAGTGGTGGGATTTGGAAGTTTATTCCCAAGTATTTCAATCTTTTTAAGAAATGATTCAAAAAAATTTTTTTGCATTATCACTATCCTTAATCTATTTTAAGAAATGAAAATTTGTTGGCTCTTTAAAGATTTAAATTAAGATGCTTAACACATTTAGCAATTAAATTAGTAACTCTCTATTATCTTAAAATTGAAGTTTTGAAATTCAATTTCTGCCTTCAATAAAGAATAATGGTGATTTTACTCGATTCTTATATTTTATTTTCTCTCCTTACAATTTTATACTCTTAAATATCAAAACTTTATAACTTAAATGTTACTTTAGAGTATTAAAAAATAAATTATAGAAGACGAAATCGAAAACTATCGTATCACTTAACTGAAATTTACCAAAATTAAACCAGTGGTAAAAAAAATTTATTTGAATTACAAAAATTATTTGAGTACTTAAACAAATATATAAAGACAAATATTAATCCTAAAATTTTCAAAAAGACAAAACTAAATATTTAATCCTAAAAAATTGAAAATTTCTAAACCAAAGAATAAATAAAAACAATTCAAAAGAATTATTCGATTGAGATTGGAAGAATTAATAAAATTACAATAAAAACTCGCGAAAAATAGTCTAAAAGAATAGAAAAATATTTATCAAATAATTTTTATCAATTCTTTTGAAACACAAGACTCATAATCAACATACAAACATTTATTATAAATTTTAAAGAGTAAAAAAGACGAAAATATGAGTAAAAAGTTCAATAAGGAGGAATAATTTAATTTGTTCATTAACCAAGGTGAATATCTGTCATTTAAAAAACAATCACCAGTTAGATAAAAAACATTAAAAATTTGCAAAAGTCGATAGGCTTAATTTCAAGTTATCTGTCACAGCTTACAATTTATTCCCACATCAATACAAAATTCATTTCTAATTAAATTAGGCTTGATCAAATTTATAAGGCAATTATCCTAATGAAAATATTTCTATTACATTTTATAAATTAATTAAGATAACTTTTCATTAACTAGAGTTCTACGAACATATTGAATAAAACTACTTATAAAACAAAAGTGGTTTAAGTAACAATGATATCTTATGAACCTTAAGAACCACTAAATGGATTCATTAAACTTTTTATAATTACTATTTTGAATCTTCTCGAATAAAGAATATTGAGGAAAGAAATATTATTCCAGTTATTATATCAACATAAGCCCATATTTCACGGCCAAGATGGATTGGAAAGATCGGATTAAAAATTAACGCAATCATTCCAAATACCCAAGCCCAGGGAACTTTGTTTAGAATCAAAGAAATATAAACAAGATATATTCCTACACCAAAAGTTACAAAACGAAGCATTGAATAATATCCATAAGAATGCCTATCAAGTGCCCAGAAAAGTAAAAGCACGGCAATTATTCTGATAAAAACAGAAAATTTTAAATAAGATTTCATAAAATTCTCACAAATTATTTATGGTAATTTAATTCAAAATAATCATCTTTTGTAATTATGTTTGAGCTTTAGATCTTATTGTTAAACTTTTTGTGCGATTTTATTAGAATTTAATTTTCTGAATAATGCAGAAAGTTAAAGTCGAATTCAAAAAGTTATAAAAAAATTAAATCCTTAATAGTAATGATATGAATCTACTTTAGTTTTGTCTCAGCTAAAAAATTAGTAATTATTCCAATAAAGTAGAACTATCTCCATTAACTTAAGCAAGGGTAGACGACAATTATTCCTAACATTATTGAAAATAGTGATGTTAAGAAAATAGCATAATACAGATTAATTATTTATGTTTTTTACTTCCTTTTTAATTCCTATCTTTACATGTAAATATTTCGAGGAGGTAATCCGATGGCATTTAGAATTCAAAAAGTTGAATATTTCTATACTACTGTTGTCGACCAGCCTGGTGAAGCTTACAAATTTCTTTCGACGCTCGCCAGAGCAGAGATTAATCTTTTGGCTTTTACTGCAATTCCTGTTGGACCAATGAGAACGCAACTTTCTATTTTTCCAGAGGATCCATCAAAATTTGTTGTTCAGGCAAAGAACGCGGGTATTTACATAGATGGACCATATCCAGCCATTCTTGTTCAAGGTGATGATCAGCTTGGTGCATTTGCGGAAATTCACTATAAGTTATATGAAGCAAATGTGAATGTTTATGCTTGTTACGGTGTTACTGACGGCAAAGGAACCTTTGGATATATAGTTTATGTGAGACCAGAGCAGTTTGAATCAGCAGTTAAAGCTTTGAATTTGTGAGTAACAATAAAAAATATTTATAAATGGTTTTATGCTTACATTGAAGAACTTTTCTGTCTAAATAAATAATTTTAAGTAAGTTTGCGCTTAATTTTTAATCAGCAAGGATTAATCATTTAAAAATTTTTTCATTGTGTTCTTTCAAAAGTTCAATTAAGTAAAGAAATTATTTTGCTTTTCTTAAATAAGAACCTTTTACAACATTCAACTAATCTAACTTGATATAAAAATTCAATTTTCCTTAATTTTGAAAAGAATATTTTAAGAGAATAAAGATGGAAAACATTCCGAAAGAAATTTTAATTACACCTGAAGACGAAGAAAAATTTCAGGAAAAAGTCGAGTATATTGATAAGGAATTTCCGAAAAAACTAAAAAAAGCTGAAAAGAAAATTTCCTTTATTGAAGATGTTATAGCTCTTTATAATTACTTGAAAGATAATTCTGTTAAATGGTATCGAAAA
>CALDZP010000068.1 GCA_937944105.1 uncultured Ignavibacteria bacterium
CTTGAATACAGAACAAGTGAATTTGGAGTTGCTCCATATAATAAATATGACGAAATGAGAATAAATGGTAGTATCAGTGGACCATTTTTTACAAATCAATTAAAATATTTTTTATCCTTCGATCAGGATAACCGGGGTAGTTATCTTCCTTTTGGTTACAATAAAGTCTCCACTTTATTTTCAAAGTTAACCTCGACACACATCCCCTCTTTTAAAATTACTTTATCAAATCGTGGAAGCAAAGGACGAAGACAGAATTATTCTCACGCATGGAAATATATCCCTGAACAATATCTGAGAATTAGAACAGATAGCTGGCAAACTGGTCTGACTCTTACTCATACAATTTCACCTAAAATGTTTTATGATTTTCGAGCTTCCTACTTCAATCAAGGATTCTATTCTGGAATCGATAAAGATACTTCCCAATATTTATCTGTTAGTCAGAGGGAATATTTCCCTGATCGAGGAAATGGATTTGAGTTTTTCAAAAAAGCCGACCCACTTGAAATGACAGATAGCAGAACAGTCACTGCCGATCTTAAGTTAGACTTTCAGTGGCAAGCATCTGAAATTCACGAGCTGAAATTTGGTAGCCAGTTTAAAAAACACTGGATAAGATACTGGAATATTTATGACCCTAAAAGAAATTTCCCTTATATCAATAACTACAGAACCAATCCATTTGAATTTGCAGCTTATCTTCAAGATAAAATCGAGTTCCCATATTTAATTATTAACTTAGGTCTTCGTTTTGATTATCTTAATGCAAATGTTGAATTCCGTCAAAATCCATTAGATCCAAAATCAACCATCAAAGTCAAACCAAGATATCAACTGAGTCCACGAGTTGGTATTGCTCATCCAATTTCAGATAGAACAAAATTACATTTTTCTTATGGCCATTTCTTTCAAAACCCAGATTTTGAGTTTTTATTTGAAAATAAACAATACGATTTAAATGTTCGTGAACCATTATTTGGTCAACCTTCACTCGACGCACAGAGAACAGTTGCTTATGAAGTTGGGTTATCACACCAGTTCACAGATAGATTAGCAGCTCATATAGTAGCTTATTATAAAGATGTGAGTGGTTTAATTGGAACAAGATATTACTTCCCATATTTTGAAGGACGTTATGTTGGATACACTCTATATGTAAATGAAGATTACGCAAATATAAAAGGACTCGAACTGACTCTCGATTTAAGACCGGATCGATATATTTCGGGAGGGCTTGCTTATACTTATTCAGTTGCAAAAGGAAGTGCATCATCTGAAACTGAACAATATCCTGGAACTCAAGAATCAACTCAGCTTTATTATTTAGATTTTGACAAAACTCATGTTTTAAATGCTACAGCTACATTTACAATCCCTGAAAATGAAGGACCGGAATTTTTTGGTTATAAATTGTTATCAAATACAGATTATAGTTTAATTTTCAAAGCAAGCAGTGGATATCCATATACACCAAGTGGTAGAGATATTGGATTCGTTGTAAAGAATTCACTGCGCAGACCATCCACATATACAATTGATTTGATGATTGGTAAAGAAATAAATATTTATAAAAGATCTAAGCTTAGAATTTTTGCTGAGATATTTAATCTGACAAATAGAAAGAATGTTATTTATGTTTATCCTGATACGGGTGATCCTGAATATACATTTGTTGGTGGACATTCTGAAGAGTGGATGAAAAATCCAGCAAATTATGGTCCTCCAAGAATTATTCGAATAGGAATGGGAATAAAATTGTAAAAAATTAATTAGAGATTTAATTATGAAAAAAGCAGGCATCGTATTAATCATCATACTCTTTGCTATTTTTTCTTCTGCTCTTTTTTCACAGGAGAGCAGAAAGGCAAAAGAAGAATTAGAAAGATTAAGTTCAATAGAAAAATTTTCAGGAATAACCGATAGAGCTGGTGGTGTACACAATGCAAGTAACATAGGATTATTTTTCGAAAATAGAGGCAAACTTTATCCAAGAAGATTATCCCAGGGTCCTTCGGGTGAATTTCCAATTAATAGTGGCAAACATTATATCTATAGATTAAATCCCTTTATTGGCGTTCCAAATAATGTAGTACAAGGTAGATTTACAACAAATGAAGAATGGGAAGCAGTTGGTGGATTTCATAATCCTCAGCTTGCAAAAATTGCAATGAGTGATAAACCAGCTACCTGGCATCCTGTCAATGGCTGGCCAGTAAAAGATAAAGATGGAAATCCAATAATAAAATCTGATCAAGATAGCTATTGCGTCTTTAATGATAGCAACAATACTAAATCAATTCTTGGAATTGAAGTACATCAAATTGGTTATACCTATGGGGTTAAGTTCGCTCAGAACATAATTTTTTATGAGTACCGAGTAATTAATAAAGGTAAAAACAATCTCGATAGCCTCTATTTTGCAATGTATTGTGATATTGATGTTGGTAACGTTAGCGGTGGAGTCCCAGAATATGCCGACGACAAAATTGGATTTCTAAAAGAAAAAAATTTCTTGTATTTCTATGATGCAAAAGGCTACTCAAGGGAATGGCCAGATGGTAAAACGGGTTATTTTGGTGTAGCCTTTTTAAGAACGCCTTTAGTTAATGGGGTTCAATTGGGTATCACTGATATGCATTATAATCTTTACGATGATGATAGAGATATTGATTCTATCCAATACTGGATTATGTCAAGTGATCCTCGATTGTTTAATAATCCAGTACTTGGACCGAGATATTTCCATTTAGGTTCAAGCTCAAATCTTCACTATGATGATCCAAGTACTATACCTCCTGAAGGACTCGACATAGTTGCAACTATCAGCTCAGGACCATACACTCTTAATATTGGTGATACACTTGTATTCATAACAGCCATAATTGCCGGTGATACTTATGAAGAAGCGATAACATATTTAAATAATGCATATAAAATTGTTGAGTTTGATTTTGAAATTAGTAAACCACCTTTCACACCTTTAGTTTCGGCATGGGCTGGTGATAAAAGAGTAATCCTCTTTTGGGATGATAAAGCCGAAAAGTCTAAAGATAATTTTAGCGGTGAATATGATTTTGAAGGTTATCGTGTTTATAAAAGTATGGATAAAGGAGTTACATGGCAAAGGTTAGCGGATTATGATATTCCAAATAAAATTGGACTTGATGTTGGTTTAAGATATTCTTATGTCGATACTAATGTTGTAAATGGAATCGAGTATTGGTATTGCGTAACTTCTTATGACAGAGGTGATACACTTGTTGGTTCAAGTCTTGAAAGCCCACTTGGTAAGGATACATCTGCTTTAAATCTGGTCTCCGTTATTCCATATTCAAATCCACTTGGAAGAGAACCAGTAAGCACAGACTCTGTTAAGTACATTGGGACAGGAAATTCTAACTATAGATTGATCGTAAATCCCATTGATAAAGATTTGCTTGCTAATAGTACTTATGAGTTTCGTTTCTCTTATGTTCAGAGAACAGAGAGAGGGAAATTATTAACCCAAATAATTCCAATCATAACGGATTCATCCAGAACAGAACCAAAACGATATGGGATCGAATTCATTTCCGATAGGCAATTTCATTTGATAGATTTATATACTGGTGATTATATACAACCAGATCCGAAAAGTTATCTTTCTGGTGCAACTTATACAATAAATCCCGGCATGCGAATCAGACTAATAGATCCAGATCCGAATGTTTCAGCTGAATTTAAGCCTAAAGCTGGTGACTATCTGACTCTGAATTTTGCGGTAACTGTAATTAAAAACAATCAGGATACAATTATTAATCAGAGACCATTCTGGTTGAATACACAATACTCAACACCTGATGGAGTTCTTTTTTCTCTCATCCCACCAGAAATTATTTCGAATATTTCAAGAGTCGGGGGAAATGACTATTTAAAAATAATTCCTTCTGTAGCAGATACAAATACAATTCGAAATAATATGTATTTAGTTTCTGTTGAAAATAATGGATTTATAAATGGAGTTGGGTTCATTAATGTTCTTGTAAGAGATTCAAAATTGGATACAATAGCAAAAAAAGATTCTATTAAAAATCTTGAGACGATAACGTTTCATGGTATAAAAGTCAGGTTTGAATTTCAATCTCATAATCCTCCCGGTCGGGGGAATGTGTTTTCATTCGAAAGTGTAAAACCAATTTTACCTAATATTAAAGATGCTTACAAAGTTGGTATAAAACCATCTGCTATCAATAAGAAAAAAATTTCTGAAAATTTAAACAAAATAAAAGTTGTTCCAAATCCATATATAGTTTCTTCCTTATTTGAACCAGAGTTTGGAGAACTCAGAAGAGAACCACTAAGACAACTGCAATTCATAAATCTTCCAAATCAGTGCACAATTTACATTTTCACTCTTGATGGCGATCTAATAAAAACAATAAATCACAATTCTTATTCAGGAACGGCTACCTGGGATTTAAGAACAGATGGTGGAAGAGAAATAAGCACTGGCGTTTATTTATATGTTGTTAAAACGGATGCTGGTGAATATTTAAATAGATTTGCGGTAATTAAATAACTTTTGGAGGTGGAAAATGAAAAAAGTTTTATTTTTATTACTTTTCACGGTTGTTGGGATTTATGCCCAATATTCAAATCTTGGAACAGCTGGAGCTCAGTTTCTTCAAATTCCAGTAGATGCAAGATATTCTGCATTAGGTTCTGCCGTTGTTGGAATTGTCAATGATGCTTCTTCGATATTCTGGAATCCCGCCGGGCTTGCAAATATTAATTCAACTTCTGTTCATTTTTCGTTTTTTAATTGGTTTAAATTTTTTGATGTTAATGCTTTGTCAATTGGAAGAAATTTTGGTGATATTGGAATAATTGGTGCAAGCATCCTTGTGCTAAATAT
This sequence comes from uncultured Ignavibacteria bacterium, assembly GCA_937944105.1. Lineage (GTDB taxonomy): Bacteria > Bacteroidota > Ignavibacteria > Ch128b > Ch128b > Ch128b. The sequence continues at coordinate 4,898 of CALDZP010000068.1, forward strand.
GGAAAAAATGGAAATCACAACGGAGACAGAACCTAACGGGACAGGAAGATATTTTGATGCTCAGGATATGGCAATAGGTCTATCTTATGCAAGAAATTTAACTGACAAATTTCGTTTTGGTATCACCATGAAATATATTTATCAAAGAATTTTTAATGAAACAGCAAGCGGTGTTGCGTTTGATATTGGGACTCAATACACTCTAGATTTTAATAATTTAACAATTGCAATGGCAATGACTAATTTTGGTTCAGATCTCAATATGTCAGGTGAAGATCTTAATGTCGTTCACGATAGAAACAATTCTTTCCCATTGAATAGATTAACTCCTGCAAGACTAATTACAGATGATTATCCACTTCCATTACATTTTCAGGTTGGAATTGCCATGGATTTATTAACATCAGAATTTGTAAAATCTAAAATTGCCATTGATGCGTCACATCCAAATGATAATAAAGAGAGAATTCATCTTGGTACTGAATTTACATTCTTTGATTTGCTTGCTTTACGAGGTGGCTACAAGTATAACTATGATGATGAAAATTTTACATTTGGTGTTGGTCTAAAAACTATTTTTTCTGATTATAAACTTGGTATTGATTATAGTTTATCAGCTTTTAAAATTTTACCTGACGTTCATCGTATTTCATTAAACTTAGAGTTTTAAAAATAAATTTACTTTATACAAAAAAAGATCATCTATGTTAAGAAACATTTGATGAGGTGAGATTAATTTTTAATCTGCATGCGACTTAACTTTTTTAATCATTTATAAAAAAATCTTAAATGCTAAAAAATTGATGAAATTGAATCTGTTACATTCAATAATTCTTATCATAACTTTTCTTACTCAGTCAATTAATTCTCAGGGTTACATATGTGCTATTGGTGGAGGAAGTGAAAATTACAACGATTGGAGTGATGAACCTTATAGCTGGATTGTCCAGAAATCTGATAGTGGTAAAATTATAATTCTAAGTTATTCTACCGCAACAAACTGGCTACCTAATTATTTCATGTCTCTGGGTGCAGATACTGCCTACAATAAAACCATTTCTTCTACCTCAATTGCAAACCTTCAATCAACTTATGACGAATTAATTACGGCAAAAGCAATTTTTTTAAGAGGAGGTGATCAATATCAATACATAAGATTATGGAAAGGAACAAAAACAGAAGAAGCAATTAAATATGTTTTTCAGAATGGTGGAGTTATTGCTGGTACAAGTGCAGGTGCAATGGTTTTAGGAGAATTTGACTTTTCTGCTCAGTATGGATCTGTCTATCCAGATGAAGCTTTACTTAATCCATTCAATTCCAAAATTAAATTTGAAAATAATTTTTTGAATTTGTTTCCTAATGCTTTATTTGACACTCATTTAATGGAAAGAGGAAGACACGGAAGATTAATAAGTTTTATTTATAATATATTTTACAGTTCTGGAAGAAGTATTATTGGTATTGGTATAGATGATAGAACGGCGATTTGCATTTCTCCCGATAAAATAGGTGAAGTGATGGGAAGTGGATCTGTATCAATTTTTTATTTTGATTCAAAAACAAAATCAACAATTCTTTCTGGAGGTAAATATACAATTGAAAATCTCAAAGCACATATTTTAACTCGTAAATGGAAATTTGATTTTGAAAATCTTGAAGTGAGTTATATTCCTCCATCTGCAAAGTCAATAGATACATCAAGAATCTTCCAATATCCATTGACTGATATTTATCTTACAGGAACTGATGATATTAATTCAATCCTCAATTCAAGTTTTACTCAATTTTTAAACACGATTAACCCAAGTAATATACTTGTTATAACACATCCAGAATTTTCTAACTTGAATCTTATTACAAATTACCTTCAATCAAATAATTATTCATTTACTACTTTAATTGTTGATTCTACTTCGCTTGACAATACATTCGATGCACTCAAAATTTCAAACTCAACTTGCATGGTGTTGGTTGGTGATTCTTTAAGAAAATTATCTTTATTAAATCAGACAGGTAAAAGTGTTCCTGATACATTCCTTTCAAATATTCTTAGAAAAAAACCAATTTTCTTTTTTGGTAATTCAGGTAAAATCGTCGGTGATTTTTTTGTAGATAATGTTGATTTTGACAACTTAGCATCATATCGTGGAAAAATGACAAATAACAGTGGATTAAGAATTTTTGGTGATTTTATTTTTCAACCAAAAATTTTTGAAAGTTCAGATTATTATGAGAATAGAATGAGCGCCCTTCTCTGGGGAATGATGAGAAATAGAAAAAGACTTGGTATTTATCTACACGGGTTCTCTCTATTAACTATTCATTCAAACAACAAATCTATAAAAGGCACTGTAACAATCCCTTATATAATTATCGATTCTCGTCAAGCTACTTTTGTTGATTCGTCAACTTATCGTGCAAGTGGAAGCATAGGTCCAAGACAGGTTGTAGCGATTAATAATTTGTATATTTCGATAAGTAATCACTCAAATATCAATTACCTTATAGAAGCAGGCAAATTTGATAACCTCACTTCAGTTGAAAAAAAAGTTTCAGATTCAAATCCAGTAGAAATCATTTCTATCCAGAACTATCCAAACCCATTTAACTCGACGACAAAATTTTTAATAAAAATAAATCAAGAAAATAAAAATCATTTTATCGGAACTCTTGAAATTTATGATTGCACTGGAAGAAAAATAACAAGAACCCAGATCCAAAACCCTGCACTTGATTTGTATGAAATTGAGTTTGATGGTTCAAAATTCTCATCTGGGATTTACTTTTACAAATTTTCTACAATATCTACAACTATTACAGGGAAAATGCTATTATTAAAGTAATCTCTTACTTAATAAAATTTTTCTATTTTCCTAGGGTAACTATATGCAAAGAATAATTTTTATTTTTTTGCTATTCAATTCAATTTTATTTCCACAAATAACTCCACTTGAAAAGAAGAATTTTCAGGAGTTAACTTCTTATGAAGAGCTTAAAAATTTCATAAAGGAAATTGACAATAATTATGATTTCATCGAATCCGATATTTTAACAAAAACAGTCGAAGGAAGAGAATTATATATCCTTTATTTCTCAAAGGATAAATTTGGAAAAGATGAAAATAAATTAAGAGTTCTCTTCTTTGCTCAGCAACACGGAAATGAACAATCTGGTAAAGAAGGTGCATTGCTTCTAATTAAAGCATTAACAAAACCTGAAAATCAAAAAATATTTGACAGAATAGATTTTGCAATTATTCCTCAAATGAATCCCGATGGCTCTGAAAAAAATCAAAGAAGAAATGCAAATGGAGTTGACTTAAATCGTAATCATTTAATCTTAACCGAAAATGAAACAAGAGCTTTACATGATCTTTTTAACAAATTCAATTTTGATGTCACGCTGGATATTCATGAGTATTTCCCATATACAACAGATTGGCAAAGTTATGGATTCTTTAAAAACGCAGACGAACAACTTGGACTTCTAACTAATCCAAACATTGATATAAGATTAAAAACATTCCAGAAGGAAAAAGTTTTGCCTTATGTGGAAAATTATCTTAAATCGAAAGGTTATTCCTTCTGCGAATATGTTGTTGGTGGACCACCTGATAAAGAAAGACTACGACACAGTACAATTGATATCAATGATGGTAGACAGAGTTTCGGAATTCTCAATACTTTATCATTTATACTCGAAGGTAAAAATGGTAAAGATTCATTTATTGAGAACATTGAAAAGAGAGCAAAAGGTCAGTTTGAAACAATGTTTAGTCTTATCATGTTTTGTTTTGAAAATCACAGAGAAATTAAAGAACTTGTTACAAATGCACGAAAAAATATTTTATCAAAAAGTGATATAATTTTACAGGCTGATCATTTTCCTGATGGTTCTATATTTGATTTACCAGCTAAATCAGTCGAAAACTTAAAAGACACTATTCTGAAAATTTCGAACTACCATCCATTAATTAAAGTTATCTTAAAATTAAACATGCCAGAAGGTTATTTGATCTATAAAAATGACTCATTGCTTATAGATTTTTTACAAAAGCATAATATTTATTATTCAAGTAAAATTCCATCTAAAAAGAAAATTTATCAGTATGAAATTTTGAAAGTTGATTCAATTTTACTTGAGGGCGAATATCTTAAAAATCCAACTGTTGAACGAAAATCAATTAAAATAGATAGTGAAGAAAATAATTACATATTCATTCCATCAAATCAATTCAAGAGAGATTTAATTGCACTCGCTTTAGAACCACAATCGATGGTTGGATTAATTCAGTATGAAAAATATGTTTATCTTTTGAATAGCAAAAAATACCCAATTCTTCGAGTAGAAAAATAATGATATATGCTTGGTAAAATTTATCATAATAAGATATATTTGTAAACATATAGACCTAATAGTAAATGGAGAGAAGACATGAGAAATCTTTTCATTCTAGTGTTTTTTATAACATCATTGTCTTTTGCACAGTTCATTCAACCGCAAATGAAATTTGTAGAAGATGTTTATGATTTTGGTAAGATTAAACAGAATTCAGTAGTCGAACATACATTTGAATTTTTTAATGCTGGTGGTGACACTCTTAAAATTTTAGATATCTCTGCATCTTGTGGTTGTTCAGTTGGTAAACTTTCAAAAAAAGAATTTGCTGCTGGAGAAAAAGGAACTATTGATGTAAGATTTGATACAAGAGGAAAATTTGGCAATCAAATACAAAGAATTTACATAAGAACAAATGAACCAGACAATCCAACAAAAATTATTACCATAAAAGCTCAAGTATATATTGACACAACAGGCGCTCCAAAAATTTTCTTTGATAAATTATTTCATAACTTTGGTAAAATTGAAGAAGGAAAAATTTATGAAACTTCTTTTGCTTTCATGAATACTGGAGAAGGTACTCTTGAAATTATTGATGTTCATTCTTCTTGCGGGTGTGCTGCTGCAATTCCGAAAAAAAGAAAACTTAAACCTTGGGAAATGAGTGAAGTAAGAGTTGAATTCAACTCCACGAATTATAGTGGTTTGGTAACAAAATATATTACTATTCGATCAAACGACCCCAATAATCCAGAAGTATTTCTCACAATTCAAGCAGAAGTTTTAAAAAAATAACGGAGTGATTTATGGCTTGGTTTAGAAGATCAAAAAGTGGAATCGAAAGTGATTCAAAGAAAAAAGAAATTCCTGATGGAATGTGGACAAAGTGTGATAAGTGTGGTGAAATAATTCATAAAAAACAACTTGAACAAAACGCTTTTACTTGTCAAAAATGTAATTTTCATTTCAGGATTGGTAGCTCTGAATACATTCAGATACTCTTTGATGAAAAATCTTTCAAAGAAATGGATAAAAAAATGATGTCAGCTGATCCATTAAACTTTGTTGATACAAAACCTTATAAAGAAAGAGTCAAAGAAGCAATAAAAAATACAGGATTATACGATGCTGTTAGAACAGGAACTGGAAAAATAAATGGACATAATGTTGTTGCTGCTATTATGGATTTTTCTTTCATCGGTGGAAGTATGGGTTCTGTAGTTGGTGAAAAAATAGCAAGGGCAATTCAAAAATCGATAAAAACGAAATATCCTTTAATTATAATATCTAAAAGTGGCGGTGCAAGAATGATGGAAGGTGCTCTATCCTTAATGCAACTCGCCAAAACTTCAGCTATGCTCACAAAACTTGCAGAAGCAAAAGTACCATATATTTCCATTTTAACAGATCCTACAACCGGAGGAACGACCGCAAGTTATGCAATGCTCGGTGATGTAAATATCGCTGAACCAGGTGCATTAATAGGCTTTGCTGGACCAAGAGTAATAAAACAGGCAACTGGTAAAGATCTCCCACCAGGGTTTCAAACATCCGAATTTTTACTTGAAAAAGGATTTATCGATTTTATCTGTCATAGAAAAGAATTGAAAAGTAAAGTCACTCAATTACTTGATCTATTTGCAAGTTAATTTAATATTGAATTAACTTATTTTTTTGTAGAGTCTTTATCGCTCGATAAGATTTGAAAATATAATATAAATTGCGAGCGAATCCATCCTGATTCGTTCGGGTTAAATTGTTCATTATAAAACTAAGAGGGTTAAATTATGCTCACACAATTATTAAAACCCGAAATAAAATCCCTCATTCAAGAAAAAAAATATAGTGTACTAAAAGATGTTCTTAAAGAATGGTCTCCGGCTGATATTGCTGAATTAATCGTTGAGCTTGATGAGTCTGAAAGAATTTTAATCTTTCGACTATTAAATAGAGAACTGGCTGCCGATGTTTTCGAATATTTGGATGTGGATACCCAACTTGAATTGATTAAATCAATGGGGAAAGAAGAGACCGCTGCTATTCTTAACGAGATGGATCCCGATGACAGAACGGCTTTGTTTGAGGAAATTCCTGCTCAAGCTTTGCAACAGTTACTTTCTTTGCTTTCCGCAGAAGAGAAAAAAATAGCCACAACCCTTCTCGGATATCCAGAGAATTCTATCGGGCGATTAATGACGCCCGATTATCTTGCAATTAAAGCTGATTGGACAATTGAAAAAGTATTAAACTATATAAGACAAGTTGGTAAAAACAAGGAAACCCTAAATGTCATTTTCGTAGTTGATGAAAAAGGAAAATTACTTGGACAAGTTGATATAAGGGATATTTTACTTTCCTCACCAGATCAACAAATTTCTGAAATTTATGATGAAAATATCACACCACTTAATGTTTTCGATGATCAAGAAAAAGCTGTAACAATTCTTCAAAAATATGATGCGGTAGCTTTACCTGTTGTTGATAACAATGGAATTTTGCTGGGTATAGTCACGGTTGATGATATTATGGATGTTGCTGAAGAAGAAACAACCGAGGATATTCAAAAGCAAGCAGCTGTTGAAGCCCTGGATGAACCATATTCAGAAGTTTCTATCTTTAAGATGATTAAAAAAAGAGCTGGATGGTTATCATTTCTTTTCATTGGTGAAATGTTTACTGCTTCAGCAATGGCTATCTTCGAAGAAGAAATTGCAAAAGCAGTTGTTCTTGCTCTATTTGTTCCATTAATTATTTCAAGTGGTGGAAACTCTGGCTCTCAGGCTTCTACACTTATTGTTCGGGCTATGGCTTTAGGTGATATTAAATTGCAAGATTGGTTTAAAGTAATGGCTAGAGAATTATTTACAGGATTTTCATTAGGAATAATTTTAGGGACTATTGGATTTATCCGTATTTTAATCTGGCAAGAAGCTACTCACTTATATGGAGAGCACTGGTTATTTGTTGCCATAACTGTTTTTCTCTCTTTGATTGGTGTAGTTATGTGGGGAACATTTATAGGTTCAATGTTACCTTTTGTGTTGAAAAGACTTGGATTTGATCCTGCTACTTCTTCTGCACCATTTGTAGCTACTTTAGTTGATGTTACTGGTATTGTAATTTATTTTACAGTTGCAATACAAATCCTCGGTGGAAAACTTTTATAATTTGGCTGAAATATGAACAAATTTTTAGAGCTCTAAAAAGATGAAAGTTCTTAGAACAGTTAAAGAAATAAGAGAAAATCTAAATAATCTTAGAAAGGAAGATAAGGTCATCTCTTTCGTTCCAACAATGGGATATCTCCACGAAGGACATCTCTCTCTTATAAAATATGCGAAGAAAAATTCTGACGTTTGTGTTGTTTCAATTTTTGTTAATCCAACTCAATTTGGTCCCAATGAAGATTTTAATCGTTATCCAAGAGATGAAAAAAGAGATTTGAGTCTTTTAGAATCAGAATCTTGCGATTTTGTTTTCATCCCTTCATCTGAAGAAATGTATGGAAATGATTATCAAACATTTGTAAAAGTTAAAAAATACAGTGAAATACTTGAAGGTGAATTTCGACCAACACATTTCGAAGGAGTTACAACAGTAGTTTTAAAACTTTTTAATATTATTCAACCAAATTTCGCAGTTTTTGGACAAAAAGATGCTCAACAAGCATTTATAATCAAAAAAATGGTGAACGACTTGAATATTCCAGTTAGAATTGATGTACTTCCAATTGTCCGTGAAGTTGATGGACTTGCAATGAGTTCAAGAAATGTTTATCTGAATGAAGAAGAGAGGAGACAAGCTCTTGCTTTATATAAAAGTATTATACTTGCAGAAAACTTATATAAAAAAGGTGAAAGAAATCCAATTAAAATCATTCAAAAAGTTAAAGAACTTTTAAGTGAATATCCATTACTTAAAATAGATTATGTTGAGATTGTAGATATGGAAACTTTTGATAAGGCAAATAATATGATTGATCAAAAAAAATATTATCTTCTACTTGCGGTTAGAGCTGGAAATACTCGTTTAATTGACAATACCATTTTAAGAGTTTAAAGTAGTTTATTTTTTATATTTTTTACTGGCAATAAGTTCAGATTGAATCTCACATCTTTTTAATTTTCAGATACAATCTACAATCCAGCAATTAAGTTAGTAACAATCTTTATTTGTGAATTTTTGTATTTGTTTAGAATTAGAAATCCAAAGGTTATTGTTTTCTAACCAAAAAGTTACTTAAAAAACTTTCTCTGATTTCGACTTCAAAATATTAAATTAAAACTCCTGAAGAACTTTCACCTTGTGTTCAAGTGCAGAGAGTAAATTTAAGTAAGAATCAGTGAAAGCTTTTACACCATCTTTTTCTAGATTCTCAAATATTTCTTCAAAGTTAATCCCCAGATTCGTTAATTCATTAATAATCTTTTGAGAATTTTCTAGATCATGTTCAATTTTCTCTTCAATAACGCTTTCTTCCATCATTATTTCTAAAGTTTTAGGTGGTAAAGTATTAACAGTATATGGTGCAAAAAGTTCATCAACATATAGCAATTGACTGTACATTGGATTTTTGGTGCTTGTGCTTGCCCAAAGAGGTCTTTGAATTTTAGCACCTTTTGATTTTAATCCCGCAAATTTTTCACTGAAAAATATCTTTTTGAATTCTTGATAGAGAAGTTTAGTATTTGCAACAGCAGTTTTACCTAAATATTTAGTTAATTCTGGTTTACCTTGATTAATTAATTTAACTATTTCATTATCAACCACTGTATCGATTCTACTTACAAAAACACTCGCAACTGAATTAATGCTTTGTACATCCAATCCACTATTTAATCTTCTCGTAATTCCATTTATATAAGCTTCAGCAACCTCAATATACCTATTAATAGAAAATATAAGTGTTACATTAACATTTATTCCACCGGCAATTGATTCTTCAATTGCTTTTAATCCCTCTTTTGTTGCTGGTATTTTAACCATTAAATTAGGTCTAGCAATTACATTCCATATTCTTTTGACAGCTTCAATTGTTTTATCTGCATCATAAGCGAGTAAAGGACTTACTTCAATGCTAACAAATCCATCATTGCCACCTGATTCATCATAAATTCGCTTGAATAAATCACACGCATCTTTAATATCTTCTATCATTAATTCTTCTAAAATGTCTTCAGACTTCAATCCTTTCGATATTAATTTTTGAATTGAATCGTCATAATCATTACTACCAAGAATAGCTTTTTCAAAAATTGTAGGATTTGAGGTTACTCCTCTTATACCTTTATCAATTAATTCACTTAACGCTCCACTTCGTATTAAATTTCTGCTAATATTATCGAGCCATATACTTTGACCAATCTTTAATAACTTGTAAAGTCTGCTGTTCATTTGTTAACCCCTTTCCATTTGAATATTAATGTTCAAAATTTAATTAGTAAAATAAAAAAGCTTTTTACTCTTCACCGATGAATTAAAAATTTCTAATAAGTAAAAATCAAAGAAAAAAATTTATTAAAATTTAATTACAATCTTTTATGTGTGCCATCGCAAAATGGCGTTTTTTCTGTATGTTTGCATTGACATAAAGCGACCTTCTTTTTCTCCTCTATCGTAAATTCTAATGGTGAAAATTGAGTCGTTTTATGAGAACCATCACAGAAAGGTTGATTTTTCGATAAACCACATCTACACCACCAGTAGGTTCCAGGTTCGAGTTCTAGAATTGCAGGTTGTTTAGCAGCGATATTTGGCTTATCCATAAAACCTCCTTTTTATGGTAAAAATAACTCATCTTGTAATTTTCTTAAAAGCATTCCCAATTCTACGATTTCTTTTTCTCCGGTTGAACGATGTTTAATTTCAACTTTGTTTTTAGCAAGATTCTTTTCACCTACAATTATTTGAAGAGGCATTCCAAGTAAATCAGCATCATTGAATTTATATCCAGCAGAAACATCGTCACGATCATCATAAAGGACTTCAATATCGTTTTCAACTAATTCATAATAAATTTTTTCGCAGGTTTTTTTGATCTCTTCATTTTTCATGTTAACGCCAATTAAATGCACTTTAAATGGAGCGATTTCTTTTGGCCAGATAATTCCTTTATCATCGTGATTTTGTTCAATCAAACAAGCGACAATTCTTTCAACACCAATTCCATAACTTCCCATTACAATTGGATGTTCTTCTCCCTTCTCGTCTAAATATTTCGCACCTAATGCCTCTGAATATTTTGTTCCAAGTTTAAAAATATGTCCTAATTCTATTGCTTTAACAACCCTTAATGGATTCTCACATTGAAAACATTTATTTCCAGCTTCAACAAAATGTAAATCGAAATATTCAATGTTTGGTAAATCTCTTTGAAAATCTATACCTCCAATGTGATAATCATTTTTATTTGCACCACTAACCATATTATTTGCATTACGAAGCTTTACATCAGCGATAACACGCAGTTTAGTTCCTATCGGACCAATTGAGCCAGCATCGGCACCAGTGATTTCCATTAATTCATCAGGATGGGCAGGACGAATTTTTCCACCCAGAGCAGCAGCCAATTTTTCTTCGTTTACTTCATCATTACCTAACATTAAAATTAAAACCGGATTCCCATTGTGAATATATACTCGGGATTTTGCGCATTTAGTTGTTGGAATTTTTAAGAAATCTGATAGTTCATCAATTGTTCGGATATTTGGAGTGTAAATTTCGTGTATTTCTTTAGACTCTTCATCTCGTGGATATTCTTCAATTTTTGCTTTTGCGACCTCCACATTTGCAGCATAACCGCAGTTATCACATATTGCACAGGTATCTTCTCCTGCATCAGATTCAACCATAAATTCTTGAGAGCCAGTACCACCCATAGCACCACTTGATGCACCAACTTCAAAAAATTTTAATCCACAAGCAGTAAAAATTTTTCTGTAAGCTTCAGCATGTAGTTCGTAGCTTTTATCAAGGCCTTCCCAATCTCGATCGAGAGAATAAGAATCCTTCATTAAAAATTGTCGTCCTCTTATAACGCCACTCCTTGGTCGAGGTTCATTTCTAAATTTTGTTTGTATCTGATACCAGATTTGAGGTAAATCCCTGTACGATTTAATATGATCAGCAGCAATGTGAGCAATGATTTCTTCATGAGTTGGAGCAAGAACATAATCCCGATTTTTAACCTGAAATAAAGTATCTCCAAAAGCTTCGACACGATTTGTTTTTTCCCAGATTTCCTTTGGATTAAGAGCAGGCAGATGAAATTCCTGACCACCAATTGCATCCATTTCACGGCGAATAATATCACAAACTTTTTTAATCATTCGATATCCAAGAGGAAGAAAGGAATAAATTCCAGCTGCAAGTGGTTTAATCATTCCGGCTCGCATCATTAAAATATGACTGGGTATTACTGCATCAGCAGGAGCTTCTTTTGTTGTAGGTATAAATACTTTAGATAATCTCATAAATCTATCTTACCTTGAAAATTTCTTCAAAAATAAAAAACATGGTAGGCTTTTCAAAAGAATAAAAAATAAAGTTGTTTTACTTAATTAAAAATCCTTAATAAAATTTTTCTTATACAAAAGACTACAATATCTTATTACAAGTCACGAAATAAAATCGTAAATGAATGCAAAACATATTTCATTGTGATTAAATGATTAAATCGATTTAGTGACTTTTATTTATTTCAATTCTTCTGAGGTTAATAATATTGCACCTGCTTTTTCCATTTCCTGAAATGCTCTTTCAACATCATCTTCATTTTGATAAATACCTTCAACTCCATCTTTAATCACAAAAGTTTTAAATCCATTTTTCAATGCATCGAGAACAGTTTGTTTTACACAGTATTCTGCTGTCAATCCAGTCACATAAAATTCATCGACATTATTTTGCTTTAAGTATTCGACTAAGTTTTCATTTGTAGCTTCAAATGCAGAATAACCATCATCTTTATTTCCGGTTCCTTTCAAAAATACTTTATGAATTCTTTGTGTATTTAATCCTTCCGGGAAATCAGCTCCTTTTGTTCCCTGCACACAATGTTTAGGCCATTTTTGAAAATGAATTGAATCTTCAGGATGCCAATCTTTTGATGCTAAAACCAAATCGAATTGATCCATCAATTTATTTATCACAGGAATAATCACATCACCTTTTGGAGTTGGCAAAGCTCCCCAAGGACAAAAATCATTTTGTAAATCAACAATGAATAATGCTTTCATAGTCATTCCTCCTTATTTTTCTTGATTAATTCATCTCTAAGTTTTAGAAGCTCTGGACTAATTCCGACTTTGTAAATGTGTGGAAACTCAAATCTTTTGTGTTCATCTGGCAGTTGAGAAAATCTCAGTTCGTTATACTCTGAAATTTGTTGAACGGTTTTTGGTTCGATAATTATTTCGCCATTAGCTACAACTTTCTTCAAAATCTCTTCTCTTCTTAAATCTTTCAAGTTACATTTTTTGTAAATATCAAAAGGATGAATCATCATTTCAATTTCATTTTCGTTCTCCAAAGCAATGCAATCAGCATAAAATTTATTTTCGCCGTTGAAGTAACGATAAATTTTCTTTACTCCAGGCAAAGTGACTTTACTGATATCCTCAGAAAGTTTGATAGTCGGTTTTCCGTCAATCATACTGATTTTGTAAACGCCATCAAGTGCAGCATCTTTTTGACCTGTAATTAGATTTGTTCCCACACCAAAGAAATCAATTGGTGCATTTTGATCATCAAGACTTTTAATCAAATATTCATCAAGTTGATTTGAAGCAACAATCTTGACATAATTTAATCCGGCATCATCTAACATTTTTCTTGCTTTCTTAGAGAGATAAGCAAGGTCGCCGCTATCAAGTCGAATCGCTCTTAATCTTTTTCCTTTTGTTTCGAGTTCCTTTGCGACTTTAATTGCATTTGGAATTCCGCTTCTCAAAGTATCGAAAGTATCAACAAGCAAAACACAATTATCAGGATAATACTCAGCAAATTTTCTGAAAGCTTCCAGTTCATCGCCAAAACTTTGTATCCATGAGTGAGCTTGTGTTCCTGCAGGAGTCAAATCATAATTAAATGCAGCTAAAACATTTGATGTGCTGTTAATTCCGCCAATAATTGCAGCACGACTTGCAAAGAGCGAAGCAAGTCCCTGACCTCTCCTCAAACCAAAATCGGAAACAATCTTATCCTTCGCAACAAATCGAATTCTTCGAGCTTTTGTTGCAATTAAAGATTCGAAGTTAATCACATTAAGCAGCATCGATTCTATTACTTGTGTTTCGATGATGTTTCCTTCAACACGAATCAATGGTTCGTATGGAAAAACAATTTCGCCCTCTTGTGCAGAAAAAATATTTCCTTTGAACTTGAAATCTTTTAAGTAATCCAGAAACTCATCTTTAAATCCTTTTTGATGAAGATAGTCAATTGCTTCTGAGCCAAATCGAAAAACTTGAAGAAGTTCTAAAAAATCTGAGAGTCCTGCAAAGACAGTATATCCCGAGCCAAACGGATTTGTTCTGAAGAAATAATCGAAGTTTGCTTTTAGATTGTGTCGATTGCTCAAGAAATATCCTTGAGCCATTGTGAGTTCGTAGTAATCAAGATAAAGTCCGAAATTCTCGAAAATGTTTTTCATAGCTTTCTTTCTTTATTAAAAGATAAAAAAGAGTTGAATTAGAAGAAACTGATGTTTCGAGATTATTTGTTTAGTTGTGAACATTATAAATTTTAGAAAGGTTTTGCAATCGCAAAGACGCGGAGAGACACAAAGATTAACGCAAAGAAAAAAAGAGGTTCACAGAGTTAAATCTTGAACCTCTTAAACAATAGAATTATTTTACTTCATCAAAATCATTTTTTTGGTATCAGTGTATTTGCCAGCTTCTATTTTATAAAAATAAATTCCGGAAGGAAGACCATTGCCGTCAAAATTAATTGTATGAATTCCAGCATCTCTGATTTCATTTAGTAATTCTTTTACTTTTTGACCCAAAAGATTATAAACAGAAATTTTCGTATTCGTTTTTTCTGGCAGTGAAAATTTGATTGTTGTAGTTGGATTAAATGGATTGGGATAGTTCTGGTAAAGTTCAAATGATTTAACTTGTTTACTTTCATATTTTTCTACAAAAGTAATTAATGGGTCATAAATTAATACCTGGCGAGAAGGTTCCATCCATAACTGACCTCCAATATAAAATAAATCCCACCCCCCAAGACTAACGACTTTTCCGTTATTTAACTGATGTAATTGATGTCCTCCTTTTATAACAGGCAAATAATCTATATAAAGTGGTTTAAAATTTTTGTAATCATAAATTTCCCAGGTTTCAGAATTATGAGAACCACCACCAAATAAAATCAAACTATCGTTAAGAATAATGCTATAGTGGTTAGTTCTTGGCAAAATCAATGAGTCTACCAAAAACCATAAATTTTTTTGCGGGTCATAAACTTCTATACTTCTCAGCCAATCAATATAATCATTTCTTCCTCCTGATACTAAAACTCTGCCATCGGGCAAAAGGACGGCACTGTGTTGATGACGGGGTATATTCATTTGTCGAACTAAATAAAATGAATCTTTAACTGGATCGTAAATTTCGCAAAATCCTAAATTGTTGCCACCACCTCTACCACCACCGGCAATTAAAACTCTACCATCTTTCAATAATGTTGCGGTGTGTTGGTCCCTCTTTACTCTTAGTGTATCAATAGCACTCCATTGATTTGTATTAATATTATAAATTTCACATTTATTTAGAGCACCTTCATTCCAATTGTAGCCACCAGTAATAAGGACGTTAGAGTTTTTTAATGTTGTTATTGTATAACCAGTACCTATTCTTAAAACTATCATTGAATCGGTAAAAGACCATGTTTCAGTTACTGGATCAAATATTTCGCAACTACTGGTAAAATAAGCTGAATCTGTGACTCCGCCTATAGCAAGAACCTTATTATTGTTCAGTAATATCATTCGAAACCAGGATCTTTTTTTATTCATTGAACCTGTAAATCTCCATGTTTTATGAAGCGTATCATAAATTTCACAGCTAGAAAAAATAGAACCTATTCTACCTAAACTATCACCACCAGCAATGAGAAAATTACCATTCGATAATATCGTAGATGCAGGTAGTGCTCGTCTTTCCTTTGTCGAATCTAAAATTATCCATCCACCGAAATTCTGAGACATACCAAGATTATCAAAAAGACTTATCAAACATACAATGAACAACATTTTATTTAATATTTTCATTATTAAACTCCTGAAATTTTTACAACAGATTTTCAGTCCCTGAGTTCTTCAGGGGCTGAAATAAGTATTTACTTAATAAGAGTAAATTTCCTTATCGAATTATATTCTCCAGCTCTTAATTGATAAAAATATATCCCTGAACTCAAATTATATTTACTTGCATCAAATTCTACCTCATATAATCCTGCATCCTGCGTTTCGTTAACTAAAACAGCAATTTCTCTGCCTAATAAATCATAAACCTTTAAATTAACAAGACTGTTTTCTTTCAACGAATATCTAATTTTCGTAGTTGGATTAAATGGATTGGGATAGTTTTGGTAAAGCTCATATTTATAAATTACCTTTTGTGAACTTTGTTTTTCTAATGGTGGTCCTGAAACTTTAACTGATATTGGGTCAGTATGCACAGACTCCAACATTGTTTCACTATCCCTATAATAAGCAGCCGAAACTTTATAACTAATCCATCTTTCATTAGGTGAAGGCTGGGTAACAATAAATTCAGATTGATCAATGTAAAATGTATCGGTAGTAGTTGCAATTAATTGATAACCTGTTTCTTCTGTTACTTTTTTATAAATCCGGTAATGTACAGAATAGTTTTCTTGATTTCTATACCATCTCAAAAGTGGATGGTTGTTCGCTGTTTTATTAACACTAAAATTAAATGGACGATTTGGCGCTCCTCTTGCAACATTCAAAGCATTGTATGCATTAATTCTTCCATATCCTAAGTATTTATTCCACCCAATGCTGTTATAAGGGTACTGCCCAATTTTATCTGCTGTTTTTGTTATGATGTCATACACTTGAACAGGGGTTAATGTACTATCAATTGAAAGAATCAAACCTGCCAGTGCTGCAACCTGCGGAGCTGCCACCGATGTGCCACAACCCATACCATAACCAATGGAATTATATGCAAGAATTGGAATATCACAACCTGGAGCCGCTACATCAATGAATGCACATTCGGGTTGACTCATCGGATCATCACAGGGTGAATAATTCCATCCATCAACAAATTTCTCTATACCATTATATAATCTTGTTCCACTAACAGCAATTACTTGCCCCATAGTACCATAGTGATACGCAGCGGGATAACAAACGTTTGGAACAGGCAATTCTGAATTACCAGCAGCAGCTACACACACTACTCCTCGAGCAATAGCATTATAAATTAGTAATCGAAGTGTGGGTGAATCACCAAATAGTCTCCAACTAAAATTTATTACGCTAAAGCCACTATCAATAGCTTTAGTAATTTCAATCCAATCATACATATTGAACTGACCAATTTTTAATTCCCATCCAAGACTTGCTACTCCAATGTAATTATTTGTTATTGCAGCTGCAACACCAGCAACCGCCTGGCCATGACCACCATAAACCCCAAAACCCCTTACAACTTTTTGAGCTAAATCCGGATGTGGAAAATTCGCTCCACCATATTGGTCATTAATTGATAACTTTAAGTTAGGGTTCCCTTTAGTTATATCCCAGGCAAAAGGTGCATTTATTTTAATATGATGCCATTTATTACCATAAAGATATAAAGAATCATTCGGCTCTATTGTTGTAAAAGCTTGTAGTGGTTCATGAGCATATTCAACTTCTGGAAATTGTTTTAAAGCATTCATAATTGAATCTATTGGAACAATCTTGTTAAATGTAATCCTAAACACTTGGGATAAATCTTTAACAGGCACAAGTTGTTTGGTTCTCCAGTTGAGTTTCAAAGTATCTCCCCAGACTGCGGATGGAAAAACTTTCTCGATAACTATTGAGCCATATTTATTCTGAAGTGAATTAAAAAAAATTCGCAAGTTTTGATGTGCAATATTATTTATCTGAGCTATCTTTTGATTCTGGGCTAAGTCAACAATTTTTTGATTGAACTTAAAAGTTATAAGGTCAGAATATTTATTGCCCTGATTATCAAAATATAAATCTCGTTCGCTAATTAAATTCGGATGTGTAAACTTTGTTAATTGTTGAGAATAGGCTGAGTTACAGAAAAGTAGTACAAAGATGGTTATGAGAATAAAACTAATAATGTAATCTTTAAAATATAAAGCTTTCATATTTACCTCCATTGTTTAATATGTTTAATAATTATATCTACATTGCCGTTCTCTTTGATTAACTCAAATAAAACCCGTGGGATATTCATCATATCTTTGTCCTTTACAATAATTTATTAATGGAGGTAATTTTGATAATCTATCGGTAGATTGAGGTGGGGGTAATATTGTGCATATATATATATATATATATATCGAATTTTCTCTAATCGAATTACTTATTAAATGTATTCGATCGAAAAACATTTTTTCAAACCTCAGATGAATTATAGCAAAAAATATTTTTTAAGTCAATTGCAATTTCAGAGATGTTTTCAAAAAAAAATTTTTAACCCGAATTGTGCATAAAATCTGAATTATGCATTAGCTAAAATGAGTATTAATGTATTTTACTGATTCATTAAAAGTTTACGGAAATTAATTGGTGCACTTTATTAGTGTAAGATTTGCTTTATTGTTGATTGTTCGTCACGAACCATACTTCGATTGAACTCAGCATATCATTTCGTGACGACATTTCAGAAAATTTTGGGAAATTATGGATGTCACCGAAGGTTATTGAGCTTAGTCGAAATATGGTCGGTGACATCCAAGTTTAATTACTAAAATTTCTGATGCATAATTAGGGATTATTCTTGATTTTGAATTACTGGGAGAGAAATTGTAGCTGTGCTCTCGTAAGTATCTTGTTGAATTGGAATTCCTGTTCGATATTCTTCAGGTTTAACATCGGGATAAACGAAAGTCTCGTACTTGTAATTTCTGAGAATTAATTTTTCATCATCTTGATACAAAATGTATTGTGGAAGCAAAGGAATTTTTCCACCGCCGCCCGGTGCATCAATTACATAATATGGAACAGCAAGTCCTGATGTATGTCCGCGTAACTTATCCATAATTTCAAGTCCAACTTTAATTGGTGTTCTGAAATGATTTGCACCTTTAGTCAAATCGGCTTGATAGAGATAGTAAGGACGCACTCTTATCAAAAGTAATTTTCTGAAAAGTTCTTTGATTACTTCAGGATCGTCGTTTACGCCTTTCATCAACACGGTTTGATTGCCAATTGGAATTCCAGCATCAGCTAAAAGTTCGCAGGCTCTCTTGCTTTCAGGTGTAATTTCCCAGGGATGATTGAAATGAGTATTCACATAAATTGGATGATACTTCTTGAGCATTCGAACAAGTTTAGGAGTTATTCGATGTGGTAGAACAACTGGCATTCTTGTTCCAAGTCGAATAATTTCGACATGCGGAATTTGTCTCAATCGCTGCAGAATTTTTTCCAACATTGCATCAGTTAACATTAATGGATCGCCACCAGAAAGAATCACATCGCGAATTTCAGTATGTTCTTCAATGTATTTGAATGCAGCTTCAAGTCCACGCATTGAAATTTTTGACGAGTTGCCGACTTTTCTTTTTCGTGTGCAGAAGCGACAATACATTCCACATTGACTTGTAGTTAAGAATAGAACTCTATCAGGATAACGATGAGTGATGTTTGGAACAGGGCTCATCGAATCTTCGCCAAGTGGATCTTCTGGTGCATCTATATCATTCAATTCGGTTTCATCAGGAACGCACTGAAGCCAGATTGGATCTCCTGGATAACGAATCAAACTTAAATAATATGGATTGATGCGAGCCTGGAAAAATTTATCCAGTCTTTCAGCCACTCGTCTATCGAGCTTAAATTTCTCGACGAGTTGATCGACTGAATGAATGCTGTCTCTGATCATTTTTTGCCAGAGTTCCATAGTTATGCTCCTTGATTTTGTAAGTATTTGCCGAAGATAATCAAGCTATCACCAGCTTTATAAAAATCTTTGATGATAGCAAGTTCTTTGTAATTATTTTTTCTGTAAAAACTTCTTGTGCTTTCGTAATCATCGCGTGATGATGTTTCAGCAAGAATTAATCTTCCATTTAAAGATTTCACAAAGTTTTCTGCATCATTAATTAGTGCAGTTCCTATACCATAGCCTCTTGCATCAGGCGAAACAACAATCCAGTAAAGATCAAACACTCCGTCTGTTAAAGCACGATGACCAATGCAATAATATCCCAGAACTTTATTGTTTTCTTCGGCAACCTTGAAATAATAATCTTTTTGTTCTGGATTATTAATGGCAATATCAATTAATTCCAATCCGACTTTTTTTTCTTCTATCGAGAAATTTTCAGTTTTATAAAGTATATCTTTTAATTTTTCTCTATCATCTTTTTTCATATCTCTAATCACTATCATCTTCTTTCTAAAGCAAAGTTGATTATTTTTAATAATAATTCTTCATATGATAACCCATAAACTCTGGCAGCACGAGCAAAACCTGCCTCAATTGAAATGTCAGGATTTGGATTAACTTCAAGTATATAAGGTTGATTTTCTTTAGTTAATCTTAAGTCGACACGGGCATAATCGCGGCAACCAAAAAGATTCGAAACATAGAGAGCAATTTCTTTTAGTTTTTCAGAAAGCTTCTCATCAAGTGGAGCAGGACAAACAGGAATAGTATTTTGATAGTATAGGCTATCCTTAATCCATTTACCCTCATAAGTAACAATTTTTGGTAAATCGTCTGGCAGAGTATCAAAACTTATCTCAGATAAAGGTAGAGCAATTTTTTCCTTGTCACCTAAAATAGCTGAATTTATTTCTCTACCATCGATATATTCTTCAACAAGTATTGGTTGTTTCAAAGTTGTAAATAGAAATTCAACTTGCTCTTTTAATTCTTTTTCATTATAAACAACTGACTGTTCACTAATTCCCACACTGGCATCTTCCTTAGATGGTTTTACAATCATCGGGAAAGAAGGCTTAGAATCAAAAATAATTTTCGAAGGTGTTTCATATAATTTCCAGTTAGGAACATTAAACCCTGCCCCCTTCATAAACAATTTTGCACGATGCTTATTCAAACATAAACCAAGAGTGACAGCACTACAACCAGTGTAAGGAATATCAAATAATTCATATAAACCAGCAACATACATTTCTTTGCTCGATTCTCCCTTAACACTTTCGACAAGATTAAAAATCACATCAAAATTTCTGGAGGAAAGAATAGAACAAAGTTCTTGTACATTATCGAGTAAGTTAAAAGTCTCAGTTTCAATTCCATTATTAGTTAAAGTTTCTTTTATTTCCTCATATTCTTCAATAACACCAACTTCAGATAAATCAATTATATTTGAAGATTCGCTTTTTACTCGTTTACCATCATAACTTTCATAAATTCCACCAACAGGTTGATTATATATCAATAAAACTCTAGTATTTTCTTTCATATTCCGTACCTTTTTCTTGCTTCATTCAAGACTGCATTTATCATTTCTTCATATGACATTCCTGCAGCTCTTGCTGCTTTAGGATAACAAGAATTATCTTTTGGATCTGGTAGTATACCCGGTAAAGGATTAATTTCTAAAATATTTGGAATGCCATTTTCATCAAGCCTTATATCGATTCTTGACCAATCTCGACATCTTAAAACTTTGAAAGTATCGAGCGCAACTTTTTCGATTCTTCTTTTTAATTTTTCGTCGATGTTGGCAGGACATTCATATATATCGAGTGGTTCTTCTCTTGTATCTAAAATCCATTTTGCTTCATAAGAATAGATTGGCAAAACTCCCTCAGGTAGTTCTTCAAATTTCATCTCAATAATTGGTAGAACTTTAGCATTTTTACCATTACCGAGAATTGCAACTGTGAACTCTCTCCCTTCAAGGAATTTTTCAACGAGTGCAGCTTGATTATAAACTTGATGAACTTTTTGAACTTCTCGAATTAATTCTTCATGTGATCTTACTATTGATGAATTAAAAATTCCTTTGCTTGAACCTTCTGCAACTGGTTTTACTATCGCAGGTAATGGGAAATCAAAATTATCGAAATGTTCTTCTTTCTCAATTAAAATAAATTGGGGAGTTGGAATTTTATAATAAGATAGAATTTCTTTCGTGCGAGATTTATCGAGACAGATTCCAAGAGTAACAGGATCTGAGCCGGTGTATGGGATATTTAAAAATTCAAGCATTGCTGGTATTTGAGCTTCACGACTAATACCATTAAATCCTTCTGCAATGTTAAAAACAATATCAGGATTTAATTCACGAAATGTTTCAAATGCATCGTTATCGGCTTCAACTAAAGTTACATTATGATAAATTGCAAGTGCATCTTTTACTGCATTGATCGTCTCTTCTGTATCCCATTCCGCAAAAGTATCTTGATTTATTTCAGATGAGTAGTTGAATTTTTTGAGAAAAGGATACTTAGCCGATGGAGTGTCAAAACTTTCTTGTTTTATGTTAAAAGTAAGAACTACATTCAATTTTTTTTCAGAAGAAGTAGAAGTACTAATAAATCATTCTCTCAGTTTGTTAAACATATTCAATTAATTCTACTGCTAATATATCATTTAAAATTTTTTTGTCAATAGTTTTTAGAAATTTTTTAAAATTTTTTTAATCAATTGATCATTCATTGAAAAAACTTCTAATGTTTGTTTTCTAAACTGTCAAAAATTTTTTTATGCACGATTATTCGTTTTAAGAAAGAAGATTTAAAATGATTTAAAGGAATTTTATTGCTTAATAAAATTTACTCAAAAAATTTGTTTCAATTCACACAAAGGAGACTCAAAAAATTTCATCAAATAATATTTAAGACGACATCAAAGCAAATGTTAATTCAAATTTTAATTTCATAAAAGCTTGTTTCATTCCTTCTGGAACAAATGTTATTTTTTGTTACTATCATCAAAAATAAACTTATTGTGAAATGTCGGTGATTCATTATCCACATGTAAGTAATTGCGTTAATTTTAGAGAGTAAATGAATTTTTTCATAAGGAGAAATTGCAGAATAATAATTAATAACTCAAAGTGAAAAAATTGCATCTCTTCTCTCACAATGAATGTTTTACTCGGAAAGGTTATAAATAAAGATTATTATTCCTCTTTCATTATGATTTTTATATCTATCAAGCATTGCTGTGAGTTAAAAGGATGAAACAATTTATAAAAGAATTCAAAGAGATATATAAAGCACCAACCGAAGAGTCAGCATTGTTAAATCTTGAACAGTTGGAATTAAACTGGGGTAAAAAATATTCTTTAGCGATTAGAGGCTGGAAAACCAATTGGGACAATCTTGCCACATTTTTTAAGTATCCCGAAGAAATC
>CALDZP010000069.1 GCA_937944105.1 uncultured Ignavibacteria bacterium
CGCTTTTGTCTAAAACATATTCTTTCTCTTCATTCGAAAGTTTTATATCTCGAGGTGAAAATTCTTTTATTATTTCGAACTTTAATTTGTAATCATTTTCAAATTCAACGAACTGGTCGTTCAATTTTTTTATAAAAGTAAGTTTTGTATCTATTTCAAATATGTTATTGCTGGATAAATTGATAGGCTGTAATGAGCTCAGGAGAATTTGTTTAAAGCAATATTTTTCTTTGCCTGAATTTTGTTCATCGTGCTCGAATGCAATTATTAACTTTTCAGTTGCTCGAGTTAAAGCAACATAAAGAAGACGAAGTTGTTCATTGTAGTCAATTTTCTGATTTATATTATTGCCAAAAAACGAAGAGATAGTATGAATATTATTTCCTTCATCATCGGTTAATTTAAAGCAAAAGCCGAAATAATCATTAATTGTTATTTCACCAAATCGAATGGATGAATTTCGCAGTTCTTTTTCAAAATTTGGAAGGATAACAATTGGAAATTCCAGCCCTTTTGCCTGATGCATCGTCATCATTTGAACGCTACCCTTAATTTCACTTAGCACTGCTTCAGGACTTTCTTCTTTTTCAAATGCATTCTTAATGTAATTTGAAAATGTCTTCAGATCCTCAAGTCCTCGAGATTCAAATTGATGTGCCACATTAATAAGTTTCTCGATGTTTGCAATTATTTGAGATTTCTTTGGATGGTAATCGATATTTCCATAGTAAAGAGTGTCGTTGAGAATCTTTTGTATTAATTCTGGAATAGTGTATCTTGATGCTACTTTAATATGAAGCTCAAGTTTTTGATATGATTGTTTGATTAGATTTTCATTAGATTTTTGTGAAGCGCAGTTTTTTAATTTTTCGAAAAAGGAATTTCCATTTGTAAAGGAAATTTCAAGAATTTCATTATCGCTTAATGCATAAAAGGGCGAACGAAGAATAGAAAGCAATGAATCATCATTTACAGGATTTGAAAGAAAATTTAAATAATTAATCCAATCTCGAATTTCTTCTGATTGATAAAAACCTCTTCCTCCACTGACAACAAATGGTATATTCTTTTTGATAAAAGCGTTTTCAAAATCTTTTATCTCTGCCCTTGTTCTAAAAAGAAGTGCAAAATCTCCAAAATTAATTTTTCTAAACTTATCTTCGTTTCTATCGTAAACTTCCAAATCTGAATTAATAAGACTTAAAATGTAATCAGCAATTTTTTCACTCTGATTTTGTTCTGGTGAACTCAGTAAAAATACAACAGGTTCATCTGTAAATTTTTCTCTTCCTATTTGAAGAGGTGAATATTCGACATCTTGATGGTAATTAATTTGTCTTGAATCGAAAATATCTGGATTCCAGAGTTTAGAAAAGACAAGATTCACAAATGAAGCAATTGATGGAGATGAACGAAAACTCGTACTCAGTGTTACAATTTTCGAATCATTAAACTTGTTATTTCTCTCCTTTAGAAAATATTTAAAATCATAAAAGATATTTAGTTGAGCATTTCGAAATCCATAGATACTTTGTTTCTCATCACCCACAACAAAAACGATATTGTCACCTGAAAAGTTATCAGCTACTTTTTTAATGATGTTGAACTGAATTGAATCAGTATCCTGAAATTCATCGACTAAAATAAAAAGGAATCTACTGGATAATTCTTTTTTTACTTGTTCGTTATCCAGAAGTTTTTCAGTTATAATTAAAAGATCATCAAAATCCAGTACTCCTTCAAGTTGTTTGAATTGTTGAAATTTATTCAAAGAACTTTGATAAAGGTCAATTAATGCTAATGTGAGTTTATACTTTTCTTCTTCGAATTTCTTATCCCAATTTATATTGTTAAAAAAATCTTTAAACTCTGAAATGATTTTCCAGAATTTAAATATAGCGGAACTTTCACTGTATTCATTAAAAACTCTTTTTCGAATTGTTAATTTGTCCTTTGTAAGGATTGCTTCTTTAATTATATCATAAATTTTGCTTAATAGATCAAAATTTAAGTTAGCAATAAATTCATCAAAAAGTTTTTCCAGTTCATTTAATTGAGATATAACTTTCTCTTTGTCTTTTTTTAGAGTTACTTCACTCTTTATTTGTGAGATTAATTCTCTTGCGGTTTTAATTTTGTGCAGGTAAACATCACTGAAATATTTAATGGCAGTGTTATTTATGTAATTAAAATATCTATCGAAGTCATAAAAATTTTCAGGATCACCAATGTAAATCTTTTTTATTAGAAGATCTGTGAAGTATCTTTTATTAATTAATGTTTGTAGTAAGTTTATAGTTGTATCTTTACCAAATAATCTTAAAATATCTCGAACATAATCAATATGAATTTTTTCTATTAAAGCATCTTCAATGCTTCTTTCTATTAATTCTTTTTTATAAAGCTCGTCGATTATTTCGGTTGATGGATCAATTTCAGCTTCAATTGGGAATTCTGTTAACAAATCATAACAAAACGAATGGATTGTGGAAATTTTAGCCGAAAGAATGTGCTTCCTGAATTCTTTTATGCTTTCTATATCGGATTGTGAAAAATTTTTTGATGATTGGGAAATAAGATTGTCAATTTCATTGGATATTTTAGCGAGAAGTTCGGCGGCTGCTTTTTCGGTAAATGTAATTGCAACAATTTGATTATACTTTATTTTTTTCTGACGAATTGTTTCAATAAATCTTTTGGTAAGAATTAGCGTTTTACCCGAGCCTGCATTTGCAGTAACAATTGTATGTTTTGATAAATCGAGAGCTTCGATCTGTTGATTTGTAAGATTACTCATTTTATTTCTTTAATCAGAGGTATTGAAATCATTACAACAGTGCCTTTCCCGACTTCACTTTTAATCTCGATATTTCCATTTAAATCATTTAGAATTCTTTTGACTATCGGAAGTCCAAGTCCAGTCCCTTCAGTCTTTGTCGAGAAATTAGGATCAAAAATTTTGTCAAGCATCTCTTCAGGAATTCCAGTTCCATTATCTTCGATATTGATGAAGCAATAATTAGCATCCTTAAATAATTTGATTTTTATCTCAGATGAATTTGCTTGAATTGAATTTTTAATCAAATTGATAAATACTCTTTTAAGCTCTTCTTTATCGGCGTTCACTAAATATAATTCGTTTTTAACGAACTCATAATTAATTTTTATCTGTGATGAAAACAAATCAATTACTTCTTTTAATATTTTTTCTAAGTTACACTTCACAATTTTTCTTTCAGGCATCCTTGCAAAATGAGAAAACTCATTTGTAATTTTTGTTAATGCTTCTATCTGTTCAATGAGAGTTGTAGAAACTTTTCCAAAGATTTTAGCAAATTCCTTCCGGTTTTCTTTGTATAAAAATTGTAAATGCTGAAGTGATAGTTTCATAGGAGTTAATGGATTTTTAATCTCGTGAGCCACTTGCTTTGCCATTTCTTTCCATGCTTGTTCTCGTTCGATTCTTGCGAGATTCTTTCGAGATTCGTCAAGATCAGAGATCATTTTGTTGAATGCTTCAATTAAATCGCCAACTTCTCCTGATTCGTTTGGTTCAAGTTTTACTGTTAAGTCTCCACTTGAAACTTTTTTAGTTGCTTCTGTAAGTTCTGATATTGGTTTTGTAAGTTTTTCAAAGAAAAGATTCCCGAATATAAATATGAGTAATAAAGTCAAAGAATATGCACCAAAAATGAATGTATCTATCTGAGCAAGCTCCGCCTGTATTTTTTCCTGACGATACAAAGTAGGAATAGAGAAAATATATGTAGAATCGTTATTCTCTATTTTTTTGTATCCAACAAGATAGGGGAAATTTGATATGAATTCGAAATCAAAAGTATAATTTTTTCTTTCTAATATTAATTCATTGAAAACTTTTGCAGGAAGTGTTCTGGGGAAAAATTCAATTTCGTATAGTTTTTTTTGAGTTGAAAAAATAAGGGTTGAATTTTTGTAGATATTGAAATCTATTCCAAGGTGATTCATTAATATTCTATAATCGTTAGACTTATATTTTGAAGGATTTACATTTTGATTAAAATAAATTGTGGTTATGTCTAAATCTTTTTTCAAATCTTTAGATAGATTTTCCTTCCATCTTTGAAGTTCTGATTCCCGGGTGAAGTAAGCGAGTAATATAATTGGAATTAATGTTACTACGAATAGACCGAAAAATAATTTGGTTTTGAATTTTAACTTAAATTTATATCCTTTGGCAAATAGGAGAATTGTTCCTATTAACAATATAAGAGTTGAAATAATTATATGGACTAGGGTAACCTTGAAAAGGTTAAATACAACTACTATTAATTTTTTTTCAGGGACACTAACAGATATGATTTTTAACGGTTCAGTTGTATCGTATACAAAATAAAAGGTTCTAAATTTTTGTTCTCCAATTAATTCGTTCATCCAGAATTCATTCTGGTTCATTTCAAGAAACTTTTTAATGTTTTTTATATCCAAATTTCTTACTTCAGGAAGATCATTGCCCTTTAGAAGATTTAATTGATTATCTTTATAAACATAAACAACCGCATCTGGAACAAGAATGAAGGGATTTTTTTCGTATTTAATATTTTTAAAGAGGGCATTAGTAATTGTTGGCTGGAAATTAGATTGACTAAGCTCAATAACTATTCCACAATATCCAATAATTAAGTTGTTCATTTTGATTGGTATTACACCAAACAAATCATTCGGTGTCTGAGAACGAACCAGAAATATTGTAAGATTTTGAACAAGTCTTGAATCAAAATATTCTTTAATGTAATCTGGTTCATCCATACCAAATCCGAAAGAACCCAATTGTTTACCATACTTATCAAAAAGAAAAAGATATGAATTCAAACCTTCGTCACTTAAAATACTATTAATCCACAATCTGTATGCAATTAAATTAAAATCAGTTGAATTGAATTCAGAAGACGATTCAATAAAGAAAAATTTCGAAAAATCTTCATCGGTTCCAATTTGTTGTAAAGTTTGATTAAGAGCAAAATTAATTAGTTGTTCTCTTGGCTTTAATAGTTCATAAGCAATAGTTTGTTGCAACCCTTTTTCTTGCTCTAAATTTTTTTGATAAATAAAAATCGAAGAAAAAAATGAAGCCGAGATAAGAATTAGAAAAATAGTCCTGAATGTTAAAATTGATTTTTCATTTATTGAAGTGATAGCAATCAAACTTACTATGATCAAAAGAAAATTTATTGAGATGATATCAAATTGTGGTGTTTTATCGAGATAATAAAAAATTAGTGCAGGCAATACCAGCAAAACGATAATGAAAAAAAACCTTTCTTTCATTTGAACAACTTTAAATAGCTGAAGCGTTCGATCATAAAAATAAATTACAACAACTAAAAACAATACGAGAGATATTCCCGTGATAAAGATTGAATAATACATTAATACATATACTAAATTTGGTAAAAGAGAAGGTTGTTCGAAAAATTTTAATGTGGAATCGAACACATAACTTCTAAAAGTAGCCCCAAACCCTCTTAAAACAAAGGGAGTAAGAAACACAAAAATAATTCCAATGCTCGCATAAATTAATTTTAATTTTAGAGGAATTATCCTCTCTTCATCTCTTTTTTCTAATAAATGAGTTCTGTAAAGAACAAATATTACAAGTAAATTTAGCGCGAGTGTCGAAGCAGATAAAAATAATTCAAGTGGCGATTTTACCAATCCATATAAAAATCTTGATGCATAAATTGATGGATTTGTAATATCTCCGTCAATAAGGAATGCAGGAAAATTAAGTAATAACAAAACCACCCGATATAGCCATATCAATATTGAAATGGCACAGGCTTGCAATAATCTTGATTCAATTATTCGAATATCACGAAAAATAGAATAAATTAATGTAAAAAGAATGAATAAAAAAATTATCTTTTGAATATTTCCAAAATCCGTAAGTAAGTCGTTCAGATACAAATCTTTATCTGGTTTCTGGATAGAAATGTAGAATGCTGTCTTATTGTTCAGGAATTTAATTGATTTAATTGTATTTGAATTCAGGTTAATAATCTCTGATTTGAGTGAAAAATATACAGTATCCCAGATTATTGAGATTTTCAAATCAAACTTTTCTGAAAAAAAATCATTAAGGGAAATATTCTTTATAAATTCATTTTTGATATAGTAGTTGGATTCGAGTTCTTTCAGAGTTGTTAAATAAAATACATCATTCTCTATCTCAAATTTGCTTGTATATGCCAGAAAAGTTTTAAAGTTACTTTTTATGATATTAAAATCGTTATCATTTTCCAGAGGAAGAAATTTCCCCGATGGAAATTCATAATAAGACCATGCAACCGTTTCCATTTCCTTATTGAAAATGAGAAAGGAAAAATCGGTTATTTTTTCATCTAATAGAATTTTGAAAAAAGCATTTTGAATTTCAAATGATGTTAACTCACTGTTATTAAATGAATTAATTATCTTTTTTCTAACAGCTTGATTTCTTTCAATTAATTTTTTTTGAATGTCTGTAAAGTAATTCTGTATGGCTTCGTTGGTTTTAGTTATCCTCGATTCTATAAATGTTTCCCAGTTTTTATCAATATAGTTTTGAAAGAAGGGGAAAATAATTGCGCTTAAGAAAAGTAAGAAAAACCCGATAAGAATCAGCAATAAGATTCTATTTTCTTTTTTGAGTAGTCTTAAAAAATGTTTTTTCATTAATTAATGGAAATTTGAGTTACTTCCCAGCGAGAACCATTCCAAAATAAATTTAAATAAATTTGAAAAATCTCGATTGAACTTTTAAATCTACAATACAATTTGCCAGCTAAATATGGACTTGAACTCTCAATCATTCTCGATGTAACCTGAAAGTTGACAGGTTGATAAATTCTGAAAAAATTTTCAATTAAATAATATGCCTGATTACTTGAATAGTATCCTCTTTCACCAGTTCGAAGACTTAAGTAAACTTTACCAGAAAAATATCTTGAAATCTGGTTCACAGTTCCATTGTTAAAGCCATCGATTATATTTTCAAATTCTGTTTCAGGAAGATTTTGTGTGCGATATTCTTTTTCCTGTAAATTTTGTCGGGGGATTAAAGATCGCTTTGTCTGTGTAAATAAAAAGGAATTAATTAAAATTATCTGAACTAAAACAACAATAGTTAATCTTGTTTTCATATTAAATAAGTTATTATTTTTATCAATAATAATAAATTTTAAGATATAGATTAATTACTTTCGGTTTTTAATTCTTTCAAAAACTTTTTCTTTATTCATCTCTCGCGTTCCAGTTTTAATGTTCTTTGAAGATTTTAGTTCACGATTCCCTTCAACAAGTTGATAAGCCCAATCGAAAACCACTCTTTCTGATGTAATATTTTTTACTCTGAATTTAGCGAAGTGATTATCCCATGTCCAGACAACATATGTATGACCAACATATAATCGAACATCTTTTGTAGGACTCCATCCTGAAATTGGGGCTTTATCAATATCATAAATATCAACTGTTGGTCCCATATCTTGTATATCTGTATCATCGTATACAACCATATAATATTTTCCATTATCATTATCAAAAAACATATCGCAGTAATCATCATTGTATGGAACAACTGAATAAGAAGAAAAATCATAACCAGAAGTGTTAGGGAATCTGCGAAAATCAAAAATTGTCTGATTATATCCCTCAGGTCTTGGTGTATCATAAATTACATCGTAGGAAAAATCACTTTCATTACCTGAATAATCAATTGCTGTTATTGCATAGTAATAAGTAGTGCCATTCCTTGCTGTGAAATCAACAAAATAGTTTTTTTCTGTAAATCCAATTAAAATATATTTGCCACTGTATGAGTAACCACGGTAAATATTATATCCTTTCAAGTCGCTTTCTAAATTATGTTGCCAGTGTAATTCAATCCAATTATCACCAGTTATAGAATAAATATTCCTTGGTGGTAGAGGAGGTGTTCTATCATAGTGTCTGGAAAAATCAGGATCAATGACACAACTTGAAAATAAAAGTGTTAATGTAAGTAAAACTAATGATTTTCTCATTTTTAAATCCTCATTTTTTTATATTAATGCAATTAATGTGCCCTTAAAAACTATCTTTTTCATTAAAAAATTGTATCGATTAATCTCTAAAGTCTACTTTTATAGACAATTCATGGTATAAATTTTAACAATAAATCGACTCAAATAATCTAAATTTTAATCGAAAATAGATTTGCAAAAAATGTCAAGAACATTTTTTAATCTACCATTGTTTTACAAGAAGTAAATAAATAAAATAGAACAATTTAATTTATTTTTAGTTAAAAGGTACAAATAATAAAAAGTTTGAAAACTAAAATCTTGAATAGTATTTACGATTTAACTAAATTTCATTTGGTAAATAATAAATCTAAATTTAGAAAGGAATTTCAAGAAAATGGAACCTAATTACTCAAATAGAGCAACAGATGTACTTAGAATCAGTCGAGAAGAAGCACTTCGACTTGGGCATGATTATATTGGGACTGAACATATACTTTTAGGGATCATTCGTGAGGGTGAAGGCATTGCAATTAAAATTCTTAAAAATCTTGGTGTGGATTTAATTAAATTAAAAAAAGCAATTGAAGATACTGTTAAATCTACTGGCGGAACTTTAACAATAGGAAATATCCCTTTTACAAAATCCGCCGAAAAAGTTCTCAGAATTTCTCAAATAGAAGCCAAAATTTATAAATCTGAAGTAATTGGAACAGAACATTTACTTTTATCTCTATTGAGAGATGAAGAAAATATCGCCTGTCAGATATTAAATCAATTTAATGTAACCTATGATGCCGTAAGGGCTGAATTAAATAATATTATTAGTGGAAAATCAAGCTATAATGAATTTACACCTCATATGGGAAGAGTAGAAAAAAAAGTTGAAAGAACCAGAACCCCTGTTTTAGATAATTTCGGGAGAGATTTAACCAAATTAGCTGCTGAAGATAAACTCGATCCAGTGATCGGACGTGAAAGAGAAATTGAAAGAGTAATTCAAATTTTGAGTCGAAGAAAAAAGAATAATCCTGTGTTGATTGGTGAACAAGGTGTTGGTAAAACAGCAATTGCAGAGGGTCTGGCATTAAGAATCGTTCAGAAAAAAGTACCAAGAGTCTTGTATGATAAAAGAGTAGTAACTTTAGATCTTGCTGCACTTGTTGCGGGAACCAAGTATCGCGGACAATTCGAAGAGCGTATGAAAGCTTTGATGAATGAACTCGAAAAGGCAAAAGATGTAATTTTATTCATTGATGAGTTACATACAATTGTAGGTGCTGGTGGTGCTTCAGGTTCTCTGGATGCGTCCAATATGTTCAAACCAGCCTTAGCACGAGGAGATTTACAATGCATTGGAGCAACTACCTTAGATGAGTACAGACAATACATCGAAAAAGATGGTGCACTGGATAGAAGATTTCAAAAAGTTCTTGTTGAACCCACAACAGTAGATGAAACTATCGAGATTTTAAGAAACATAAAATACCGTTACGAAGAACACCACAATGTTCGTTATACTGATGAAGCAATAAAAGCATGTGTAATTTTAAGCGATAGATATATAACTGATAGACATTTACCTGATAAAGCTATTGATGTAATGGATGAAGCAGGTGCGAAAGTTCGATTAAATAATATAGTCGTACCACAAGAAATTTTAGATCTTGAGGAAGAAATCGCACAGATTAAACAAAAGAAAATACAGGTTGTAAAAAGTCAAAATTATGAAGAAGCTGCCAGACTCAGAGATATTGAACAAAGACTACAATCTGATTTAGAAAGATTAAAAGAACAATGGGAAATTGAAGCAAGTCAAATTGTTCACGAAGTGACCGAAGAAGATATAGCTGAAATTGTTTCTATGATGACTGGTATACCTGTTACTCGAGTTGCTCAATCTGAATCTGAAAAACTTTTGCACATGGAAGAATATCTAAAGCAATTTATTGTTGGTCAGGATGAAGCAATTGAAAAAATATCAAAAGCCATTCGAAGAGCAAGAGCAGGATTAAAAGATCCAAAAAGACCTATTGGTAGCTTTATATTTTTAGGTCCAACTGGAGTTGGTAAAACAGAACTTGCTAAGGTTCTTGCTAAATATCTATTTGATTCTGAAGATGCACTTGTAAGAATTGATATGTCGGAATACATGGAGAAATTTTCTGTCAGTCGTCTAATTGGGGCTCCTCCAGGTTATGTAGGTTACGAAGAGGGTGGTCAATTAACAGAAAAAGTAAGAAGAAAACCATATTCTGTAATTTTACTTGATGAAATTGAAAAAGCTCACCCAGATGTATTCAATATTTTATTGCAGGTTCTTGATGATGGAATTTTAACTGATGGACTTGGTAGAAGAGTCGATTTCAAGAATACAATTATAATTATGACTTCAAATATTGGTACAAAGGATATTAAGAAATCGGGCATTATGGGGTTTGGTCAGAAAAGTGGAGATGAAGATGATTATAAAAAGATGAAAGAAACAATTGAAGATTCAATGCGACGATTGTTTAATCCAGAATTTTTAAATAGAATAGATGATTACATTGTATTCCATAAGCTCACAAAAGAGCACATAAATAAAATTATTGATATTAAATTAAAAGACATAACCAAGAGATTAAAAGATCAAGGATTTAAGCTCGTTTTGACTGATAAAGCAAGAGAATTTTTGGTTGATAAAGGTTATGATCCTGTGTTCGGGGCAAGACCTTTAAACAGAGCTTTGAGAAAATATCTTGAAGATCCTGTTGCAGAGGTTATGCTTAAGGGAATTGTTAAGGGGGCCTCAATCTTATTAGTCGATCATATTAGTGGTCAAGACGAATTAACATTTACAATGACTAATTCTGAAGAAATGCCTTCAGAAGATAAAGAGATTGAGGAGAAAATTAATCCCTAAGTTTTAACCTCTGCTCTATGAAAAAGGCTGCCTTTGGCAGCCTTTTTCGTTTTAAATTCAATTTATTTTTTCAATTAGATTCTTAAATTAAAAAGCGCTTACAAAACCAAGTGAAAGTTTATTGCTTTTATTTATAAAATCATAAGAAAATTCATTAACGAGTCTGAAATTCCTTCTTAGTAAATATCCAATATTTAATGCTAAAGTTTTATAATCTGAATTTTGAAATTCTGATGAGATATAATTTAACAACACTGCAGCGTACCATTTACTTTCATCACCTTTCGGAGTGTAAATTATCTCAATAAATGATCCATTTGTTTTAGTTTTATTTAAATTCGAGTCAGGTTGACTATCTTCACGATAAACATACTGATAATTGATTTCAAGTTTGTCATTAAACGAAAGAGTAAAATCACCACCGAGCATATTAACTTTATTTTTGAAAGCAAAATAATTTGAAGCTAAATTTTCTTTACCATAATAAATGAGCCCACCAATTCGTAGAGGTTTGGCTAATTCTTGTGAAATCCTTCCAAAGAAATTAATGTTATTATCATTGTCGAAATTATCATTTTTTGCCGGAATCAAACCAGTTCCATTTAAAACTTCAAATGTCAGATCTGTTTTTGTTGGTAGTTCGTAGTTAAGCATAATGCCTCTATCGTAGCTCAGATTAATATGTGATTTACCGATCTTCTTTTTATAGATTTGGTAATCTTCAATGGTTAAACGTAATTCTCTTTTGAAGAGTGGATCAGAAATCTGAAATTGTCCGATATAAAAATCCACCCCCGTATTGAATAAATTATTAAACATTAAATATGCATCTTCCAGCCCGGCAATTTCACCTTTTTCATCAAGGTAAAAATAAAAGTAATAAGCTAAATCTTTAGTCAACGAACCACCCGAGAGAACCTTAAGAATTCTTGGCGAACCAAATTCAATTTTATCTTCGTTTGATTTATGTTTATAAGTAGCATATCCATCTAATCTAAAAGCAAGAGGAACATCTCGAATTAGAGATAATTCGTTATCTCCAGTTTCTTGAAAATATCTGGGAGCATCTTTATCTGAAAGAACAAATCCATTTTTTGCAAATTCATCTCCGTAGTCTTTTAATTTTGGAAAAGGAGAATGGCAGGTTTGACAACTCATACTATATTTTCGAGCAAATGCTGGAATTGCATGTGATTCCGAATAAAATAAAATCATTACAAAGAAAATAACAAAAGTGATGAGAAAATTATTTTTCATTATTACTCCTTATTATTCAAGAATATTTATTTCAGTTGAATGTTCATTAATTTTTATGATTTCGTACTCTGAGGGAGGAACTCCTAAAAATTCTCCAACTGATTTTACTAATAATTGATAATTCAATGTTGCTGTTACTTTCATTTTTCCAGGTGGACAATTTTCTGGAATCGTAAAAGTGAATGTTTCAAGTTTTGCTTCTCTTGGTCCTATTCTATAATCCACACCTAGAGAGGCGGTATTCCATTGTTGAATTGTCATATTCCCATTTGGATCGAAATAGGGCATTCTAAATATTCTGTTGCCTGCCGGTATTGCATCGCGTTCCAGTCCTTTGAAGTTTGGGATGTTCTTAGCAATTCCAAGATCTTGATAGGCTAAAACACCATTCTGACTAATTGTATATTCTTCACCTTGAAATCCTTTTTTATCCACGGGGAGATGGTATTTATTTCCTTTAGAATCAATTGCATTAACTTCTAACCAGACAATTCTATCCTCAACCGAACCAGTAGGGAATTTATGACCAGCTTTAGCGTTATAGAGAATTACTGAAAACTTTACTTTTTGACCTGGTTCAACTTCTTTAATATCTGGTTGGATTCTCAGTTCAATCACCCCATTTAATTTTCCTTTGTCATGAGCACCATGAAAAAGATGAGAACGAGCATCACTATAAACTTTTCCCATACTTGCTGTTCTCATTTCGACCTTTGGCATATGACAATCTTGACACTGAACACCTTCCTTGAAATATGGTCCTTCCTTCCATTCTAAATGCGTTGATTTTACCCATACATCATATGGGCTTTTTTCATTATGACAAATTCCACAAAAATCACCTGACTTAAATAGATCATTTTTTTCTATAATATGTGCTGGTGATTCCACATCACCTTTGCGAGATGAATATTTTGTTTTACCAGGCCTCATTATATAATTTCCGTTGTAAGGAATATCACCCGAAAAACCGACAATGCTATGACAAACTTCACATGACACGGATTCGTTGGCTCTTGTATTAAACTTTGGTCTTTTTGGTGGGATATCTCCAGTCACATATGCTAATGGTGAATGACATGCATTACAACCTGCCTTAACTCCAGCTACAATTTCATCTTTTTCAGAATGTGGAAGAGCTAGATCAAAATATTCAATCTCATCCCATTCGTGTGTGAATGCTTCAGACATCATAGCTTGACGCCATTGCTGATAAATATCGGTATGACACGAAGTTCCGCAATATTCTGGAGTTTTAAAATCTTCGTATTTGAATTCACCAATTTTTGTTTGCGACTGAGTGATTTTGAAAGAAATCAAAATAAAAAAAAGAAGAATGAATTTTTGTTTCACTTTTTATCTCCTTTATTTTTTGATGCCACGCAAAAATAAAAAATAATTTTAACCTTACAATATTGCTTACAATATTGGTAAAAGGAGAATCTTATTAGAAAAAATGATTTTATTTTTCTAAATTGCTAAATAAAATTTTGACCATGGCGCGTTCGTCTAGTGGCTTAGGACGCCGCCCTCTCAAGGCGGAGATCGCGGGTTCGAATCCCGCACGCGCTACAGAAATTTGGATAGAAGTTTTTTACAATAAATGAGTTACTTTGACGAAAAAAGAAATCAAGAAATTTTAGCTCGCCTTAGAAAAAATTATCCCGATGCAAAAATAAAATTAAAATTCAAAACTCCTTTTGAACTTCTTGTTGCAACTATACTAAGTGCTCAGTGCACTGATGATAGAGTTAATATTGTAACTGAGAAATTATTCAAGAAATATAAAAAACCTGAGGATTACCTAAAGGTTAAGAATGAGGAGTTAGAAAAAGATATTTATTCAACAGGATTTTATAAACAAAAAGCTAAATCAATTAAAGCATGTTGTCAGGTTTTAGTAGAAAAATATGGTGGTAAAGTCCCATCAAATATTGAAGAGTTAACAAAAATTCCCGGCGTTGGTCGTAAAACAGCCTCAGTTGTGGTAGGTAATGCTTACGGCATTCCTGCTATAGCAGTAGACACTCATGTTAAAAGACTTTCAAATATTTTTCACTTTGTCAAAGAAAAAAATCCTGATAAAATAGAAGAACAGCTAAAAAAAATTATTCCAGAAGATGAGTGGATTGTTACCAGTCATAGGATTGCAACTCATGGAAGGTTAGTATGTCTTGCAAAAAATCCAAAATGTGAAATTTGTTTCTTAAATGACATATGTCCTTCGGCTTTCAAAGTAAAAAAGGAGAAAATTAAGTGACAAGAGATGAAGCTATTGAAATACTTTTTGAATATACAAAGAGCGAAGCCCTAAGAAAACATGCTTTTGCGGTTGAATCATGTATGGTTGCATATGCTGTAAAATTCGGTGAAGATGTAAATGAATATAGTATTACTGGGATTTTACACGACTTTGATTATGAAATGTATCCACAAGCTCCTGATCATCCATTGAAAGGTAGTGAGATACTTAGAAGTAAAGGTGTCGATGAGAAAATTATAAAAGCAATTTTAGGTCATGCTTCTTATACAAATGTAGAGAGAGATACGCTCCTTGCTAAAACACTTTTCGCTTGTGATGAACTCGCAGGTTTTATTACTGCTGTCTCTTATGTAAGACCCAACAAAACTATCGATGAAGTTGAAGTAAAATCTGTAATTAAAAAATTAAAAGACAAAGCCTTTGCAAGAAATATTAGTCGTGAAGATATTTTAAAAGGAGCAGAAGAATTATCAATTCCTCTTGAGGAACATATTGCTTTCTGTATAGATGCGATGAAAAAAAATAAAGATTTACTTGGCTTATAAACTTGACAAATGTTTTTTTATTAAGTTATATTTGCAACAAAAAAAGAGGAACTGACTATATAGATTTCTTTACAACATAAATTTTCGGAGAAAAATAAAATGAAAAAAGAGTGTAAAGAAATCTATATAGGTTTACCGAGTGTTTATAAAATAATAAACAGTCGGTTTTTTGTTATGAAAAATATTTTAACAATTCTCTTTACAATTTTTTTCATTTTCGCCGAAGCTTTCTCGAGTGATGTGAAATTGATTCTGGCTTCTAGTAACGGAGTGACGTTTGAGTTTATTCCTAAATATTTGTCGGAAAATCACTTTAAAGACGATCAGAATAGAATACTTCCACTTTTTGAGGGTGCATCAACTCCTGATTTTAGAAACATTGGGGCTTATGATTATCGCTACATGTCTATTCCAATTGCTCTACCATCACTGAATGGGAATTCTTTTAAGATAATCGAAAGTGAATTTGAAGATATCTCTGGTGTAACTCTTAAACCGGTTCCTGCTTTAATACAAAATAATGATTTTCTTGAACCCTATTATTCAAATACATTTCAAAATGAAGATCAGAAAATTGATATTGTTAAATGGGGCGAGATTGGGATAGCTAAAGATTTAATTGTGGGGAATTTATTAATTTATCCATATGAACAAATTGGTCCAAATGTTGTTCGAATTTATAAACGAATTAAAATTCAAATTACATTTGCTAATCCTATCGTTGAATTTAAGAAAAGAGCTGACGATAATCATATCTTTCGCGGTGTTGTAAATGAAGAACAAGCAAAATATTGGGTATATGTTTCACATTCTCAAGCATTGCAAAAGGTTTCCAATAGTAAATTAAGTAATGGAAATTGGTATCGTATAAAAATAACAGATGAAGGTATTTACAAACTGGATTTTAATTTTTTAAAATCAAAAGGAATTGATCTTTCAAATGTAGATCCGAGAACAATTCAAATCTTTGGTAATGGGGGTCGTACATTAAGTGAGAAACCAGAAGATTTACAAGAATCAGATTTGATAGAAAATGCAATTCTGGTTGTCGGTGAAGAAGATGGGAAGTTTGATCAATCGGATTATATTATTTTTTATGCTCCCTCAGTAAAAGGTTGGGGATATAATAATTCTACAAAGCGGATCGAACATTATTACCATTATTATAGTGATGTAAATTATGTCTGGTTAACTTTTGGCCATACCATTGGGAAAAGAATGAGTCTAATTAATTCTGTTAATTCAAATCCCGATTCTGTTATAACAACTACTACTGGTTATGTTTTGTATCGTGAGTTTAAGAAAAATCTAGCAGGTACTGGAAGGAGATGGTTTGGTGATGAATTTAATGATAGAACAAAAACCAGAATTTATAATAACAAATTACCTGGTCTTTTACCGGATCGTCAAATTGTTTATAGAATAAGTGTTGTTGCAAGATCGGATAAAACCACTACATTTTTAGTTGATGAAACTAATAATAGAATTGGAAGCATCTCGATGAATTCTGTCACTTTATCTGATGGTATAGGTTGGTATGCCTCTTCAAATTATGGTGTATTTACACATTCCTCGAATCTCAGTGATCAAAGAAGTTTATTAAAAATAACTTACAATGTAAATGACGCTATATCGAGTGGATATTTAGATTATTTTGAAATTTTATATCCCAGAATATTACAACCAGAGAACGATAGAATCTGGTTTTTTTCGCCCTTAAAAAATGGTGTATTCGAATATTTGATCAGAAATTTTTCAAATAGTGATATCAGGGTTTTTAATGTGACGAATTTTAGTGACGTTAAAATAATTGGGGGTGCAAATGTCTCAGGAATGCAGGTCAGTTTTAGAGCTAATGAGACAGCCGAAACGCCTTCAAAATATTTTGCAGTTGGAGCAAATGGTTATTTAATTCCGAGTGAGATTATTAAAGTAGCAAATCAAAATTTACACGGGAACATAAGTGGGGGTGAATTACTAATTATATCACCAAAAGAATTTTTAAATGAAGCTAATCGCTTAAAAGCACACAAAGAATCGAGAGAATTTAAACCGATATCTTCAGTAGTTGTAAATGTTGATGAAATTTACAATGAATTTAGTGGTGGATTACTTGATGTTTCGGCAATCAGGAATTTTATTAAATATGCTTTTACTTACTGGAATATTAAACCAAAATACGTTTTACTTTTTGGTGATGGTAATTACGACTATAGAAATATTGAAGGTTATGGAAAAAATTTTATCCCACCTTATGAAACAGAAGAAAGTTTGTTTTTAATTTATAGTTATCCGACGGATGATTTTTATGGTCGAATTGTAGGTAATGATAATTTTGTTGACATAGCAGTTGGGAGACTAAATATTCAATCAATTGAAGAAGCTAAAGCAGTAGTAGATAAAATTATCAGATATGAAAAGAATAAAGATTTTAGTCTATGGAGAAATTTAATCACTTTTGTCGCAGATGATGGTAAAACAACCAGAGGTGATGATGGACCTATACATACTCAACAATCTGAAACTTTAGCGAGAAATACAATACCTGGTTCATTTGATACGAAAAAAATTTATTTGATTCAATATCCAACCATGGAAACAGCCGGTGGTAGAAGGAAACCTGATGTGAATAAGGAAATTATAAATACATTTAATAACGGAACACTGATAATGAACTTTATTGGTCATGGTAATCCAGAAGTTTGGACTCATGAATATGTCTTTGAAAAAACTGTAACAATTCCGCAATTAAAGAATGCCAATCGTTTATGTTTTCTCTCTGCAGCAACTTGTGATTTTGGTGATTACGATAAACCAGCCAACCAAAGTTCTATGGAGTTACTTGTGAGTAAACCGGATGGTGGAGTTATAGCTGGGTTTACAGCTTCTCGCGCTGTTTGGTCAGATCAAAATTTTGCAATTAATTATAAGTTATTTGAATCTTTATTTTCATACCGTAAGAATAATCTTGAGCAACCATCTTTAGGAGAGGCATATTTTGAAACTAAAAAATTTAGAAGTTCTGAGAATGATCAAAAATACCATCTATTTGGTGACCCTTCGATTTATTTACTGATGCCCAGAGAATTAGGAAATGTAGATAGTATAAATTCTTTTCCTGCAACAAATGTCATAGAAATAAAAGCACTTGGCAAAACATCAATTGTTGGTAGCATTAGAGATAATTCAGGAAATTTAAAGACAAACTATAGTGGTGAAGCAGTAATAACTGTTTATGATTCAAAGAGGTATCAGGAAGTATCTGAATGGTATGGATGGACTGGACCGGGTAAAGGGATTGAATTGAGTGGAGGAATAATTTATCGAGGAAGAGCTTCAATTAAAAATGGAATTTTCAAAACTGAGTTTATTGTACCTAAAGATGTATCGTATGAATCGAATAATGGAAAAATTTCAGTGTATTTCTTCGATGGAATTACTGATGGATCCAGTTATACAGAAAACTTAAGAATAATTTCTTCAGATAGTGTAAGTCTCTCTGATAATAAAGGTCCTGATATAAAAATTTATTTTGATAATGATTTTTCATCAGGTGCACGATTGGTGTCGGTATCCCCACTTCTTATTGTAAAACTTGAAGATGAATCAGGTATAAATACTACTGGTTTAGGGTTAGGCCATAACATTGAAGCAATTCTTAATAATGAGATAGCAAAATCAATTAAGCTCAATGAGTATTTTCAGGGTGAATTGGATCAAGGAAATAAAAAAGGTGAAATAAAATACAGGTTAAGTGATTTACCCCTGGGTAAAAATAAAATTAAAGTTATTGCCTGGGATGTTTTTAACAATAAAAACGAAGCAGAAATGGAATTTGAAGTTGTAGGATCAAATCAACTTGTTATTAAGGATGTTTATAATTTTCCGAATCCAGCCAATGGAGAAACTTATTTTACATTTCAGCATAGTTACGATCAACCGATTAATGTAACAATCAAAATTTATACAGTTGCAGGTAGATTGGTTCATAAAATTGAGAAGCAAAATGTTGTAGAAAAATTCGTTAAAATTTACTGGGATGGTCGGGATCATGAAGGAGACTATCTTGGTAATGGCGTATATTTGTATAAAATAATAGTAAATTCGCTCGACAATACTAAAAATAGCGAAGCATTAGGTAAATTAGCAATAATAAGATAATTGGAGGAATTCCTTATATGAGAAAAATTCTTTTTGTAATAGTTTTGACTGTCTTCAGCACTTTATTAATGTCTAATTCTGCGAAGGCACAAGGTGAAGCGGCAGTTCCATTTCTGCTCTTAGCTCCTGATTCGAGAGCAGGTGGAATTGGTGAATCTGGAGTTGCTCTTGCCGATAATGCAAATGCAGTTTTCTGGAATCCTGCTGGTATTGCATTTCTTGATGGTAGTGAAGTCTCTTTTACTCATTCAAACTGGTTACCTCAGTTTAATCTTGATCTTTTTTACGAATATGCTGCTTATAGACAATACGTACCATCTTTAAATGGGAGTATATTTGCAAGTATTACTTACATGAACTTTGGAGAATTTATCAGAACTTCTTCAATGGGTCCTGAACCTATCGGAACTTTTAGGTCTTTTGATGCTGCTGCTACAATTGGATATGCTACAAAATTAACTCCTTCACTTGCTCTTGGTGGAAATTTTAGATTAATTCATAGCAGACTTGCTGAGAAAGGAACTGAACTTGAACAAGGTAAAGGGATAGCAACAACTGTTAGTTTTGATATTGCTATGTTATATCGTCCACAAAAGTTGTATTTGCCTCTTGTAGGAGATTTCAGTAAAAGATTTAGCTTTGGTATGAATCTTAGCAATCTTGGACCTAAAATTTATTACATTGATCAAGCTCAGGCTGACCCGATTCCTACTAATTTACGATGGGGTATTGCTCTTAAACTTTTAGATGTGGATTATAATTCGATTACATATACACTTGATTTCAGTAAACTTTTAGTTCATAAAAGACATAAAGATACTTTGACGGGGATTGATATTCCACCAGATGGTTTACCAAAATCACTAATTACTTCATGGACTGATGAGCCTTTTATTCAAGAACTTAGACAGATAGTTACTTCAATGGGACTTGAGTATTGGTATGGTATGCCGGGTGATTTCATGTTCGCATTTAGAACCGGATTTTTCTATGAAGATCCAGCTTATGGTAATCGTAAATTTGTCTCTCTTGGTGCTGGTATCAAATATGATATGTATGGCTTTGATTTCTCATATATTTCAACATCTATGTTTAAAGGACAGGAAAATCATCCATTAAATGAAACTTTAAGGTTTACACTTTCTATCGCTTGGGGAGGAAAACCAGCTTCCTCTAAAGGATTTCCATCTGGCCCATACTCTGGAAAGTGAAATTAATTAAACGGAATACTAAATTTAGAATTTAATAATATATCAAATTAAGCCTGAGAACAACTCAGGTTTAATTTTAATGAAAAATTATATGTGTTTTATCAGGATTTCAATTATGTTAAGAAAAACTTCTCTCTTATTCTTATTAATTCTTTTGACATTTTTAGAGATTTTTGGTCAAGTTGATATATCGAGAATTCAAAAAAGATTACCACATTCTTTAAATCCATCTTCAGAAAATTTTTTGATGAGAAATCAATCGAGCTCAGTTGATACATTTCACTTACTTGCTGTAATGGTAGACTTTGCGGTTGATCAAGATGCTGCAACTTATGGAAATGGTAAATTTGGTTCTCATTATTCAAAAGATTATGGTAAATTTATAATTGATCCACTTCCACATGATAAAAATTACTTTAAAGCTCATCTCGAATTTTTGAAAAATTACTATCTCAATGTTTCAGATGGTAGAGTTGTGATTGAATTCGATATTCTGGATAGAATAGTTACACTGCCTAATGTAATGAGTTATTATTCACCTCCACCGAAATCAAATGATCTATCAAGACTTGGGATTCTTTTCGAAAGCGTCTGGAAAAAAGTCGATTCACTTTACCCTAATCAGGATTTTTCGAAATTTGATGTGTTTACAATTTTTCATGCTGGAGTTGGAAGGGATATTGTTATTCCCGAGACTTTTGGTCTTGAGAAAGACATTCCATCTGTATATTTAAGTCCTGCAACACTTAAAAATTTTTTTGGTCAAAATTATGAAGGTGTAAAAATTGGTAATCCTCCAAAATATGTTTTAAATTCTATGATTATACCAGAGACGGAAAGCCGAGAAATAGAAACACTTACAGGTAAAGCATTACTGGAATTAAGTATTAATGGATTACTTGCTGCTTCATTCGGTAGTTTTCTGGGTTTACCTGATTTATTTGATACAAAAACTGGAAAAACGGCAATTGGTAGATTTGGACTCATGGATGGTCAATCGATGTTTGCATACGCAGGGCTTTTCCCTCCAGAACCTTCAGCATGGGAAAAATATTTTCTGGGTTGGGTTAAACCCATAGAAATTTCAAAAGATACTGTCAATCTTGAAGTCTTTGCACGTCTTGCAACTTTAAATAATCATAATCAAGTTTATAAGATATTGATTAATCCAAGAGAATATTATTTGATTGAAAATCGACAAAGAGATGTTAGAAAAGATGGTATTAAAATTAAATCAAAAATCGGTGTGAATTTAATTGAATTTAATTTCTTTAATGATAGTAAAAGATTCTCATCGTATTACGTTGATACTGTTGATGGTGTTGTAATTGATGTAGATGAGTTTGATTGGGCAATTCCCGGTAATGGAATCTTAATTTGGCATATAGATGAAAAA
Organism: uncultured Ignavibacteria bacterium; assembly: GCA_937944105.1. GTDB lineage: Bacteria > Bacteroidota > Ignavibacteria > Ch128b > Ch128b > Ch128b. The sequence continues at coordinate 21,760 of CALDZP010000069.1, forward strand.
ATTATATCAGAAAATTTTGCTACCAATACAATCAATGCTAACCCAAAATTAAAAGGTATAAGGTTAATTGAAGCTGATGGAATTCAAGATATTGGAACAGAATTTAAAACAATTTTTGGTGATGTAATTGTTGGTGAAGGGGATTCAGTTGATTTCTGGTTCAATGGTAATCCATCTAAATTTTATAAAAATGAATTCTCAAATGAAACCCAGCCTAAAACCTTATCGAACAACGGTAGTCCAACTTTTATTAAGATTTATAATTTTTCGGATAATTCTAATAAAATGACTTTTAGTGTAAGTTTTGGTGATGACGAGATTAAGAAAATATTTTCTGAAAAAGTTGCAAAAAATTTAAACACTGAATTTATTCATCATAATAAAATTGATACATCAAAAATATTTATCAAAAGTAATTCAACTTTTTATTACTTTGACTTGACTTCAAAAAATTTAATTCGGCTTTTTTATCTTTTTTCAAATGTAATTTGTCTTGAATTTCCCAACAAAACAATTTATGTTTCTGCATTAGATTTTTATGAGGATATGAATAAAGAATTATTGTTGGTTTTTGTTTATCCAGACGCGATAATTACTAAAATTTATCGTATTCCATCTGAAGAGGAAGTGAAAAACTTATTTGCTTATCAAAAATTCAATAATGAAGTAGATGAAAATAATTTTGCAATATATGTTCTTACAAAATCTGGTGAGCAATATGAATTTCATTTTATTGATAGTAGTTTTCATCCAGCAGGAATTAATTTAAGTGGTGAAGCTGTAACTTCAGTGTATAATGATTTGAAGCCAATTATTCTGACAAAAAGAAGTGTATATTTTGGAAATAAAGTTGTTAATCATTCAGTTGAAGATCCGAAAGAAATGATTATAATGTGGGATAATTCAACTGCTCAAAGTCCAGAACAAAAATTATTAACTGCAATAATTGGTAAAAATGGATATGTTGAAATCTTAAATGAATTGGGGACAATTTCAAGATTTAAGCTCGATATTAGGGATACTAATTTTTCAGTAGTTGCAGGAAATTTAAGAGACAACGCGTCAAATTACTTAATTGTCAAAACTTCAGAGAAAATTCTGGCAGTTAATAAATCGGGTGCAATGTGCGATGGATTTCCCATTTATTCACCACATGGAACTAATTTTGTCGGAAGTATAAGTCTTCTCGATTATAATAATGATGGTAAAAATGATATTCTTGTAATGACTGATGACGGAAGATTAATTTGTTATGATGGTAGTAGACCCTCAAGTGTGAGTTCAAATATTTTATTGAAATATTCCATCGGTTATCCTTCAATTGGGAATCATTTGCTTTTTGCTAATAATGGTACTTTTATTTTAATTGGAAATGACAGTGGGTATGTTGAATTGATTAAAATTTCTCAAAACGAAAAAAGAATTGGCTGGACAATGAATGCATCGAATTTACTCGGGCACAAAATTTCTGAAATTCCTGCTGGTTCAATTTATACAGAAGAGTTTTTGCCAAAGTCAAAAGTTTATAACTGGCCTAATCCTGCATCGGAAAAAACATTTTTCCGTGTCTATGTATCGGAAGATGCCAATATCAAAATAAGGATTTATGATTTAAGTGGAGATTTTGTTGATGAAATTACTGGATTTGCATATGGTGGATATGAAAATGAATTTCAATGGAATTTAAAAAGTGTTCAAAGTGGAATTTATTATGCGAAAGTAGAGGCAAGATCTTCAAACAAAAGTGATTTCAAAATTATAAAAGTTGCAGTGGTTAAGTAATTGAACATTTCTTACTTGAATTTTCTATCAATCAAATTTCTGAATCCTTAAATTATTACTGGAATTATAATAAATGAATAAGATTTGTAAATTTTTTTCATTGTTCTTTTTTGTACTCAGTATAAAATTATTTTCTCAGTTTAATGAATATTATCCTGATTTAAATTGGTTTACAATAGAAACAGAACATTTTTCTGTTCATTTTCATCAAGGTGCTGAAAGAACTGCAAGAGTTGTTGCAAAAATTGCTGAGGAAATTTATGAACCTATTACTTCATTTTATGGTTATAAACCAGAACGAATTCATTTTGTTATAAAAGACATTGATGATTATTCAAATGGAGCCACTTATTTTTTCGATAACAAAATAGAAATCTGGGCACCACCACTTGAAACTGATTTAAGGGGAACACATCACTGGTTAAGAAATGTAATCTCACACGAATTTACGCACATGGTTCAACTTCAAGCAGCGATGAAAATGTCCAGAACTTTACCAGCATTTTACATTCAAGTTTTGAATTATGAGCGAGAGCGAAGACCTGATGTTCTCTATGGTTTTCCAAATGTTATTGTATCATATCCGGTCCCATTTATAAATGTGCCCCAATGGCTTGCCGAAGGAACAGCTCAATATATGAGGAACGAATTTCAATACGATTTTTGGGATTCTCACCGTGATATGATATTGAGATCCTATGTTCTGGATTCTAACATGTTAACTTATAATCAGATGACGGTTTTTGGTAAAACAAGCCTTGGTAATGAATCTGTCTATAATTCAGGTTTTGCTCTTGTGAGTTACATTGCGATGAAATATGGAGAACAAAAATTAATTGAGATCAATAATCGATTAAAAGATAAATTGTCGTTTACATTTAATGAAGCGATTAAAAAAGTTTTGGGAATTTCTGAAAAGCAACTTTATGAAGAATGGAGAACATACTTAAGCGATTACTATTCATCAAAAATTAAAACTATAAAAGAACATCTCTTTACCGGTATAATTATTGAGCCGGAAGGATTTGGAAATTTTTATCCAGCTTTCGGTCATGATGGAGAAAAGATATTTTATCTTTCCAACAAAAAAGAAGATTACTTCCTTACTTCTTTATATGTTTATGATTTAAAGAATGGTAAATCCGAATTAATTAAAGAAGGAATTAACTCTACCTTTTCAATTTTTCCAGATGGTAATAAAATTATTTACGCCAGGTTATCAGAAAAGAATAAAAATTTAGTCAAAATCCATGACCTTTACATTTATGACCTTGAAAAAAAGAAAGAGAAGAGATTAACCTATGGCCTTCGTGCTAATAATCCATCTCTGTCACCAGATGGAAAAACAATTGTTTTCACTTCTCAAAAAGATGGTACGATTAATTTACATTTAATTGACATTGATGGTAAGAATTACAGGCAATTAACTTACTTTAATAATGGAGAGCAACTTTTTAATCCAAAATTTTCACCAGATGGTAATAAGATAATTTTTGATTATGCATTAAATGAAAATCGAGATATTGCAATCTGTGACCTTGACGGTAATTTCGATTTTATACTTAATGAAAAAGGTATCGATGAAAGGAATGCAACTTTTATAAACGACGAAGAAATCATTTTTTCATCAGATCGAAAAGGAATCTTCAATCTCTATGTTTATAACCTGAAGACAAAAAATATTCGTCAAATCACGAATGTCATTGGTGGCGCATTTATGCCTGCTACAAACTATAAAGGTGAGCTTGTCTATTCAGGTTATACTTCAACAGGTTACAAAATTTTTTATATCAATGATTTTACTTCTTTAGATTTCAATCATATTCCAGAATATGATTACAAAATTTTCAAAATTGGTCAGGACAAAAAAATTAATGGTGATTTTGATTGGTATTCACTAAGAAATTTTGATGATTCAAATGTACCAGAAATTAATATCAAAAATTATCGAGCAACTTTCACAAAATTATCGGTTATTCCATTTTTTAGATATGATAATTATAGTAGAACTGCAAAAGGAATAGAATTGATAAAACCAGGATTATATTTTTATTCATCTGACATTTTGAACAGGAGTGGTATGTTTGGAAGTGTTGCTTTAAATTCAAGACTTGAACGGGATATATTTTTAGGATTTGAATATAGAGATAGATTCCCTTTGCTTTTTGAATTAGGTTTAAAACCAGAGTTAAATCTTGAGCTTTACAGTGTTTCAAGAAAAACTGAAAATTTTCTCGGTCTATTTCCTGATACATTATCTGATGGAACAATTCAATATGGTTACAAAACTCCTGTGAATGTTACTTATAATCTTTTCGAGATTGCTATTTCTGCGAAACACTACTTATTTTCAAAAAATCAGACATTACAATTAAGAGCAGGTTATAGTAGATATTCTGCAGATCTGAGTTCATTCTTCTTACCAAATTACATTCTCTATCCAGCTACTTACGAAGTTTACTTGAAAGGATGGACCTTCAATGCTATTTATAATTTTGAAAACATTCAGCTCAAAAAGGATAATGATATTAATCCTTACGGTACAAAGATTAACCTCAATCTGGAATATTCAACAAATAACTTTAATCCAGAAACATATTATGATGAAAATCAAGGGCAACTTCTTACCAGATACGGAAAAACTAAATATGCTCGAATTGAATTAAATTTGATGCAGGCATTTAAATTACCTGAAGGTAAACATTCATTAACTTTTAAAACAAGAGCAGGAACAACATTAGGACCTCAGGTGGATAACTTTTTCGATTTCTATCTTGGTGGATTAATTGGTATGAAAAGTTATCCGTTTTATGCAATTAGCGGTAATGAAATATTCCATCTTAATATTAATTATCGCTTCCCGATTTTTGAAGATATTGATAGCAGATTATATCATTTGTATGTTGATAAAATCTATGGTTCAGTTTATTTCGATTTTGGTAATGCCTGGGAATCGAAAGCTGTTAAAATAAATAATTTCAAAAGGGGAATTGGAGCTGAATTAAGAGTTCAAATGAATTCATTTTATATTTTTCCAACCAGTCTGTTTGTTAATTTTGCTTATGGCCTGGATGAAGTCAAACGACAGAACATTTTTACCAAGGAAGTAATAAAATACGGTAAAGAACTTTTAGTTTATTTCGGAATATTATTTGGATTTGAATTATGAGGAGAAAAATGAAAGTATCTATTTTATTTTTAATAATTATTTTCTCATTTAGTTTATTTGCAGCTGAACCAGAATTTAAAACAGGAAATCTTAAAACAGATTTTCAATTGTTTTCACTTTTAAATCAAACAAATGAAGTTTCAAGTGGTAATCATACCCTCAGGCAGAAATCCCCAATTCTTGCAGGGACATTATCTGCATTAATTCCTGGTGCTGGAGAAATTTACACTGGTAATTACTTAAAAGCTCTACTGTTTTTAACAGTTGAAGGTGTGACTATTTATTTAAATTATCATTACAATAAAAAAGGTGACGAGCAAACAATTCTTTTTCAAAATTATGCAGATGATTACTGGAGTGTTGTAAGGTATGCTGAATGGTTGAATCAATGGGCACCAGCTCTTGGAGGAAATGCAAACATCCATATTAGTCCAGATCAGAATCTTAAGCCATGGATGAGAGTTAACTGGGATGAGCTGAATCAAGCAGAAAGAACAATCAAAGAATTTTCTCATACACTTTATCCACATGGACATCAACAGTACTATGAAATGATCGGTAAGTATCCTCAATATAGTCAGGGTTGGGATGATTCAAAATTTGCAAAGGGACAATATTCAGTTGCTGGTGAATACTATTACGATACACAGGGGAAATTTATTTATTACTCTGGATTAAGAGGGAAAGCAAATGATCTTTACAATATTGCCGACAAGGCTTTAATTGTTACAATTACAAATCATGTAATCAGCATGATTGACGCCATAATTTCAGCCAATAATTACAATTCTAAGATTACAATGAGCGCAAAATTGAATCAAGTTAATTTTGGTGGAATAGCTGATTATTACCCTGAGATAAATTTGAAGGTAAGATTTTGAGTTG
>CALDZP010000070.1 GCA_937944105.1 uncultured Ignavibacteria bacterium
AGGGTTATATGTTCTGGAATTTTTATAATATTTATATCAGAGTGTTCAATTCCAGATGGGTCATCAGTAATAACATTGAATGTAAATGGTAAATCGCAAAATCTTCTTGTAGAGCGATACAAATTGTTAACATAAATTGAATCGTATTTTTTACCCCATTTTAGACATATTACATGATTTTGCATTTTTCAAAATTTTTAAATAATTTTAGTGGTTATTGTGATGGAAACCAAACTTCTATCATATTTTCTTTTTCAGTAATTTTATAATTATTTGGTTTTACTGTTTTAAGCAAATGTTGAACAATTTTTTCTCCTAAGTCTTTATGTTGTTTTTCCCTACCACGGAAAATGATTTGAATACTGACATTATGACCATCATCCATAAATTCAGCAATTTTCTTTGTTTTGGTTTCTAAATCGTGCAAACTAATATTTGGTCTAAAAAGCATCTTTTTTGTTTCTACTTTTTTGGAATCTCTTTGTTGTTTCTTTTTCTTTTTTGCTTGTGTATAAAGATATTTTTTGTAATCTATAATTTTTGCTAGTGGTGGATTATTGTTATTACTATTACCAATCAAAACAAGATCTAAGTTTTTAGAAAAAGCAAGTTGTAATGCATCATTTTTACTCATTGTTCCTAAAAATTCACCTTCATCATTTAATACTCTGATGGTATTAAACGGGATGTTCTGGTTGATCATGTGATTTGTGTTGTTATTTTGAGAATTTTTGTTGCTTTGGGTTTTTTGTCTTGATGGTTGATTGCTGTATTGGATAATATTTGAGTTATTATTTTGTCTTTGCATTTTTTTCTTTAGTATATTTAAATTAAGCCCAATGTCTAATTTTTGGTTGTTGGATAGAAGATAAAAATTCTTCTTCCGTATTTGCCTTGAAAATTTTATATCCCTCTGGAACAGCTTCTACGAGAAATCCATAATATTTGTTTTTGAAAATTGGTTTAATTTGATTATTTGCTATGTGGTTTGATATTACTTTTTCTGCTTCAACAATTGTTTTTGTTAATTTGCGCATTTTTTCTACTTTCTTTTTTGCTTTACTACTCACAACGCTTCTAAAAATATTTTATTTGTAAAGATAGTGCTAGGTTTCTGTTGCCAGGCACCTAGCAGCCCCGCTATAGTGCACTAGGCAGCTATAGCAATTCGTGCATTATTATCGTTGGCACTTTCAACGTTGGGCGATAAGGAGCCCACCCCGCATCTCCGTTGATATTTCTGAACTCCGTCGAAACCTATTTCACCCCCGCACAAAAACTCTTTAGAATAGTAAAACATTGGTGGAGGTGTCGGGTACTGCCCCCGAGTCCGAAATTCATACTCTATCAACCTCAACGATGCATCATATATTTACCACTGATCCAGCAAACTGTCAACTCTCCTCATTTTGTTTCGGTATTTTTGAGATATTTTATAAATTAATAACAAAAAAGACGACAAAATATAAATCGATTGACCTTTTTGACAACTCATGTCATCTTAATCACTCAGCCAACCGTCGTAAGCCTATGACATATACTTACGTGGTATAATGACGACGCGATGATGACTAATCAGAATCCTGATTCAGATATTCATTTTCAAGATGAAAATATTGTAAATTATTTTTGTCTTGAACAACATATTAGTAAAAATTTAGATATTAATAACAATTATATAGTAGGATTTAGTGGAGGTCTAGATTCTGTAGCATTATTATATTCTTGTATTCGTGTGGGACTAAATGTAACCGCTATTCATGTACAACATGGTAATTCAGATTTTCAAAAAAATTCTGTAGATTTTTGTGAAAATTTTTGTAACACGCATAAAATTACTTTTTTTCATGAAAAAATTCCTGAAATTACTCAAGGCAATTGGGAGAATGAAGCAAGAAAAAGAAGGTATGATATTTTTTATGAGTTTTCTAAAAAGGTTGTTGGCAAAGATGCAATATTGTTAACAGCACACCATTTAGATGATCAAATTGAAACATTTTTTATGAAAATGTTAAGGGGTGGGGGAATTTCTTCCCTTGCTTGTATGCAACCCGTGGGAACCAACCCAATTCACCCAACACAGGTATTATACAGACCGTTGTTATCTTTTTCAAAGCAAGAACTGCAAAATTATGCATTAGCAAATGGTTTATCTTGGATGAATGATCCAACCAATACAGATATTTCTTATGATAGAAATTATATTCGTTCTTGTGTTTTACCCATCATTGAACAACGTTGGGAAAATTATAGAGAAAATTTTGGTAAAGCCATCAATAATATTTTATCAGCATCAAGAGTAATTAAGGAATTATTACCACCTGCTTCAGAACCTCTTTCTGTTGAAATTGCTAAAAAAATGTCTAAAGACCAATTAATTCATTGGATTATTTTTGCATTTTCTAATTACGGAAGTAGGAAAACACCATCACGAAAACAAATTGATGAATTTTTACGACAATTTTATGAATATGTTTCTATTGCAAATTCAAATTCAAAAATTAGAATGACTGTAAATAATGTTTCTTTGGTGATAAAAGATAATTGTTTGGTGTGTGAAATTTTATAATACTTCATGCTTCACATAAAATTGTTTCTTCACTATCTTGCGTGCAAGACAATGACCAGAGCCCTCTTCTCCACAGGCATTACATCCGGCATAGAACTTGCTTTAGAATCATTTATAAGATAACAAATTTTTTTATTTACTTGCGCGTTATAAATATATACAACAAGTTCAAGAAACAATAAAATTACATGTTACTAGTACATAAAATTGCACTTGATTCAAACAAAAATCAAAAAATATATTTTACCAAAGCAGAAGGCACTGCGCGTTTTGCTTATAATTGGGAACCGCGCGAATGGTCATGTCCTGAGTATGGTGTTGTTCATCACCGCGATATTAATGCCGTTAGGAACATCTTGAATTTCGGACTAGCCAACCTAAATGGCTCTACGGTGAGTTCCACCGGATGTAATGCCTGTGGAGAAGAAGGCTCTGGTTATCACCGAAAAGCGGTAACGAAACTAACTTCTACGAAACAGGAAGTCTGCTATGTTGAGTAGTGGGGCGGAACGGATGAAAAACAAATCTCTTTCTGATGATTTGAAATTTACAGTCGCTACAATTTTAGCAACAAACAACGTATCTAAAATTTCTAAGAAATATATAAAGTCCATTCAAATAAACGATTTGAATGGAAATATAAAAAATTTCAAGAATTATGAGGGGTTAAAAAGA
>CALDZP010000071.1 GCA_937944105.1 uncultured Ignavibacteria bacterium
GAATGCGAATTAATTTCAATTTCATAGACCCCTGCTTCTTTAATTTCATCAACTACTTCTGAAATTTTTCTGCCAAGACAATCATAAATTGAAATGTTAATATGTTCTTTTATTGGAATTCCAAAACGAATTTTAGTCGAAGAATTAAATGGATTTGGGAAATTCTGACTTAAAAAGAATTCATTAGGCACTGAATTATCATATTCTACGAAAGTTGTAGTATCAATTGTTATTTGATAGGCTCCTATTCCATTATTTGTTGCGAGAACGTAAATGATAAAAACTCCACTACCGTAATATCTTACTGCAACATCTCCACTTAATCCAATATTGTTAGGATTGTTTCCCAATGTTGGTGTAGTTTCATAGACTTTAGCATTCTGAATGCCATTTGTAATATCTAAAATTTTTGCGTTTTCATTATAAGCCCCGTATTGATATGTCACAATAAATTTTCTGTTAAATTTTTCAAAATATCTGATTGCATTACTCTGAGTTGCAACAATTCCTGATGGAGCCGTACCTAAGATCGCCCCTGAAGGTGAATAGTATTTTGGTAAAATGCTCGTTGCATTCACGAAAAAATTTGAGTTTCCTTTTCCAGTTGGCGCAACTGATGGATTGGTTCCATAATTAGAAACATCCGATAAGACTATCTCCTGAGGTGATTGATTAAATGCACCATTGTTCATTGTCCATTTCAAGATTCTATTCGAATTTGCAACCCCTGCATAAATGACCGCCGAATTATCCGCCCAACTTCCAACTACTGTAATTTTATCTCCAAGTCTATAAGCTCCACTAGAGTACTCGATTATTGATTGAGGTACAGAAGACTCGTTATCCCATTTGTAGACTTTAAAGGCGGAAGTCGATGCATTGGTTGTTAAATTAGCCGCAATTATTTTTCCATCATCGGTTACTTCAACATCGTTCAATGTGAAAGTTCCACCACTGATTCCAGAAATATTTAAATTTCCCACAACATCGCCAGTCTGTTCGTCAAGAATTAAAACATTTGGTCTTGAAACCACATACAATCTGTGATTATTATTAATAAGACCATAAGCTAAACCTCTTTCGGTACTTGCAGTTGGCGATAACCACATCGGCAAATTATTTCCAGCAGCAGAGAAACTCCATGTGGGAATTCTTTCACCAATTACAGTAATTGAAATTGTATCGGCTAAATTTTTTATTCTTCCTATTAAAATTCCAGAACCCACTTGAAGTGGATGGAAAAATCCTAGTGAATCAACATATCCATTAATTCCTTGAATTTCCCAATTGATTTCATTTGGTTTTACATCAATTTCATATCCCCAGATATCTTTACCATAGATTTCAATTTTTTTTGATTGAGTAGAATCGATAAATATTTGTCGTGGCCAGAGATAGAAACTATCGATCACTTCACTTGCGTAAATTTCACTTACTGCAAGAAGTGCATTTGCAACAGATCTTTCACCTGCTGCATCACTAGGAGAATTTACGACCCGATTTCTAACAACCATTGTAGTTGAACCACCACCATCGAGATTGACTGCATTCCAGCATCCAATTGAAAGCATGTAATTTGCCAGTTCAGGTAGAGACATTCCAACACTAAAACCTGGTTGACGACCATCAACAGTGACAAAATATACTTTGGATGAATCTTGATTAAATCCCACAGCGGTTCTTGGATGAACAGCTGTTTGTAATCCCGAAGGAATAATTCCGTTAATGACTAGAGTGGGTCCGCCACCGGTCATTGAATAAACCTGTCCTCTGAAAGGATTGGTATTGAAGACCATTAATATTGTGTCATTAACAAGAATCGTAGAATCTAAAAAGGCTTTTGCTGTTCCATTTCCAGAAAGAACATATTCATCGGAATTATAAGTCATATTTCCAATCCCAACATTCTTAGCTTTCACTACAAATTTGATAGTATCACCGATAACAAGCGGTGATATTCTTTTCAATTTTATCTCAGTAACTGAATTGTTGGATTTAGTGGAATTACCAAAATACCTATTAAAAATTACAAGAGCATCTGTTCTAACTGTATCGTTCAAACTTGAAATAGATTTACTGTATCCTTGTCTTGTTTTAATTATCCCTGAAAAACCTAAATCATCAATAATTAATCTTTTAAGAGTATCAACTGCAAAAGAAGGTCTTTGACTAATTCGTCCAAAAGTATATTCATTCTCTGAAATCATAGAACCTACTAAAAATGTGTAAGGATTATATGGATCACTTATACCAAAGAAATCAGCATTAACAGCACCAATGACTATATGACCACTTCGGCTATTTCTTTTTGCCATTGAAGAAGTTTTTTCAAAACCAGTACCTAAAACATCTTTTGCTAAAACAGTTTCAATTTTATTTTTTGGATGTTTGATGTCGATTTCAAGAATTTTTATGTTATATGGTCCAGTCGAAGTTTTGTAAACAGAATGATATCTAATTCCAGGTCCTACTAAAACGACAGTGGAATCGTCAGCAAAAATTTTTTCATTTGAAATAAGAAGAATCAAAAATAAAGATAGAGAGAAAGTGATATATTTCATATTCACCTCACAAGTTTTATACAAAAATAACCAATGAATTAGGTATGCAAAAAAATTGAAGAGAGAATTGATTATAAGAAGATTGATAGATGTAAAATAAATTATTTATTGATAAATCTTTTTATGGGAACCAAAAACGAATAAATCCATTTCTCACTTATTCCAGTGATAATAAAAACAGTAAGTGATACAAATAATGAAATCAAATAACTTAAATCCAATTGAAAAAAATAATGAGCAAAAATCCAGACAATTGAACCGCTGATAACTGAACTTATTGCACTCAAACCATTCCCAAATTTTCCAGTTAGTCCAAAAATAAAAACTATAAAAATTCCACTACTACCAAAAGCAGAAGCATCCTTTACAAGATTGTAAACACCTTCTGCATATGTTGCAAGTAGATAGGCGATAACTCCAGCAACAAAAACATTCAATCTTGTAACTTTAACTTTTCTTTTATCGCCGGTTATTTTGAAAATATTGAAAATAATATTGTGGGACATTAATGCTGAAGATGCGAGTAAAGTACTATCAACTGTTGAAAGTATAGCTGATAATAAAGCGCCAGCAAAAATTACATACATAATTGGTGAAAGATATTTTTGTGCTATCAATGGTAAGATTTGTTCTGGTTCTTTCAAATCTGGAATTATACTAAATCCTATTAATCCAATTGTTAACGGGATCAGTCCGATTAAAATATAAAGAGTTCCGGCAAAAATAGATGACATCTTAGCAACTTTATGAGAGCGAGCAGCAAAAATTCTTGAGAGTAATTCTTGAGCAATTAAAGAACCACAAATAGGAATTGCCCAGGCTTCAATTGTTTTAAGAAAAGAATAAAATGAAAAATTGTTATTAGATGAAAGATTAAATTTTTCGCTTGAAATTTCTGAAATGACAGATTCAATGTGCAAACCATTAAACAACATTATTATGATTAAAACAGATAAACCAGCTATTAGTATCATACCTTGAATTAAATCAGTCCAGGCATCTGCCAGTAAACCACCGAAGATTGTGTAAGTAATTACAATACAGGCAGAAATAAAAATAGACAGTTCAATAGTTAAGTTTGACGAAGATGATAAAATTAAACCAAAAGCTCTAATTTGAGCAGCAGCCCAGAGGATGGAAGTGGGAATCATTAATATTGCGATTATTCTTTCGGCAAGTGGTGAATATCTTTCACGAAAGAAATCAGCAATTGTGGTAAGTTTCATTTTGTATAAAGGAATTGCAATAAAAAAACCGACAAGAAGAAGAACTATTCCATAACCAAATGGATCAGCGGTTACACCCGATAGTCCGGATTCATAAGCAGCACCTGCAGTTCCGATACACGATTCTGCTCCAAACCATGTTGCAAAAATTGAGAAGGTAGCCAGAATGTAACCTAATTTTCTTCCACCTAATAAATAATCATCTTCAGATTTTATAAATCGAGAAATATAAAAGCCCAGGAAAAGTTGAATAAAAATGTAAAATAAGATGCCAAAAAAGATTAAGTTCAATTACTCTGATTGTCCTCCACAAATTATAAAAATCTCCTTGGCAAATTTATTAAGTGCAATAATTTTATCAAATAAAATTTTCGGTCAATTCTGTTTTGGCAAAACTGAAAGATTAATTTTATGAAGAAGACATTGTCATCTAATTTGTGAGTACATGAATTTAAATTAATGATTAGCAAGATGAAAGAAATGTATGACTTAATAAAATTGATTTTCGACACAATTATTTAAATTAACAAACTGGATAAATATTGTTATTGCAAAATATATCTTTGATTAGCATGAAGCATTTTTTTTAGCTATTCATTCACTGAATGTTCTTATATTTTTCTACGGAAGTTAACTTAATAACTAAGAACCATTGCTGGCGTTGACTACTAAATATGAAAATCTTTGAAAATGAAATGAATCAATTTATTCTTAAAGTTTTGATTCCAATAACCTTTAATTGCGCAATCATCTTTGTGAAATTGAGCTCTATCAATATTGTTAATTTTCAATCCCTTTATTATGTTAATTTTGTATTCATTTTGAAGAGGAATTATGTTAAATCAAAAATCAATCAAAGAATTACAAAACAAAGATGTCATAGATCATTATTTTCTATTAAAGAAATTTGAACTCAAACAGAAAAAAGATGGTAGTAATTATTTAGTCATAGAAGTGAGCGATAAGTCGGGTTCAATTACTGGAAATTTCTGGGAAGGTTTTGATGAATTCTATAAAAAAGCTTTTGCTGGTGCAATTGTAAAAGTCAAAGGATTAGTTGAAGCGTTTAATGAGAGATTACAATTAAGAGTTGAATCGATCGAACTTGCTGGTGAAAAAAATGAGGTAGACTTAAGTGATTTTATCCCTTCTTCAGTTCGTAATATTGATGAGATGAAGAAAGAATTCCAATTAAGAATTAAAAAGATAAAAAATGAATGGCTGAAGAATTTATTGAAAAATATGTTTACTCAAGAAAGATTTGAGAAATTTGCTTTTGCACCTGCAGGAAAATCATTCCATCATAATTATATTGGCGGATTAATTGAACATACTCTTGAAGTTGTAAGAATTTGTGATTTGATGTGCGATATTTCTGAAGCTTCAAATTTTCAACCTACAATAAATCGAGATTTGTTAATCACTGGTGCAATGCTTCATGATATTGGTAAAATTGAAGAGCTTTCTTACGAAACATTTTTTGATTACACTGATAAAGGTAAGTTGTTGGGACATATTGTAATTGCTGCAAATTGGATTTACAGCGCCTGTAAACAGATTCCATATTTTCCTGAAGAGCTTCAAGTTCTTGTTTTGCATCTTGTATTAAGCCATCAAGGAAAATTAGAGAACGCCTCACCAGTTGAACCGAAAACACTTGAATCAATTATTCTTTATTATGCCGATGAATTGAGCGCAAAAACGAATGCTTATAGACAAATCATTAGCGGTGGCGGAGAATTGAATTCCAACTGGACTAAATTTCATTATTTAATCCAGAGTTCACTCTTTGTAAGTAAAGAACCTGACTATTATCATAAGGAATCATCTTATCAAAAAGAATCTGAAAATGAACAATCTGGAGGAACTCTCTTTGATTGAGTTAATCCAAAAAGTAGTTGATAAACTCTTAAAAGTTAAATCAGTGGTAGTATTTACTGGGGCGGGTGTTTCAGCAGAAAGTGGTGTTCCAACATTTCGTGATAAAGATGGCTTGTGGCAAAAATTGAAACCTGAAGAACTGGCAAACTTTAATGCTTTTCTTCGTAATCCCGATCTTGTTACTGAATGGTATTCTCATCGAAGAAAAATTATGCACGAAGTTCAACCCAATCCAGCACATTATGCTATTGCTGAATTGGAAAAATATTTCGAAAGATTTACAGTGGTGACTCAAAATATTGATAACCTGCATCGTAGAGCTGGTTCTAAAAAAATTTTTGAATTGCATGGAAATATTGAACGGAATTATTGTATCCAATGTAAAAAATTTTATGATCTTGGTGATAATTATCCCGATAAAGCAATCTATTGTGAGTGCGGAGGTTTGATCAGACCTGATGTTGTATGGTTTGGTGAGATGCTTCCTGAAGATGAATATGAAGGTGCTGTGAATGCAGCAAAGACATGTGATATCTGTTTTTCAGTTGGAACTTCTGCTGTAGTTTTTCCAGCTGCTTATATTCCAATTTATGCTAAACAGAATGGAGCATTTTTAGTTGAAATTAATCCAAATCAAACAGATTTATCAAAAATGGCTGACTTGGTCATTCAAGGGAAAGCAGGTGAGGTTTTACCTAAAATTGTTGATGAATTTAAAAAAAGAAAAAAAGAAATTTAAAGTTCCATTTAATTATTGTTCACTAATTTATTTAATTGTTTCGATCTTTTGATATGAATTTAATTGACCTTTCGAAAATCAATTCTAAAAACCTACCAATGTCAGAAGCTAATTAAAATAGTAACTCTGAGATTTGTACTGAAACTCATAAATATTATGTAGAACAATCTCATCTATCAATAACTGTGATTTAATATTCTAACTAAAGAAGGTAAATGTTTATATTAAGTTTCTATTTTCAAAGTGCCCCAATGTTATTTATCGCTGGCTTAAACCTGCAGCTACCAGAATTTTTTTGATTTTCGTCTACAATAAATTTTTAAGATTAATTTTACAATTAAGGAAGTTTGCAAGGGTGTATATTCATTTTTAGTTGAAGTTTTAAAAAAGGAAGAGTTTCCTTTCATTAAATTAGAAAAGAAATTAAAAAAAATTGAAAGGAAGCCCTTATGAATAAAAAAAAGAAATATTTAACAATGTCTTACAAAAGTAATTTAACAAAAAATACTTTGATAATAAAGCCAGTGCTTTTTATGAATATTTATTATTTCCATTTGTTAACT
>CALDZP010000072.1 GCA_937944105.1 uncultured Ignavibacteria bacterium
TAGCCGTGATGAAATTATAGCTTTATCTAAAATATTATTGATTTGCAAGACAGCTAAATAATGAAAAACCTGAACAGAGAAAAGCAAGCGTCTTCCGCAAGGCGGGTCTTGGAGTGGGATTTATGCAAAAAGCGGTTCAAGTGGATTTTAGGTTAAAAATAGCGTAGTGAAGACTCAAAGTAACTCGGAGAATTTTGTTTCGGATTGTTTTAGGGAAGAGAATTTTCGATTAAAATTCTTCCTCTTGATGTTATTTTAATAAGACCTAA
Organism: uncultured Ignavibacteria bacterium; assembly: GCA_937944105.1. Classification (GTDB taxonomy): domain Bacteria; phylum Bacteroidota; class Ignavibacteria; order Ch128b; family Ch128b; genus Ch128b. The sequence goes on from CALDZP010000072.1 coordinate 270, forward strand.
TTTTATAAGGTGGGGTTCTATTTCGTTTATGATTGTTTCTTTATCTAAACCGGTGATACTTGAAATCAATTGTAAAGAAGCGGGTGAATGGATTTTCAAGCATTGGTAATATTTCAAATCTTGCCGAGTAAGACCTTTATCGTAAATCCCCATTGAAGTTAAAATCTTTTTTAGCATTTCAGGCGAGGGATTTTGCTTTTTTAGGGCAAAATTCAGTCTCTCGGCAATTTTTGTCGCTATACGGGGATTTAGACGACATTTATCGCTTAGAAACTCTATATTTGGCTTTGATAGATAGGGAAGCTTAGACTCAAGAATAAGTTTTATATGTTCCTCAGTATAATCTTCAAAATAAAACTGAATCGTGCGATTTATTAAAGGCTCTTTCAAAGAGCCGCTTAGGTTAGAAGCGAAAACAAAAATATAACGCCCTGAATCCATGTAACGATAAAGAAACTCAGGATTTTTTATCAAATGGCACTCATCGTAAAAGTGAACCCTGTAGAGCGGTGAAAATCTTTCCTCCCCCGGCTCATATTGACATGCTTCATACCCCCAAAGTTTCTCTAAATCACTGAGGAAAATTTTAGCTAAAGTTGTCTTACCATAGCCACTTCTTGCTCTTAGCAAGATGTTGAAGCTATGATACCTAGCCTCCCTTGCTAACAATTTCAACTCTTTGAAAATTGCAGACTGGTTAATAAACACAGATTCCTTTAGCATGTTGTAGTTCCTTTCTTTTTTGATTGTACCTCAGTTTGTTATCCTTGTCAAGCCGAAAATCCCGGAATTTCTAATAAAACTCTTACGCGAATTTTGCCCAAATTTCGTGATTTTCCGAAAAATTATGGTAAAATAATACTTAGACATTGCTAAAATTGCGATGTCAAGACTAGGAAAAAATAAAAACAACAAAAATTTAAAAAAAAGAATCCAAAAATTAAAAAAAAATAAAATTAAAATTCAATGCTTGAAAAGCAAATCTAAAAATTAAAATTCAAAACACAAAAAAAATTCAAAATACAAAAAAAGAAAATCAAAAGAAAATGACATAAATTAAAAATTGGGCGGATTCTGAAAAAATAAAAACAACAAAAATTATGCGACAAATTTTTTTTTGAACTTTTTGTTCAAAACTCAAATTTTCAACCTCGGCTTAAAACCGAATAAATTCGTCTTTGCCTTATTTACATTTAAGGCAAAATGTTTAATAAACTTTTTGTTTATTAAACAAAGTCTGTTTAACTTTGGAATTTATAAGAGAATAAATTCATTATCTAAAAGAACTAGAACAATCTTGCCCTTTGGGCAAAAAATGTTAATACTGTTTTGATAGAATCCTCTTGATAAATTTCCTTGCCTATGATAAAATATGTGTGAATATCCCGCTTTGTGAAAATTTTCACAATTTTATTCAAGAGGTATTGTCATGAATTTGGAGATGTTTATCAAAGACATTAACAGCACAAAAACGATTGCGCTTGACATAGAAACTACGGGATTAGACCCGTACCAAGATGAAATCTTATTGATTGCGCTTTATGTAAATAACAGTCCCTATGTCCTTGTTGACGAACCTGAGCAAGAAAAGAAGTATATCCTTGATTTAGCTTTTAATCATGTTTCTGCGCCTTTAATAGGGCATAATTTAAAGTTTGATTTGAAATTTTTATTTCATAGGTATAAGATTTACCCAAAGAATCCGTATAGCACAGATATTGTTGAATGTCTTCTTAATAGCGGAGTGGGGGAAACTTATTATCATTTGAAGCATTTAACAGAGAAGTATTGCAACATAACATTAGACAAAGAATTACGAAAAGCCTTTATCGGGATGTCTAAAGAAAATTTGGATTTGGAACATATTGATTATGCTATTAAAGATGTGATGTATTTAGAGGAAATTTACAACAAACAGCAGGAGGAAATCGATAAATTAGGAATCAGAAAAGTTGTTGAATTAGAAAATAGGCTAATAATTCCAGTTATGCTAATGGAACTGATTGGCATAAAAATAGATGTGGAAAAGTGGAAAAAATCCATTAATGAGCTAAAGCAAAAAGTGCCTGTGCTTATTTCGGAAATCAAGGAGATGATAATCTCCGAATTAGAGGAAAAGCTAAAAGATAAAACTCTCTTCGAAATTGCCAATTTACTAGCCATTCCAATTAAGAGGAAATCTGATGTTGTTCCTTTACAATACTTAATCGGTCTTGATTATTCTAAGGATTGGGTCTTAAGCAACTTGAACATTGATTCACCTAAGCAAATGTTGTCTGTGCTTCATTTGGTTGGCGTGGATGTTCCGAACACAAATGAAGACACTTTACGCGATTATTTATACCATCCTCTAGTAGAGAAGATTTTAGAATATAGAAACTTAATGAAATTAATTTCAACATATGGAGAAAACATTTTAGCTAAAGTACATCCTGTTACGGGGGCATTACATCCTGAGTTTAATCAAGTAGGTACAGTGTCGGGAAGGTTTAGCTCTAGCAATCCAAATTGTCAAAATATCCCCGCTAATGACACCTTCCGCAGTAATTTTATCGCTAGAGAAGGGTATAAGCTAATTACAGCCGATTATAGTCAACAAGAATATCGGCTAGCAGGCGCATTAGCACATGACCCAAAAATTATAGACGCTTATAAACGTAAT